>LJVD01000065.1 GCA_001304225.1 candidate division Zixibacteria bacterium SM1_73
ATTCCGTTTATACTCCAATCCGCAAGTCCAACCGATCCAAAAGCGATACCATCTATGCTTCCACACGCCATCCCGATGCCTCCGATGGCTATTCCACGCACTGTATCAGACGCCAGCCCAATTGTCCCAAAAGCAACGCCGTTTATTTTCTCACCCACCACCGCAACCCCGCCCAAGGCAAGACCGTTTAGCTCTTTAGCTGCCGGCGCTACCAGTCCGAAGGTAAAACCATTCATTACGGCATAGGGATTATCTTTTGGCTTCCAGAATGTTAAATTGAGTCCGTTTATTCTTTCAACTCCACTGTCAACAAGATTAAGGCGCATGCCGTTTATTCTCTTTGAATTACCTATGCTTATGCCATAACCCCGGTACGTGATGTCCAGAGATGAAGCAAAAGAATCACCAACACCGATGATTGAGAAAATCAACAAATAGACAAAATACTTTCTCATTATATTCTCTTAATTGGCATCACAAGCGTTTGCCTGTAAAAGCTTCTTCGTGACATGCCCTCTAATTCTTCTTAACAGCTTCTATTATCAGTAGTGAATGCCCATTTTGAAAATTGGCAAAATCATAATCGCCAAATTCCCGCTGCACCCCGAAGCCAGTCTTTCCTAAGAGACGATGGAGCTTCTCGCGATCAATTACCCCTACCAGCGATCTTTCTTCAACTCGTTCTATCAACTTGCCAGACTGATATACCTCAAAAACAAGTATCGTTTCTCTGGTTTCATCCGGAAGAAGCTTGCCTCCCACAAAACGACGATATTCCATATTTCCTTTTTTCACAACACCTGCCGGAGATAAAGGAGTGTCCTTCATGAATCCCAGGAAGACATCGAAAACCAACTTGCCTTTTGGGTTCAGATGTCTGGCAATGTTGAGCAACGATGACGAACGTTCCTGGTCATTCAGAAAATGATCAAAGCTACCGGAAAGGAAAGCTGCCGGAAAGGTCCGACCCAAATCAAAGGACATGGCATTACCTTCTACCAAACAGAGGTGTTCCAGGAGATCGGGTCGTGCAGATAGCTTTCTGAGCAATTGCCTTCTCATGGCCGGCGAGGTTTCAACACAGAAAACATTGACACCTTTTTCAGCAATCGGGAAAGCGATGCGTCCGGTCCCCGCACCAATATCAAGGATCTCTTTTGCCTCGGAGCCATAATGAAGAAAGAACTCGATATTTTCTTTGGTGTCAAACAAATCATATAGATGCGCACTCTTCTCGTAGCCGGTATGATAAGTCATATGTTATTCTCCTTATCACTAAACGAAAAATGGCAGTTAAAGTTCCGTCTTTTTAAAGTGTCCTCGAGGAATAGATTTTGACGAAGCGAGGTTAAGAACGGAGTCTGTCTATTCGTTCCTCAGTGGTGAACTTTCCTTTCAATGTATCTCATAGTCCAGGGACAAACTGAGATACAAATTCCACAAATGGTATCATCAATCCCAATCTTGGTGAGCGCATATTCCTTCGCTGCGCTTGCGCACGCAAAGGCATCAAAGAACGAGTTCCGGTAAACATTAACATTCCAGTTCTTTCCTGAAGGTGCTTTTCCTGGGCATGAGTTCACGCAAATCACACAATCACCACAACGTGAATAATCTACCGGAATCGCCGTTTCCAATTCAGCATCAGTCAGAACCGTGGTGAGTCGAATGGCAGAACCATATTCATCAGTCACAAGAAGCGCACACTTTCCTATCCATCCGAGTCCTGCTCGTGTGGCTACAGTTTTGTGCGGGAGAACCGTGCTTTGCGTATGGGGATCGATTCCCACTCCTGTGGGCGCTTTTGGAATTGCCTGATGTCCATGATCTCTCAATATACTACAAGTTAACTGTCCCAAATGTGAGAGCAGAGCATTAGCCTTGGTGTATTCAGAGTAGTATTCCTGGGTCGGCCCGGCACATATATTCTCAATGATAGAAGCATTCAATGCCACAACAATCGACACGGCAAATCTCATGGAATGACGGGCATCCGCTGGAGTTTCGGACAAATCAGCGAAACCAACAAGTGATGCTCCCTCATCAAGTAATGCTTCTTTTATTCGTGACTCTACACCATTCGTCTTCATCTATCAAATTTCTGATCTTTGAGTCGTCGCCTATGAGCTGCTCGAATTTGGGAAGCGGCGAAGGCACACGCTGCAGTTCTTATCGTACGCTCGGGATACATTTAGTCAACAGCTAAGTTGGAGTTGTCAAAAGTTCGGGCGTCTGACTGTCTTCTCGTCCAGCAGGTCAAGGAGGCCTTCTGGATATAAGGGAGACTTTCCAGCCCGAAACTCGGCTATAGGTTTCCACACGGCAACGAATTCCTCACCATCATCTCGACATCTTAACGATTCCACCTGGTATAGATGCGAATCAACAAAGTTCGCCTCATAGACCAATACGATCTCGTGTCCTGGTTTGCCATCATAAACGAAAAGGTTTTCGATCATACCAATGTAAGTTAAATCCTCGATTTCCGCCCCTATCTCTTCTCGAATTTCGCGAACGATAGATTCGCGGCTGTGTTCGCCAAACTCAATGGCACCTCCCAGCGGACGATAGAATATCTCCTTTTTGGCAGGATCATAGCACTCCATCAAGAAAAGCCTGTCCTTATCTCTGAAAACACATATTGCTATTGGTCTGATTTGTCTTGGTTTCACTGCTATGTCCCGATTTTAGACAATATCTTGCATGTATCTGAAATTGCCGAAAGCGATTTGGGTTGTCCCGATTAGCCGGGAAGATCAGATTCGCTCTATTAGACGGAATGTGAACGAAAAGGTTCAATTTTTTGTGTCCGATGACTCATTATTTCCTTCTTACTTTTGGGAAAAACATTCCCACTTTTTTCTTATACTCCTTGTATTCATTGCCGAACGACTTTTCCAAAATATATTTCTCTTCAATGGGAGCCCAGAGTAATATGAAGATGATCAAAATCGGTAATATGCAAAAGCTATAAAGTCCACCCCAGATTAAAAACCAGCCTATGATAAAAACTATACCCCCAACGTACTGAGGCTGCCTTACAATGCGATATGGACCACTTGTAACGAAACAGGCTGGTCCGTGAAGGGTGAGAACCCATTTAGATGTGAGAAGGTCTGGTCGAGTCTTCATTTTTTTGAAATATATCAGAGGATGCATTCTAAAGCCCATTCCAAGTATAGTCAAAGGTACCCCCACAAAAAACCGCAGATGGATATTTGATAATCTTGGCTGGTGAACAAAAGGAAGGCCAAAAATCATACCTGCAAGAAATACTATGCCTGTAAGTATGATCGACGTTCTCACGAACTTGTTGCCAAATCTCCCAGATTTTGCACTTATCCATGAGGAAAGAATAAAAAGAACAGGAAACAATATTCCACCCAACATTATCCATACAGGCATAGTCACATCCTAAACACTATGATTCAGAGTTCATTTATGTTAGAGGAGCAAGAATTTTATGAAGCCGTAGAAGGATCCCAGCTTGTGCGTAAGTTTTCATTAAAAGAATCCAGAACGCTTTTGTCTTCCGGAGAGATTGTAAAATCGAAAACGTCTGCGTTCTCAAAAATCCTTTCCTTTTTGGATGACTTTGGTATGACTATGACACCATGTTGTAACACCCAGCGGATGAGCATTTGAGCGGGACTTTTGGAATATCTTGATGCGATGGCCACAAGTTTGGGATCACTCAGCTTTTGCCCCTTGGTGAGAGGACTATATGCCTCTAATTGGATGTTATGAGAACGACAGAATTCTAAAAGGTCCTTTTGATAAAGATACGGACTAAATTCAACCTGATTAACTGCAGGAACAGTCGATGAACTCCTCAAAAGCTCCTCCAGATGCCAAATCATGTAATTGCTTACACCAATAGCCCGGCATTTCCCCTCTTTCTGCAGTGTCTCCATAGCTCTCCATGTTTCATTTCGGAGACCTTCTACAGGCCAATGAATCAAATAGAGGTCGATATAGGAAAGGCCAAGACTTTTGAGGCTTTTTTCACAAGCAGCAATAGCGGCTTCGTAGCCGTGGTCGGAATTCCATAATTTTGTAGTAATGAAGACCTCCTCCCGTGGAATGCCACTTTTTCTGACAACTTCTCCAACATCTTTCTCGTTCCCATAGATTTTGGCGGTGTCGATAAGTCTATAACCAGCTTCTAAGGCATAAAGGACAGCCGCTTGTGTTTCTTTGCCACTCCGAGTTTGATATGTGCCTAATCCGAAGATGGGCATTTCAACGCTATTGTTCAATTTTATCTTGGTGTCAATACTTATTTCCTCTATCATCGCAATCCTATCTTCCATGTCAATCTATTGGTTTTGGCTGTGCTCCAAAAGAGTTGCCAATGTATGAGCTTATGTTCTGTGACAACAGAAATTTAGTTTTTTCACCTCACCCCCTATCTCCCCCTCTCCATGAAATGGAGAGGGGGACGGAGGTGCGGTTCTTAAAATGTCAACTTCCTTAAGTCCTTAAGGTCTTTTCTCTCTCAAGAAGGCCTACAACTAAAATGGAGAAGCACGTTATTTTTTATTCATCCTTCTTTTATCTTACGGTAAATCGCTATCCAGAGGCTTCCAAAGGATTCTTTCTCCTCCCTGGTTGCTCGGCGATAGTCTCCCATTCCGCCCTTTCTGTATTTTTGAAATGGCTCCAAACAAGACTCGGATTTATGCGAATGAAGATAAAGCCTGTTCGCAAGGTATGTCGCCACGGTATATCTCTTCCTCTGGCCAAACAGACCATATCTTTCAACCAGTCTCTGCCACTGATCCGGAAATAACTGCTTGAACGTCTCTATAAAATCAAGGATGGTGAAAGAACTCTTAGGCAATCCTGCAATAGTCTCCATAATTTTTCTCTCTTCAAGAAATGGCCTCTTCATTTCTTTTTCATCTCTTTGAGTCGATTTAAAGCTTCTTCATATCCCTTGCTTGTTTTGGCCCACTGGCTAAGTTTGTCGCAAGGAAAATCTTCACATTCATAGCAGAATTCCAATCCCTTCTTGTCAACACAGCATTGAAGTATCCAACAGTCGGGAGACCAATGTTTTGTTCGATCACCTCTACAGTTCAAGCAACGAATATCCTCTATCTTTACCTCTTCATTTCTTTCCTTTTTGAACCAATCTACAATTTTTTGTGCTCTTTGGGGATCATTTGTTGCTTGAAAAATGCCGCATCCGTTGCAGTCCAAGCCACAAACTGCGATCATCTGGTTTTCTTGCTTCATATTTCCCTCCTCCTGCTTATTAATACCGTAATTTCATGTTAATAGTTATAATATCTCCGTCAGGAGCTTTACTCTCCCGCCTTTGGGGCGAGCCGGACGGTTCACACCTTTGGCGGAATCCTGGTGACCGATGCTTAAAAAGGTGTCCAGTCCGCAGGTGTGCACCGCACGGTGCACTCCGCAGGATCTTAGGAACTGAGGTCCTGACACATTTATGAGAAGATAAACGTTCAAACGGGCAAATATTATGGTTAAAGCCACTGGAACCCAGAGAGATGGACTCCTGGGTAAGGATAACTCTTTCTGTTTGGGGCGAAGTGCGAGACGCAGGTGGACTTTACAATATTTATCATTGGACAGAGCTTTTCTCTTACATCTTTTCCCTTTTAATGTTATGGCCCGACATTGGTTTTTCACTTAAACCCCTCGTAATGCTTTCATTCTTAGCTGTTACCTTAATCTGTTGCGCTCATAATATAGTAAATAAAGACCCTTTTACAAGATCTTTTAACCTGCAATTAATGAAAAAAAATGTAAAAATTTCTCTTGACTATGTTTCCGGTTTGTTTATATTAGGTTTAGAGTTTATGTTAGAGAGGATCGGATTTGTTCTCTCGGCTAATGAGTTTGTCTGAGCAGATGTTTTTCGTGGAAAGCAAACATTTTGTTGAGCATGCTTCTCTTGGTGACGCTATAAATTAAGGAGGAAAAGATGAAAAAGTCATTTTTGGTTTTATTGTTGGGAATCATGATCCTTTTGGTTTCGCTTTTCAACTCCACTTTTGCAGACCAGGATCCTAATGATCCCGCCGGACCAGATTCGGTCTTCTTTAGTTCCAGGGGCTTTTTGGTCCCAGAGCCTCCTGAAGTGGGGAAGGTTGCCATACCGGTATATTTTAGAAACGATGCTTATGTTATTGCATTACAAATTCCCCTGACCTGGACAGGTCCTGCCACCATCGATTCCACCAGCTTTTTCGGAAGCAGGATCAGCTATGTGGGGGACAAAAATGTAAGCATAGACAACCCCAACAAAAAGTTCCTGGTTACTGCGGATGTGGGACTACAGCCGCCTATACCTGAGGGTAGAGGAATGTTGGTAAAATTATATTTTTCCACCACCGATATCGGCACCCTGATCATTGATACTACTGCCAATTCCCCTCTTCCAGAAGAACATCTATTGTTTAGCACAGAAGATTCGGTAACCTATGTGCCACGGTTCCGTAGAGGAGAGTTCCCCTTGGTAAGCGAGGAAGATCCCAATGATCCTGGAGGCCCAGATTCGGTTTCATTCTACCCCGACCGCGCCTATTATCCTTTGCCCAGTGGTCCGGGAATATTCTACGCTCATATTCAGGTTGTAAACGATGATGAGGTGGGGGCCATGATCCTACCTTTTCACTGGTCCGGACCAGTATCATTTGATTCCGTTACTTTTAGGGAAAGCGTATTTGAGGAGCTTGAATACAGAATAGTCAACCCAGACACTGCGTCAAACAAAGTGATGATCGGAGGGATTCCAGTATCAGAACCTCCAATTCCTCCTGCTCGAGGTCTTTTTACCACCTTGTGTTTTACCGTGTACGGTAAGACTGATTTGGTGACAGTGGACACTAGTTTCTTTCCCCCTGTAAATCACTATACATTTGTCAGCAATGAGCCGTTAGGCTATGCTCCTCAGTTCGTCTTAGGGGATTTTCCTGTGATTGAGTATTGGCCTGGAGATGTAACCTTTGATGGCATACGCAACAGCGCAGACGTGGTTTTCCTTTTCGATTACCTGTTTAAAGGCGGTTTACCTCCCCCACACCCCATATCGGCTGATATGAACGGACCAGATAGGATAATTGACATTGAGGACATTGTGTACTTAATAGATTATCTCTATAAGGCTGGTCCCGATCCTTTGCCAGGGGATCCCTGGTAAAAGTTAAAAAGAAATCAGAAAGGCGTCCCAGCTTTAATGGGACGCCTTTTTAATTTGGCAACAAAATAGCGTAACTCGCAGATCCCCCTAAAGATGAACCCGGATCCGATGTCAATCATTGGGGTTGGTATCAGAACAAAAGCTCTCAGATCACAGAAAAATGTTGTTTCTGCTCAATTGGGAAATTCACCCAAATCCTGATTTAATGTTTTTATACTCTTCTCCCCCAAAAACCAGTTTTTTCTCACCCAGATTGAAGGACTTACTGTGTTCCTCCGCCCCAGCTGTTCGATCAGGTGATGGTGGATGAGAAACTAAGAACTGACCAAAAATGTGTTTTTTCTTCTTTTCTCCGTTTGCCTAAATCTCCTAAAAAGTTGAATCATGCCTCCTGGATCATATCCCGCCTTGATCATGTAATAGGCTCCATTTCTCAATAGTGTTTCATTGCAAATTTTTCACCTTTTATGGTTGACGAAGAAAAAAAATCGCTTATTATTCGAATTAAAGGATGTTTTGGAATCTAAAAAGGATTTGTTGAGATAACAAAGACCATGTATAGATACGTCGGAATATCAAAATTCATGAGCTTCGTGTTAAGACATAAGCCTGAAAATTTTGGACTGCAACTCGATCCTTTCGGTTTTGTGAATACAAAGGATCTACTTGTCGTGCTCCAAAATCGGTATGGGGACGTTCAATTGTCTGATGTAGAAAAAGTAGTGAAAAACTGCCCCAAAGGAAGATTTGAGATAAAGGGAGATAAAATCAGAGCAAGATATGGTCATTCCATCCAAGTCCAGCTTGACGTTGAACCCTCGGAACCTCTGGAATATCTATACCATGGGACAAGTCCGGCCATGAAAAAGACAATTTTAGCTGAAGGCTTAAAACCGATGAAAAGAAGATACGTTCATTTGAGCAAAAGCAAAGAAGAGGCATTTCAAGTGGGGAGAAGAAGATCCAGAAACCCAATAGTTTTCATCATAAAGGCAAAAGAAGCTTTTCAAAACGGAACAAAATTCTATGATATGGGAGTCGTGGTTTTGGGTGAATTTGTGCCCAGCGAATTCATAGAACTAGCTGACGAACCTGACAAAAAAAATCCGCTGCTTTAATTTACCATTTTTGCAGCGGTCGGCAGGCATCGGGCTGCGGACAATTTATATGAAAGAGAAGATAAATCTGAAAGGGCTCTGGATAGACGACTTGGAAAAACTGCTTGAGGAATTGGGAGAAAGAACTTATAAAGCCAATCAGCTGGCTTCGTGGATTTATGATAAAGGAAGCACTAATTTCAGCCAGATGACTGATCTCTCCAAGAGCCTCCGGGAAAAGCTAAGCTCCATCGCATGTATAGATACCATAAGACTAATCAAGGCGCAAACTTCCGAGCTTGACTTTTCGAAGAAATTTCTCTTTGAACTAAGGGACGGCGAGAGAATTGAAGCGGTCTTAATGTGGGAAGATGACCGAACTACCATCTGTGTGTCCACCCAAGTGGGATGTCCTCTGGGGTGCGCCTTTTGTGCTACTGGGAAGATGGGCTTTAAAAGAAACTTAACCCCTGGCGAGATTGTGGATCAAATCTTAGCACTGAAGGATCACAGACCCACTCATGTGGTGCTCATGGGCATGGGGGAGCCCCTTTTGAACTATGAGAATACCATCAAGGCTTTGAAAATCGTCAACTCCGAGCTGGGTCTCTCTTTCGCTGGCAAAAGAATTACCCTATCCACTGTGGGCATACCCAACATGATAAAGAAGTTGGCGGACTTAACCTGGAGAATAAGATTGGCTATTTCACTCAACGCCCCCAACGACCAAAAAAGAAGCCAACTGATGCCCATAAACAAAAAATACCCCTTGAACACCCTGTTAGAAGCCGTCAAATATTATGCCAAAAAGAAGAAATTGAGGCTTACCTTTGAATACGTTTTGATAAAAGACTTTAACGATTCCGAAGAAGATGCTTTGGAACTGTCAAAGCTGGTGAGAGGGATTCCCTGCAAGATCAATCTAATACCCTATAATTCCGTCCCCGATTTGCCCTTCGAAAAACCTTCTGAGGAAAAGATTACTGCCTTTAGGGATTATCTTTATCCCCGTTGTCCCACAGTCACCTTGCGAAAAAGCAAAGGCGAAGACATCCAGGCCGCCTGCGGACAGCTGTGTACTTCTATCAAATCCTGAAGAAAGATTTGCACAGTCTTATCAGCCTAATAGTCTGTCCGAACAAGAGAAGGCACCAGATACTAATCGGTAAATAACACCGAGGACTTAGCTAACATTGTATTGTGTGGTGTTTCCTCTTTTTATGCTGTTTTATATACTCTAGATAGTAAATCTCTGGAAAGACAAATCGAAAATTTCGGGCTCCCTATTCTTCGTTTGTAGTTCATCTTCTATGAAGATTCGGTTCGTGGACGATTTTAGAACTTTTCTGGCAAGTTTGGAAGAGCCGATGCCCGATGCTTCTCCCCTGCTGCTCTCTTTATGATGTCAGTCGTCATTGGAGCACGCCTCGCTCCTTCCTGCGGGCCCTCCATCCTTAGATTCTGTGAAACAAAATATTGACTAAGCCGTTACAATGGATAGTGACGAAGACAGAAGAACACTCGAAGGAGATTCAGGAAAAGAGGCTGGAGCTGAAATGCTGAAGCACCCGAATAGAGAAGCTCACGAATATCCTTGCTGTCGCTGGTATTATTTACGATGAAAAAAGATACTTGTGGGACGCTTTCAAGTGGGGTAGGCAGAAACCTAAAAAGGGTAAAAAGGCATGCAACATTTGTGAGAATCCACTGTCTGATATTTTGGACGGATATTAGAATGGACTTAGAAAATATAGGAGGATAAAAAATCATGGAACTATCAATTAACAATCTTTCCAAAACCTATGCCAACGGCGTTGTGGCCTTGGACGATGTCTCCTTAGACATTCCTACTGGACTCTTCGGCCTTTTGGGTCCCAACGGGGCTGGGAAATCCACCTTGATGCGAACCATTGCCACGCTGCAGGAAGCCGATTCCGGCGAAATATCGTTTGAAGGCATCGATGTCCTAAGACAAAAAAGCGAAGTCAAAAAGGTGCTGGGTTACCTGCCCCAGAATTTCGGATTCTATCCCAAGGATACAGGCTACAATCTGCTGGATCATTTTACCCTACTGAAAGGTGTTAGAGACAAAAAAGAAAGAAAGGCGAAGGTCGAAGAACTCCTGAAGCGGGTCAATCTCTGGAATGAGCGGAAGCAAAAACTGGGCACCTATTCCAACGGAATGAGGCAGCGCTTCGGCATCGCCCAGGCGCTTATCGGAAATCCCAAGCTGATCATCGTCGACGAGCCGACCGCCGGACTGGACCCGGAAGAGCGGGTCCGCTTTCACAACCTGCTCAGCGAAATCGGCGAGAACATTGTGGTCATTCTCTCGACACACATCGTTGATGACGTGAGCGATCTGTGCATGAACATGGCCATCATAGACAAGGGGAGAATCATTCTAAAAGAGAACACCCTGGACGCCATGTCGCAACTAAAAGGAAAGATTTGGGAAAAAGAAATCCCAAAGGGTGAGCTACCCAAGCACGAAGAGAAGTACGATGTGATATCAACACGACTCTTCGCAGGCACGACGTTCATCCGTATCTACAGTGAAACCAATCCTGAAAACGGATTTTCGAACATCAAACCGTCGGTGGAGGATGTGTATTTCTATCATTTAAGCCAAGCGAACTAAAGGCCTCTAAGATGGCCAAGGTATACAAGACAGATCATTAATATGAATGGCTATAATCACTTTGGATTTTTGCTTTCTTCAGTCACTTCTACACGAGGTCAATATTCATGTTTTTAAGCATTTATCTGGCCGAATTCAAAAGAAATCTGCAAAGTCTTTCCTTTTACATCTTCTGTGCTCTGCTGCTTTTCGGGGCATATCTTTTCGCCTCCAATCTCAATCCAAATTCATACATTATGGGATTGAGCATCGGAAAGGAATGGCACAACGCGCCCCTCCTCATCGCCAAGCTGACGGCGCGCTTCAGCGTGGTCGGGGTGCTGTTCACCATGGTCATGGTGGGGCGCGCGGTGACTCGGGATTTCGCCATTGGGATCCACGACTTCTTCTTTACCATTCCGATGAGCAAGGCTTCCTATCTGGGTGGACGGTTTCTTGGCGGATTCACCGCTAATATTCTTATCTATTCCGGCATCGCCCTGGGGTTTGTCGTAGGCTGTCTGGTCATCGATCCCAGATATTACGGCCCGTTTGGCCTGTCGTCGTTCCTACTTCCGGCAGTGGTCATATTGATTCCAAACCTGCTCTTCATCGCCAGCATCTTCTTCTCCCTGGCAACCCTGAGCCGAAGGATGTTGATGACCTATCTGGCAGGTGTTGGATTCCTTATGATCTACGGCGCGGTGCAGGGTGGCTTTACCGGTTGGGAAAACGACACCGCCAAGATCCTCTTGGACCCCTTTGGCATCTCCGCACTGGACATTTTGACCAGATACTGGACGGTGGCCGACATCAACGTCAACCAAATTCCACTGCAGGCTCCTCTCATATTGAACCGAATCATATGGATGGCGGTCAGTCTGGCCATTCTTTTCTATACCTGGAAGCGGTTTCAATTCGTTTCGGTCCTAGAAAAGAAGAAAGAAAAACGAACCGACGTCGAACATATCGAATTCCAAGGTGTCCGTGCACTGGGAACAATCCGGCCAACGATCATCGACGATGCTTTTCCTTTCCAACTGAAAAAGTGCCTCCACCTGGTCCTCAGAGAATTCAAGAGAATCGTCTTCCACCCCGCTTTCCTCATCCTGACCTTCATGGCTATGGGCGAGCTGGTCGTGAATTTTGCCTTAAATGCCGGACCTATGGGAGATAACGTTTACCCCCTCACTTCACGGTTTCTGGATCAAAGCATGCATATCTGGATCTACATGATTCCACTCACCATCTTCTTCGGCGGTCTTATCATTTGGCGAGAACGGGATCATATCTTTCTAAGCTCTTCACCATGATGTCTATCCAGCTCCTCTACGTCATCCTCGCCATGCTTACGGGGATCGTCACGCAGGTGATCGGCTTCGGCTACACCGACATCGAATTGGGTCTCTACTTCAGGCACCTGTTCGGCATCACGCTGCTGAAATTCTGGTTTTTGACGGTTATCGTCTTTTTCATCCACAACCTGGTCGGTAACAAAATCCTTGGCTTCTTCATCTCCGCACTTTTTGTAGCCGCCGATCTGATCATCTTCGAGGTTTTAAAGGCAGAGAATTTCTTGTTCCGATACGGCCAGTTGCCTCCGTTTATCTATTCCAACCTAAACGGGTTCGGACATTACGGCCTCCTTATAATCTGGTACTCGATCTACTGGCTTTCCTTCGCAGGCATCCTCGGTATCCTGACATCACTTTTATGGCGCCGTAGCAACGAAACGGCCCTGAAATTCCGATTGAGGGTGGGACTACAGAAACTGAACAGACAGTTTGGTTGGGCATTGGGTATCTTGCTGGTCCTGTTCCTGGCAACGGGCGGGTACATTTCTTATAATAAATACATTCTGAATCAATATACGTCAAGAAACGAGAGAAAACGAATACAGGCAGATTACGAAAAGAAATATGCGCAGTACAAGAACGCTCCCCAGCCAAAAATGGTCAGGGTGAATCTTCAAGTGGACATATTCCCCGAAGAGAGGAAAGCCTCCCTCAAAGGGCATTATATCCTTAAGAACAAGACGGATCAGCAGATTGACGAGGTATTAGTCAATCTCTCCGATCAGCACATCACACAAATCAACAGGCTCGAATTCTCGCCGTCGGCTGCGCTCACACATCACGGTCGGGAGTATGGCTTTCGCATATTCGAACTCCAGAATCCTTTGAACCCTGGATCGGAAATCCGACTCGAGTTCGACCTCATGGCCCGGGCAGAGGGATTCACTGAGAACAATCCGAAGAATGAGCTTGCCCGGAAAGGAACCTGTTTTCTTCTCACATCGGAGTACCCCGACTACTTTCCGCTCATCGGATACGTCCGTAACCTGGAGCTTAAGAAGGAAAGAGATCGGGAGAAGTTCGGTCTCCCGAAAAAACCCAAGAGTCCCCCCTTGGAGGTAGCAAGTAAGTCAGTCTGCGAGTTGCGGTTCGACCTTGCTGAATATGAGGCCGTTATCAGCACGAGCGGTCCTCAGAAGGTTGTTTCTAACGGGAACCTGATCAAGCAATGGACGGAGAATGGTAGAAGTTATTTCCATTACAAGTCTGAAGGTCCCATGGCTAATGAGTTTGTGTTTGCTTCCTCGGAATACGAAGTGGCCGAAGACGAATATGAAGGGATCAAGATTGAGGTTTATTATGATAGGGGGTATCCCGACAATGTGCCGCGCATGATCAAGGGTGTGAAGCGATCCTTCGATTACTGCACCAAGAATTTCTGTCCCTTCCCCTACCGATTCGTCCGAATTGCTCAAATACCTAACTATGTTCATTTTGGGGCCCGTTCCCAGCCCACACTCTTTACCTGGCGCGAGGATGCCGGGTTCATCAGCAACCTCGAAGACACCGGTGAAATCGACATGGTGTTCGGCGTCTGTACACACGAAATGGCCCATCAATGGTGGGCATATATCGTCAAGCCTGCGGAAGCCGAAGGTGCCGAAATGCTGACCGAGACCATGGCCCAGTATGTTGAGGTTATGTGTCTGGAAAAGGAATACGGGAAGAACATATCGCGGAAGCTCTTGAAAAAAGAGATGAACAGGTATCTGGCAAGACGGAAAAAAGACGTTGCCGGCGAACGACCCCTGATGAGGAGTTATGCAGATCAGTATTATCTGAACTATCCTAAAAGCACAGTCTTGATGTATGCACTGCAGGATTACATTGGTGAGGATAGGGTGAACAGGGCTCTGAGAAGAGTGGTGGAGGAGTATGGGCACACCGAAGATGTGTTTCCCATATCTCTGGATGTCGTAAACGCCTTCAAGGCCGTCACACCCGATAGCCTCCAGTACTTCATTACTGATCTTTTCGAGACCATCACGCTGTGGGAGAATGAAGCCAAATCAGCAACTTATGAAGAAATGGAGAATGAAAAATACAAAGTCAATTTGACAGTTTCTACCCATAAGTTCAGGGCCGACAGCATCGGCAACCAAACCGAAATCCCCATTGATGATTATATCAACATCGGTGTTCTTGGAGAGAATGGCGAAGAACTATACTTGAAGAAACATAAATTAACCCAGAACCGATCGGATATTGAAATCATAGTGGACAAAAAACCGGTTCGGGCAGGGATCGACCCTTACGTGATTTTGATTGACCGGGAAAGAGACAATAACTTAGTTGAAGTCAAGAGAGAGTAAATTCGATCCCAAGAATTTAGTTCTTTTTGTCGACCAGGTTATCCTACGGATCCATCTGGACGCCATGGTTAACTTACAATTTTTAGGATACTTTGTCGCGTGGGAATTATGGTCAGGGGTAAGGGTACCCCTGACCAACAGGTTAAATTTTAATAATTCGGCCGTATAAATTCTCTGTAGGAATCAGGAATATCAAATATGAATGACGACTTATCATAGAATTTGTATCCTTGTGCTGATTTTCCCTCGCGTTTGTTTGCGTAGCACAGAAAGAGTTTCTCCTCAGCTCTGGTCATGGCCACATAACAAAGCCTTCTTTGTTCCGCAACATCTGCATTTAATTGAGGGAAACTTCCTTTTTCCATACCGAGTACAAAAATGACTTTTCGCTGTAGCCCTTTAACAGAGTGCATGGTGATAAATAATACAGCATTAACTTGCTCCTCTCCTGATTTTCTGGGATCAGCACTTTTCTCTCCCTTTAAGCCTCGGATCTCCTGGATGAAATCATATAAACTCCGCACAGGTGGTATCTGCTCAGATTTCTTCACCATTTCTATTATTCTTGGCTCTTTTTCATAGCCGAAGGATTTTGCTACCTCATAAAGTAACTTATTTAACTCTACTTTAGTAGTGAGTGTTGACAAATATTCAAAAAGTTGATTAAAAGCCTTCAAAGGTTTATGCCATCTGTTAAAAGAGTCTTTATTTTGGGCGATTATCAATGCATCCCACAAACAACATTCATTAGTTTCTGCATAGTCCCGGATATTCTTTATGCCTTTGCTTCCAATACCCTTAGCTAAATTCGATGCTAGACATACCCTTAAAGCCAAACTGTCACGTCTGTCAACAATAAGTCTTAGGCAAGCAATAAATTCTCTTACATGTTTTGTCTCTTCAGGAGAAGGTCTTATTATAGGAATACCTGCGTCAGTAAGACTTTCAGCAATCTTATCTGCAATATCTTCACCACGGTATAGGATGGCTATATCCTTAGGTGAGTATTCATTATGCTTGATGCCAGTTTTAATCCAGTCGGAAATATATGTTGCCTCTTGAACATCACTCTTACAATCAAGAATTCCAATCGGCTCCGAATCTTTCTGAAGAGGAATTAGGGGCGGCTTTCGTTTGATAAATTCATCAGCACCTCTTATAATCTTCTCTGGACAACGAAAGCATACTGTCATTGGTTTTTCAATTGCCCCAACAAAATCTCGAGTAAATCCTAGAAGAATTTTAGTATCTCCTCCACGCCAACCATAGATACTTTGTTTGTCGTCTCCAACTACGAAAAGCCCAGTTCCTCTATCAGCAAGTAATTTAAGTAGGGAGTACTCAGCCTTATTTATATCCTGAAACTCATCAACCAATAAATTTTTACTTCTTTCCTGATAGAAATTCTTGACTGGAGCGTATATTTCCAGGAGTTTGCAAGCCTCCAATATCAAATCTTGAAAATCCAAAGCAGAATGGAATCGTAATAGCTTTTGGTATCTCATATACATCTTCTTAAATAAACCGTTTGGAATATCATCTGGCCGTTTCTGATTTGCTTTTAATAGCAAGATTCTTTTTGAGTATTCCTTTATTTCGCCTATTACTTTTGGATCAATATCAAAGATAGCATCACTTAACACAAGAGATGCCTCATAGCTATCTGCAATTAGAAATTCTTCAGGTAGATCTATTTCATTGCCTTTTTCTTTAAGCATTTTGGCAGAAAGAGAATGCAATGTGCATATCAATGGCTGATCTTCGATTGCCAAACCAAGCTCTACGAGTCTGTTTCGCATCTGTTCTGCTGCCTTGGTTGTAAAACTGATACCAATAATCTCCTTTTTTGATGCTAAATTCTTCTGCAATAAATGCAGAATTCTGTGGGCTAAGACTTCCGTTTTGCCTGTTCCTGGTCCTGCCAAAACAAGCATTGGCTTTCCAACACCTTCCACTATATCCTTTTGTTCTCTCGTCAAAGGCATCGTTTTAATCTTATTGCTAAACCCTAATTCATCTTTTTTGTCGACCAGGCTATCCTACGGATCCGTATGGACGCCAGGGCTGATCTACAATTTTTAGAATACCTTATCCTGTGCTAACATGGTCAGGGGTAAAGGTACCCCTGACTAACGGGTGAGATCATGTTAAACTAACCAGATATGGTTGGAGAAAATCCATCCTTTTTTTCCCTTGTATGCTTCTACACGATAAATGCCTGGTTTCTGGCAAGAATACTCCAAATCCTTACCGACGCCCTCAGAAATCGTTGTTCCGTCCCGGAGGAGTTTGATCCGGCATTTCTGCGGGGTTTTAATAATGAAGGTAACATTGTCCTGGGAGCTTATGCTCTCTCCTATCTTGGCGATCCGGTCTTTGCTTTCCGCATAGAAGGAGAATCCTTTGGCATCTCCCCAGCGGTAATTGGAGATGAAAAGTTGGCAATTTTTCAGAGCATCGATGATTTGTTTTTTGGCGATCTGATCATCCGAAGACAACGGTGTTTCCAAGAGCAAATGGGTTCTTAAGGATTTGAATTGAACCTCGTAAGGGAAAATTATCAATTTGAATGGACCAATTCCATACGGATAGGCGTGCACATCCACCCCACTTGTCCCAAAGACCTTTCTTTGCTTATTTAACTGGTCCCATATTCTCAAAGTCTTCGGAGTGGGGCTGGTAAGATACCTTCTGGGAGAGACAAACATTTTGAGCATATTAAGCTTGTTTATTCCCTCCATCCATTCGGACATCTGATTCCAGATTTCGATCCCGTCGAATTCTTCTGCATCCCAGGCTGTCCAGGGGTAGGCAGGAAACTGAGGCAGAACTCGGGTCTCATCTGGATGAGCAATAATCCCCAAACCGCCTCGCCTATTTACCTCTTTCACATATTCTTGCGGAGAGAATTCGCCTGGGAGAACTTCATCAATATTGAAAGCCAGATAATGATTTCTGCTGGATTTATCGTGTATCTCATATCCGATTAAGACAAACGTGTTACCGTGCCATCCTTCCAAACCCTGATGAAGCGATCTTAGGGTCATATGGTCGGAGAAAAAAAGGAAATCCAAGCCGGTCTTCTGCCCGATCCTGATAATCTCCGGAACAGACTTAGACCCATCTGAATCCGTGGAATGTATGTGGGACACGCCCACGTATTCATGCCAGGATGTCAAGATTCCTCCGATTTTGGAGCAGCAGAATTGGATTACCGCAAAGACGAATCTCGCTACTCCGCACGTTCTATTTTGAATTTATCCGGGACCTTTAGAAATATGATCAAACCCAAGATCATCATTACTACTAAAGACCCTACAGCAAAACGATACTGGATGGTCGAGATCACTTGATCGTTGAAGGCAAGACCCAAGTTTCTCAGGAAAGAAATCACATTTTGAACTACAATTTTATCGGCTTTAAAATAGAGGATCACAAATCCCCAGATGATTGGTCCCAGGATGGCAGCGGTCTTTCCTGATAACGAATATAAACCAAAAAACTGACCCAAAACTTCCTTTGGTGCCAAGCTGGTCAGAAGTGGCCGGGAGGCAGTCCAAGTTGATCCTAAAAAAATTCCCACCAAAGAGCCAATAATCCAAAAGATGGTTCGGTCGGCGATGAATATAACCACAGACAAGGACAATATCCATCCGATGATTACAAAGAGCAAGGTTTTTTTGGGACCGATAAAATCTGTAACATATCCACACAAAAAGGAGCCGATCACGGCGGAGGTAGTGGAAACGATGAAAAACCAGATCTTGACCGAATCAGGAAAGCCCATCACCAGTTGAGCATAGACTGCCATGAAGATACTTACCGTGGCAATAGCGTCGGCTAAAAAGAAGTTGGCTATCAGAAATCTCAAGACCCCCGGATATTTTTGAGTGTTGGAGATTCCCTCCCATACCCTCAAAAAAGCCACCTTAATTTTCGCTTTCCCTCTGTCCAATCGTTCGCTAATTTTCTCTTTTGTCCATAGAAATATTGGAAGACTGAATAATAGAAAAAACAAAGCGGTGGGGATGAATGCATTTTCTCTTCCTCCGTGTTGGGTAAAAGGCATCTTCATTCCAAATAGATTTCCCTCCACGAAAGGTTTGACCAACAATAAACCCACAATTGCTCCCACATATCCCAAGGATACGCCAAGGCCGGAAACTCTTCCAATATCATCTTTTGTGCTCACCTCCGGAAGAAGAGCATTATAAAAGACCAATCCTCCCTCATAGCAGAAATTAGCCACCACAAAAAAGGTTAAAGCCAAAAGAATCTTTGTATTTATGTTCACTACGTTGTTGCTTATCATTCCTATCAAAATCGTTGAGAAGATACAGCCTAAGGTGAGCGTCAGAAGAAAGGGTTTCCTTTTCCCTTTGCCATCAGAGATCGCTCCTAAAACAGGCATGGTGATTGCCACCAAAAACATGGAGAGGGCATAACTGGTGCTGTAATAGATATCTTCTTTTTTGTTGTCCACGATGATCCACTGAGCAAAATACATGGTGACGATATTCATGGAGAAGATGGTGTTGGCAAAATCGTAAAGTGCCCAGCTTGCCGTGGCCGATTTGCTTTTTGCTGCAGAATTATTCATTCGTTATTCACTTTATCATCCACCGTCCGCCGAAGGCGAGAGTTTCTTAGCGTTGGACGGCCAACTTGTCCTGAGCTAAGTCGAAGGGCTGCGGACAGATGACATCTCCCTTATCTTGTCGCTATCCATAAACCCAACCCGATTCCCAAGATGTCCGCTACCAGATCCTTATAACTGAATCTTCCATTTGGCCTCTTTTCATCATAGATCTCTTTTCCCACACCCAAACTGAAAGTTAAAGCACTGGAAAAATACAAAGAGGATTCCTGATTATTATGATAGAAATCCCGAAAGATCTCATAAGAGGTAGCTGATAAAAAGGCACTAATCCCAAAATGTTCGACTTTGTCCCAAGCCAACCATCTATCGCAGATTTTCAAAGTATCCGATTCTTCATGCTCATTCAAAAATAATGTTTGAGATGTATTTCCTGCATAAGAAATTTGATACAGAAATAGGAGAAGCAAAAAACAGGAAATCAGAAGTCTCTTGTTTCCCTCAATCATCTTTTACCCTTGCTTCAGCTGGAGGATAACATCCAGTTGGAGCACAAAATGTAAGAACATTTATCCAACCCATTTCATCTGTCCCATCTGTTTCATCTGTTGGGAGATTTCTTCACAGACCTAATTCCACATCGATGCTTTGCATCCCCTCCAAAGCCAACCGGACGAATTCTTCTAAGGATAATCCAATGTTTTCACATGCTCTGATATCTTCACGGTTTGCTCCGGCGGCAAACCTTTTCTCCTTGAATCTGTTCAACACGAATTCCCCGGTGACGTTTTTTAACTTTTTGGTCGGATGCATCAAAGCAGCTGCCACGATCAATCCGGATAAAGGATCCGTGGCAAAAAGTGCCCAATCCATCCTGGACTTTGGCTCGACCTTTCTGGGATGAGCTTTGATGGCGTATAGTATACTCTCATCCAGATTATAATCTTTAAGCCACTGGCAGGTTAAAAGCGAATGCTGGTCGAAATCATTAACCGTTTCATCATAATCCAGATCATGCAAAAGGCCGGTAAGACCCCACATCTCTTGGTCTTCATTGAAATGCTGAGCTAATCTCCTCATGATGGCTTCCACTGCCAACATATGCTTGACCAAATTCTTCCCCTTGACTTTGGATTTGACCAAATTTAAAGCCTCTTCCCTGTTCATTTTTACCACCTTTCCTTTTTATGACCGCCGTCCGCAGTCCTTCGACTTCGCTCAGGACAAGTCGGCCGTCCGCCGCTAAGAAACCTTGACTGCGGCGGTCTGCAGACAATTCTAGTCGAAAAATTCCCAATAGAAGCCCCACCACCAACTCCTTTCGGGCATAGGATACTCTTGGGTCAAAAGATAAACCCGATCGGTGATATTCTCCACTACATAATAAAAATGAAAATCCAAAAGCCTTACGGTAATTTTACCGTTAAATATGGCTACTCCTGGCTCTTCATTCTTCTCATATTCATCCAAGAAACGTTCGGATAAGATATTTGTTTCCAATCGCAATTTCAAGCCGATTTCCCTTTTCAAAAATTCATTTTCATATTGAACATAGCCAAAAAGAGAATGTTTGGGAGAGTGGGGCAAAAACAGTTTTCTGTTTGAGTCTTTATTTTGCTTGAAGCAATAGGAGATTGAAGATTTGAAATGATTGAAGAGATGAAGACTTGAGTTCAGGTTAATTCCCCAAATATCTGCCTCGGTATTGATTGGTTTCCAGTATCCATAAGCCATCGAAGTGTCAATATTGGACCAATAAAAAAAGTCATCAATTTTGTTTTCGAACAAAAAGCAACTCAGTTTATAATTTTCTCTTTCCAACCTAACGCCAAAATCAAAGACGGTTGATTTTTGTGATTTTAAATCAGCGTTTCCTTCTTCCAAATAATTAACAATCGTATCATTTAGATTTAATGAAAGGGGTTTCCAATACAAATCCATCGATGACGGACAATTCACAAGTTTCCCCAAAGTGGAAAACAAGTTTATGTTCGCAGCGATTTTGTAAGAGATACCTCCTAAACCGGAAAAATTCACTTTAAAATCATCCTCTTTTTCGATCTTGGAAAACCAAATGAGATTTGTTCTTTCATTCATATTGATCAGGTCTGAAAAAGAAAGATATGTCCCGTAGGCAATGTGACTAGAATTTGACGTTTCAAATTTCTTCCCGCCGGCATAAGCTTCGAATTTTAAATTATGTCTCTTTCTGTATTTTAACGTCTGGAAAGCTTTCATACCCAAACGCCTGTTTATTTTCTTGATTTCAAACCAAGCGGATGAACTTTTCAATTCTTGTTCTCGCTTATCATAAAGAAGATCTAATCTAAGGAAAGAATTTTTATTTTGCTTGAGAAAAATGCTACTTGTAATTCCCCAGTTATTTTCCTTCTTTCTTGTATCTTTAATATTCGCATCAGGGAATAGGGGAAGCCCCATCTTTGTTTTGTATTGATGAGCAAAAAACCTTAGATTAAGATTGTTTTTCAAGCTAAGCGTAGTTTTCCCTGAAAGTGACCTGCCATCATAATCGCTATTTATCAAATAGCCGTTCGATTTTTTAAATCCTCCAGTAAGATAGATTTTGCCTCTTGAGCTTACTCCCCTTCCCAACTCCACCTGAGTTCTGCGATACTTATCTGAGCCCCTATCCACCGTTATCCTTGAGTAAGGCTCTATCTCCCCATAATCTTTGGTGATGATATTTATTCCTCCTAAACCTGATCCCCTTCCCCATAGATTTGCTATTCCTGACGGAAGTATTTCGATCTTCTCTATGTTTTCTACGGGTATTGAATTCAAATCCAAGACACCTCTCTGGGGAAGATGTAAACTCTGTTGCTCATACAAAATTCCATCTATAAAAATTCTCAAATCCTTGGCTGCTCCCCAAGAAACGGTCTCAAGTTGTCCCGGAGGACCAACTTTGATTACATTTAGTAAGCTTCTGGTATGTAGAATATCTCCCAAATCCCTGACAAAACAATCGTCGATCTCCTCAAACAAGATTTCATCTTTGTTGGAAAAATGATGCAGAACCTCCTTTTTGAATTCGTCATCATCAATGAATTTTTTTTCCGGAACCTCCTGAGCAGTATCCGAAACTATAGCAAAAGAATTAAATAAATTTATATAATCACCCTCCCCCTCACCGCCTCCCATCAAGGGAGGGGGATATTTACGAAGTCCCTCGCCTTTGGCGGGGTTAGGGTAAGGGGGATATAAACTTATTTCTTGCTTTTGTATTATTTCCTCCTGAAGTGAATCTGAAGCTTGAGGATGGTAGTCTTTGTGTAGGTCGGCTTTTTCCACTTGGGAATACCCTACAGAGAATTCTGAAAGCAAAAAGATCAAAACTAATTTTTTCAATCAAGTCCCTTTCTTGAAGAAATTGTTTTTTCCAAGAGCCTTTCCACCGCATCCGTTACCATCTCCGGTTCGATCAGATCCATGCAGTATCTGGATTTTTTATAACATCTTTTTTCCCCATGCAGACTGCAGGGGCTGCATTTGACATTGGCAGTCAAAACTACATTTTTAAAAGCGGAGGCAATATGCATGGGACCGGAGTCGTTGGTTACAAAGCAATCACATCTTTTGATTAAACTCATAAATTTATCCAGTGGCAAATTCCCTGTCTTCAAAAGGTTTTGATCCTCAGCGCGGGAGCTTATGCTTTCAACTGCTTTCTGATCTTTTTGATCCCCAAACAGGACAATCTTAAACTTTGGTTTCTGATTCAAAATCTGACAAACCTTAGCGAATCTTTCTTCCGGCCACCTTTTGGTTTCCCATCTGGCGCCCGGATGTATTCCCACCACAATATCATCTTTTTCTATCTTTTTCTCAATCAAAAAATCTTTTAAGAAATTTTCGCTTTCCTGGTCTAAAAAGATTTTGGGCTCCTTTTCGACTGAATCCACACCAACTTTCTTTAAAGTTTCCAAATATAAATCAAGTGTATGAATTGATTTTACTTTAAGAAATTTTAAATAAACCAGAAGGAAACGAGCCAACCGGCGCTTGTCATATTTTATCTTAATCTTGGCTTTTAACAGATGACGGATAAAAAAACTCCTTAAATTGGCGTGCAGGTCTATCACCACATCAAAATTAAGACTCTTGAGTTCTTTGAGCAGTTTAACAAATCCTAAAACTCCTCTGTGTTTTTCAAACGGATCAAATTCGATGAAGGAAAAAATATTAGGATCGTTTTTTAAAACATCCCGATACTGACTTTTGGCTAAGAAGAAAATTTGGGACTGTGGAAATTTTTGTTTCAAAGATTTAATGGCTGGAGTGGTGAGGACAACGTCGCCCAAGGAGCTCAAACGGATGACCAAGATTTTTTCTATAAGATGCATCTACTTCAGATATAGTGTTCAAACCCAAGGTCTATGATTTGAAAAAATAACAGTTAGCAAAAATAATTTTTTGCACTCCATGGGGTCTAATCATTTCAGGAATATCAAAGAGAGAAATCCAATCAAAAAACAGTAATAAGCGAAAAACTCAAACCTGCCTTTTCTTATTACATTCAAAAGGAATTTGATGGCCAGCCAACCGGACAAGAAGGCGAAAAGCATGCCGATTAAGTAAAACCATAAATCAAAGGATGAATTGCTTCTGTTCAACACGTCTTTTAATTTCACGGCTGTGGCGCCCAAGATGGCAGGCAACGATAACAAAAAGGAAAACTCTGCAGCTTTCTCCCTCTGGATTCCCCGGAATATCCCGGTGCTGATGGTAAGACCCGAACGTGAGATGCCCGGAAGCATAGCTATGGCTTGAGCTATGCCGATCAGAAATGCGTCGGGAATTTTTATTTTTCCCTCAACTCTTTTGAAGAACTTAGTCAGAAATAGAATAGAACCTGTGATCAACAGCATGATGGAGACAAAGGTGGGAGAAGAAAAGCTCTCTTCTACGGATTCTTTGAACAAAATTCCCAATATCCCTGCCGGAACCGATCCCAACAGAATCAACCAAATCAGGTTCCAATTTTCGTTTGCAGATGCTTGATCATATTCTAATGAGTTAGGTCTGTTAAGCCCACCATAAATTGGTCTAACTTTTTCCCCGACTGCTTTCATCATTCCCCAAATGGTTCTTCGAAAGACTATCACCACCGAAAAAAAAGTTCCAAAATGCAGAAAAACCTCAAAGCTTATGTCATCGAATTTTACCCTCAGCAGATTTTCGCCCAGCACCAGATGTCCGGAACTGGAGATGGGCAGAAACTCGGTCAAACCTTGAAGGATTCCTAAGGCTGCGGATGCGTATGCATTCATACGAATTCCAACCAACTCAAATTTTCTCTCTCTGCAAGAAAAAAGCTCTGGTTAATCCAGAGCTTGATTAAATTTCTGTTTTAAGGAACTTTAGAAGATGCCGTAATTTGCTCCCGCCACAAAGCCCACATTGTCGTCAATTTGTAGTTCCCCAACCAGATTGAAGTCCTGCGAAAGCTTTAAATCGGCTCCCAAAGATAGTGCCACACCCATGTCGTCATCGTTCCAGTCCTCCCTCTCATTACCCCACACCCAGCGAGATGAGCGTTTGAAGCTGGCTCTTTCCCAACGCAGATTCAACCGTCCATACGGAACCACACTCTTTTCTCGCCCGTATTCAAACTCATACGAGGCAATTACATTTCCTCCCAAGGTGAACAGACTGTAATCTGTAATCTTTAAAAACTCCATCCCTCCTCCCAAGGAAACGTCCAGGGGGTCATTGGATTCTCTTTCTAAAAACCAATATTTCACATCTCCGCCAAAGGCGAGACCGGTCTTGCCCTCCCCATATCCCGGATCCAGATTGAGCATTCCCATTTTGAAGCCGAAATCCAGATATTTGACTATCCCATGACGAAACTGGCCGAAAACAGAAAAAGCATCTTCATAGACTCCCAGATATGCCCCCAACATGGTTTCCCCTTTATTCAAAGTCTGAGCGGTGGAGAGCTGTCCTAAAAACTGAGCGGAGGCGGAAAAAATAGAAAGCATGATTATAATCCCTATAACCATTATTGAAAAAATAATCCGCATCATCGACCTCCTTTAGGATGTCTACATTTTTAGAGTATAATATTCATGGCTTCATTTGTCAATCTTTGTATTGAGAATTCTTTTCAGGGAAGATTAAAAGTAAAACCAGCCAAAAGGGTTGTATATTTGGTAGATTTGCCTTTGCTCTGGACAACCGTGTATCTTCCTTCGCCAAAGAGCTCAACAGGAAACATCGGGAATTTAAATGAAACTCCGCCAACTCCATGGAATCCCAATGTGTTTTGATTCTCTGGCAGATACATCGAATAACTCCCTTTAGAAATTTTATAAACCAATCTATGTAATCCCGCTCCTGCTCCAGCATAGGGTTTTACAATCGGGAAGGAAAAAAAATATTTTGCGGTAGCGTTTAAGGAAAGATCATTTATGGTGAAATCCGCCTTTACTTTGTCTTGCAGGACTATCTCTTTTTTCTTCCAGGCATACTCAAGAGAACCCTCCAAATGAATTATGCGCAGAGTCCCAATTTTAAGATGAACTCCTGCCACAGACATCTCTTTGAGAAAATCCTTTGATGTAGGCAAAGAGTTCAAGTTAGGATTTTTGTAATTTTGGATCACGCCGCCTCTTACCCCTATTCCCAGACCAGTTATAGCAAAGGCTTGGATGGGTACAAATGAACAAATAAAAAATGTCAATACAATAAATGGTAACTTTTTCATCTGGATTCTCCTTTGTGAAAAAATGATTATCTTTGGAGTGTCCGCCTTATTCTGTAGTCCCGATGCCTTCGCTTGATAGACAGTGAGTGAAGGTTGAGATGATCCTTATGAATTAACGCCTTGCAATATAACGACTTAACAAACACTACATCCTCCCAGACTCTTTATTTTGTTCCAAGATAGTTAAAGACCTTTCTTTGCCGGCTTCAAATGCCTATACAAAAAATAGAATATTCCCAAAGCTATGACTATTCCAATGAAAATGTCCGCTCTGCGAAAGTAAATTCTGATGCTTTCCCAGTTTTCTCCCAAGATTTTTCCAACATAGGCTAACATGAAGCACCAGGGAAGTGAGCCCAAGAAAGTGTAGATAATGAATTTTAAAAAATTCATTTTGGCGATGCCGGCAGGCAAGGAAATGAATGTTCTGATCACCGGAAGAAGCCGGGAGAAAAATATTGCCCACTCGCCATATTTTTCAAACCAGCGATCGGCAGTGGCTAAGTCTTTATGGGAGATTAAAACATATTTCCCATATTTCTGAATGAAGGGACGTCCTCCCCAGATCCCCACCCAGTAAGCTGCAACAGATCCGACCACGCATCCAAATGCACCCGCCACGGAAACTCCCACCAAACTAAATCTTCCAGCAAATACCAGGTAGCCGGAAAAGGGCATGATGATCTCTGAAGGAAGCGGGATGCAGGCACTTTCGATCCCCATGGTCAATACGATTCCCAGGTATCCCATCTGGGAGATCACGTCGATTATCCATCTGCCGATTGGTTCAAGTATTGCTTCAAACAAGGTAGCAACTCTTAGATATTAAGTCTTCACTAAACTTTTTGCTCTTTTCTCTTTTTGATCACCTTGATCTTTTTAAGCCGGTGTCCCACCTTCTCGAAGATCACAAAGGTTAAATTCCCTATTCTAATCTCCTCGTCCAGTGTAGGAATTCTTCCTAAAACGCTGGTGAGGTAACCCCCAACAGTATTGAATTCCTCTGGAAGTTCAGTGCCAAATTTCTCATTGAAATCGCCCAAGAACAATGAAGCGCTTACTATGGCCAGGTTCTTAGAGAGAAAATAGATTTTCTCCTCTTCCGCCTGATCATATTCATCTCGAATCTCTCCGACTATTTCCTCGATGACGTCCTCCAAGGTGATAAGCCCTGCAGTACCTCCGAATTCATCCAGCACCATAGCCATATGGATTCTTTTTCTCTGAAATTCTTTCAAAAGCTCTGAGATCTTTTTGGAATCCGGAACAAAATAGGGCTTGCGAATTATATCATCCAATATGATCAGTTCTCGGTTCTGAAGCAAATTGATGATGTCCTTGGCGTAAATTACCCCCACAACATTATCCAAATTCTCTCTATAGACGGGAATTCGTGAATACCCATGTTCGGTTAACGCCCGCACCACTTGCTCTTGACCTGCTTTTATATCCAAAGCCACAATCTCAGTTCGGGGGGTCATGGCATTGCGGACTGTGGTATCGGTAAATTCAAGGGCGCTTCGGATCAACTCCTCCTCGGTTTGGTCAAAAACACCTTTGGTTTTCCCTTCACGAACGATAAATTTTAATTCTTCGTCCGTGATGAATCCCTTTTCTTTGGGGATTCTTTTTAGAAAAATGGACACAAAAAACCTGCTGGAGGTTGAAAGTATGTTCACAAATATGAAAGCCAATTTAGAAAGAATATTGAGGGGTCCAACTGTTCCGAAGGCTATCTTTTCCGGGTAGGCTAAGGCTAAATATTTGGGAACCAGCTCGCCAATCACCAAGAGAAGATAGGTGATCACCACCACCACGATGCCTATAGCAATGGATTCGCTGGCGTTTTGAATAGTTGACGAAGGAATCTTTTTGATCAAAGGCTGTAAAAGGTCAACAATCCTCGCTCCCCCAACCACCGAGGCTAAAGTCCCCACCAAAGTAATTCCTACCTGAATGGTGGCCAAGAACAAATCAGGTTTGCTTTTAAGCTTGTCCACCAGCTGAGCTTTTTTGTGTCCTTTTTGAGCTAACTGCTTGATGCGGCTCTTTCTGGAGGAGATCAAAGCTATCTCAGAGGAGGCAAAGAAACCATTGGCTAAGATCAATAGGATGATTATCAGTATTTCGATCCAGGCATTGCCCATGAAGGGTTCTCCCAAGTTTTCACAAAAAAAGCGGCGAGGACTTTAATGCAAATACCCAATCCCCACCGCTTTGTTTTTCCACATCAAACACTTTTGGCTATCTTCTCTAACCTTGCCACCCTCTCTTCGACTGGAGGATGGGTGCTGAACAAACTGGCCATACCTTTGCCCGAGAGTGGATTTACGATGAAAAGATGGGCAGTAGAAGGTTTGGCTTCGAGGGGTATTCTGCGGCTGGCGTATTGCAATTTTCTTAGGGCATTGGCTAAGGATAAAGGTTTATGGCTTATTTTAGCTCCGGTTTGATCCGCTTCGTATTCTCTTGAACGCGAGATAGCCATTTGAATCAGAAGTGCGGCCAAGGGCGCTACTATAGCCATGATCAAAAGTCCCAGCCCTCCCCCTCGTCCCTCACTATCTCTTCCACCAAAACCACCGAAAATAGCGGCCCATCGTGCCATAAAGGCCAACATACTGATCGCACCCGCCAGGGTGGCCACGATGGATCCAGTTAGAATATCTCTGTTTCTAATGTGTGCCATCTCGTGCGATATTACCCCCTCCAATTCATCCTCATCCAGAGTTCTCAATATTCCGGAAGTGACAGCCACAGCCGCATGTTTGGGATTCCTTCCGGTTGCAAAAGCATTGGGAGTTTGAGTGGGTATAATATAAACCTTGGGCATGGGCAAACTTGCATTGGTGGCTGCCCGTCTGACAAGATTGTACAAACGGGGATTATCCGATTCCCCGATCGGTTGCGCTCGATACATGCCTAAAACGATCTTGTCCGAAAACCAATAAGTGCTAAGATTCATAATGGCGGCAAATATCAAAGCCACTATCATGCCCGAATTTCCACCTAACATCCGACCGATAAAGACAAAAAGCAAAGTCAAAAGGGTCAAAAGAAAAGTGGTCTTTAGAGTGTTCATCCTTTCACCTCCTGGATAATTCTATCGGCAAAACACTTTAATGTCAAGGGTAATTTTTTGAATCTCGTGAAATATACGCATTTTGGCAAAAGATTTTTGGTATCCGGAAAGAAACCGTAAATAGCCTAAATTGCGCTGTCAAGGAACAATTGATTCCAGAGTTCAAAAATCAAAAGCGATCCCAGCTTAAAGGTATTGTTTTGTCTTGCCGAAAGATGTTCATTTATGATTTCTTTGACAAATTCGGGATTAAAATATCCCCTTTCTGTAGCTTTTTTGCTTAACAGAGTGGAAATTACAAAATCCTTTAATTCGTTTCTCATCCAATTCTCATCATCAACATGTCCCCGTTTGTCTCTTTTCGGAGGAAAAAGCTTCTTTTGGCACATATCTTGAGCCTTCTTAAACAGGACAACCATCAAATTGGAGTTCACAGGAAGTCCGGTTCGCTGATATGGAATTGTAGCTAATTCCGGAAACTTCCTGACAATGAGCTTGCGATAGAAGGTGGCCAGCACCCTTTGTCTGGGCGGAATGGTCAAAAGGAAATCGACTAAATCATAGTCGCAGAAGGGGATTCTATATTCGATGAGATGGCTATCGGATATAGGGCCATAAAGATGTGTCTTTCTTGCCTTCTCTGTGATGTAAAAATGGTAAACCTTATTAAAGGGGGATTTCTCAGGAAAGTTAGCCATTGTATCAGCAAAAGATTGAAAAACCCTTCCCCTAATCTGGGAATAATATTGACGGACAAAAAGTTTGGACAACAGGTCTTCGGAGAATGGTTCGTTAATCTTGCGAAAAAATCCTCTCACCCAATTCATTGATTTTTTTGTAAAGACAAATCTAAGCAAACCAAACGATAGAACTCCCATAAACTCATTCCCGCAGAAGCCATTAAAAAGTATGAACACATTTTTTCTTATCTCCGGAAGGAATTCAAAGCTATGGAAAGAGGCACGGGTCATTCCATCGGTTACCCAAACTCCGGTTCCTGCCCAGTGCTTTAGATAATCCGGAGAGACCTGAAAAAAATAATTTTTCATTCCCAGGGTTCTGGAGATAAGCTCCGCACCCTTTTGATCGTCACAGCCAGCCCTTCCAAAGGTAAAAGTGGGAAGTTCATAACCCAATCGGCTAAGCGCCCCCAGAATGGTTCTCGAATCCAATCCCCCACTCAAATAGCAACCCTTTGGCTTTTGGTCATCCATCTGCCTTTTCACCGCTTGTAGAAGAAGAGAATGCGCTTTTTCGATCGCCTCCTTTTGATTGAAACCGGGATGGTCATCTTTGAGCATAAGTTCCCAATATCTTTTGGTATTCAAAGATCCAGCTTGAAAGGTTAAAATCGAAGCAGGATTCAAGACTTTGATATCTTTAAAAAGCGTCCTTTCTCCCAGGATACAGTTCAGACCGAAAAATTCGGCTAAAGCCTGCTTGTCTATTTCTTTTCTCACCTGCGAAAAGGCGAGGATGGATTTCATTTCAGAGGCAAAGAGGAAAAGATCATTTTGCCAAGAATAATACAGGGGCCTCAGTCCATATCTGTCATTGGCGATGAGGAGAAGATTTTTATTAAAATCCCATAAAGCTAAGACAAAAGAGCCATTCAACTTTTTTATGATTTGGGTCCCTTTCTTTTCTAATAAGTATAGAATGAGTTGAGGGTGATTGTCATATTCGAGGCTATGGTCTTTTACTATGGTCTTGACAAAATCATCCCGATAATGGTAAATCTCTCCGTACATGACAAGGCATAAAGATCGATCTTGGTTGAAGACCGGCTGAGGATAAGGGTCGATTACCCCTAAAGAGGCTCTTCCCAAAGCTGCCGGCCTTCGGTGGTAATGATCCACTTTATACCAAGGCTCGTGCCGCATCAGGTCTAACATCTTAGTGATTTTCTGTTCTAAGTCGTATTTTCCTTCCAGATCGATTATTCCTGCAATGCCAGACAAGCTCTCTCCTTACAGTTTTGGATTCAAAGTCACCTTTTGCGAAATAATTCTTAAAGTGTGTCCTTTAACAGTTATCCTAATGGTGGGATAGGATAGATTTGAGGATCTTCTCCAAAAGAGTTGCTGATGCATAAGTCAGACCGAAACATTCATACGAATATTTGCACCAATAAGCAAAAGCATAGTTGGTCTATTCCTCCCAGACGGGTCTCCGCCACTCCCTTTGTCCCCCTCTCCATGAAATGGAGAGGGGGTAGGGGGTGAGGTTTCAATCAACTCTGTTACCATTCTACCAGCGTTGTTAACTCCTTGAGATTTTCATTCTTATTCGTATGAATGCATGCGCATCAAAAAAATTCAGTCTCAAGACACAGAATTCGTGCCACTAAAATAGAGAAAACCCAAAAATAAAATATAAAGTCCCAAAAGGATAACTCCTTCGGTCCGGCTCAAAGTAAGATTTGTTTTCATCATCCAGAACAAAAGAAGGCTGAAAAGCAACATGGCAGGAAACTCAAACCCCAGGATGTTTTTTTCTATACTTAAAGGATGAATTATGGCAACTGCACCGATCACAAAGAAGATATTGAAAATGTTGCTGCCGATGACATTACCGGCACTGATATCTGCTTCCTTCCGATAGGCCGCGACTGCCGAGATGGCTAACTCAGGGATGGAGGTACCCACAGCCACCAAGGTTATCCCGATCATCAGTTCACTCACCCCTAACTTCTGGGCAATAAAAATCGCTGATTTAATTAAAAGGTTAGCGCCACTTGTGATCAGGATTAAACCAACTAAAGAAAGTAAAATGAGTTTGATCCGTTTGCCCTTTTTTCCCTTCAAGAATTTTTCGTATTCTTTCTCCACCAGTTGATTTTTATTCTTTTCCTTCAAACCTTGGTAAACAGAGTAGGCGATAAACAAAATAATCCCCACAAAAAGTAAAAGTCCCTCCAGGAAGCCTATACTTAAATTCAAAGCCATCAGATAAAAAAGAATGGTGGCTCCCATCATAATGAGAAGTTCTTTTCTTATGACAGATAGCTGAACCTTCAAAGGTGAGATTATGGCGGAAATGCCTAAGACTAGCCCGATATTGGCGATGACGCTACCTAAGATATTACCCAGGGCAATATCGCTGTTCTTTTTTAAGGCGGCGACTATACTCACCGCTGCTTCGGGGGCGGAGCCTGCAAAAGCTACAATGGTCACACCTATAATAATCGGTCGGATATATAAGGACTTGGCTAATCTGGATGATCCTTTGACAAGCCACTCTGACCCAAAGTATAGGGCAGTCAAGCCAATTAAAAATATGATAATATGCACTAACATCGGCGATATTTAACTCATAAACTCTCTTTTGTTGGAAAAACCTCCGGAGCGGCTATGCTCCCGAGACGAAAAACCTTATTCTTTGCTCAACGGTCATGTCCAGTGGAACCACATCTCTCTTATGAAAAAGCATGATCCATCCTTAGCTGTGATGTACACGGTTAGACTCCGTTTTCTCTCTGTTGGGACCGGTTGACATTAGGACGGCCTCTTCCTGGCACGGACGAATAATAGAGACTATTATGGAGATAAGTAGCACGCAGGCTATTACACCTAATGCAATGCCGACTGGAACCTTATAGATTTGGGAAATCAACATCTTAACCCCTAGGAAGACAAGAATAGAAGAAAGTCCGTAATGGAGGTAGTGGAACATCCGCATAAGCCCAGCCAGCGCAAAGTAGAGCGCGCGTAATCCTAAAATTGCGAACACATTTGAGGTATACACAATAAATGTATCCAACGTGATGGCCAGGATGGCTGGAATCGAGTCTACCGCGAAAATGACGTCCGTTGTTTCAACAACCAGCAGCACAATCAACAATGGAGTTGCAAGGTAACGGCCAGCTCTCTTTATGAGAAACTTACTATCCTCGTAGCCATCCGTGACAGGCACAAATCGGCGGAAGAGCCTAAGCACCGGATTCCTTTCGGGATGAATCTCTTTGTCCTTCTGCAAGCCCATCTTGACACCGGACAGAACCAGAAAGGCTCCGAAAATATAGATGACCCAGTGAAACTTCTCAATCAAAGTTACGCCGGTGAAGATGAAGATGGCCCGCATGATCAGCGCGCCCAGAATGCCACAAAAGAGAACCTTATGCTGGTAAAGAGAGGGGACACGAAAGTAAGAGAAGATCAACAAAAATACGAAGAGGTTGTCTAAGCTGAGAGATTTCTCTATGAGGTAACCGGTTAGGAATTCAAGCGCCGTCTCCGGTCCGCGCCAGAAGTAAACCACCAGATTGAAGAGGAGGGACAGAACAATCCAGAAGGCACTCCACAGGAGTGCTTCTTTAATCTTAACAACATGGGCTTTACGATGAAAGACCCCCAGATCCAAAGCGAGCATCGCCAGCACGAAAATGTTAAAAGCAACCCACAATAGGACTTGGTTCGACATCAAAACTCCCTCTTTTCATTTACACCGCTATAGTAACGACGTTAAGTATTGCCACCATTTCATAAGGAGAGAGCAAAAACTGGGTCGCCTCTCCTGCAAAGTGGATGACCAAGGCCGAAAAATAATGAAGGGGAAGGTCCAGATGGCGGA
>LJVD01000145.1 GCA_001304225.1 candidate division Zixibacteria bacterium SM1_73
CGTCTTTCTCAAAGAGATTAGTAAAAAATTAGTTTACAGAGTGGGGAGCCCTGCCTTCAGGAAGGAAGTCATTGAGTTCCGTGGGTAGCGTACCTTGCCCAATCAGTCAGTTATACTTTTTCCTCGCTCTATGTTATCATGTTCTTCCCCAGCAGTTTTTTTGAGATTTCATCTGAATTGAACTTTTTCTATAACGAGCGAGTATTCTCTTTATTATAGTTTTGGTGGATTTAGCTCTGATCTCTTTTACCGTAAACACCCTTCCTCCATGAGACTCGACCACCTCTTTTCCCACTATCTTTTTCTTTTTGTAATCGCCTCCTTTCACCAAAACATCGGGGATCAAGACATTGATGATTTTCTGGGGAGTTTCCTCTTCAAATATGCATACATAATCAACCACCTCCAGGGAAGCCAAAATTTCTGCTCGGTCCTCCTGGGGTTAAGCATTCGATGTGCCCTCGATGCAAGATGTCAAAGCATCCATTGGTAAAGACCACCTTTTGGCGGTCTTTTTTGGCTTTTTTTCTTATTCTGCTTAGTTGATTTAAATTGACGATCTTTCCCATTTTCGATTTTCTGATTCTTGGATCTTCTCCAAAATAATTGCCGGATGAATAAGCTTATAGTCGCACCAAAGAGGTAAAACTGAGACTGTTTTCTACCTCCCCCTAAGGCTAAAGTTTTTTGGATTTGCCTTGGATTAATCTTTCAGGAAATTTTTCAACTCCTCGGTTAATTGTTCTTTGGCAACTTGAGCCGTCCCTATTTCACCGATCACCATTCCGGCGGCATGATTGGAGATCAAGGCCGCCTCCTTAAAGGAGGCTCCAGCAGCAATACCACAGGTGAAGGTAGAGATCACCGTGTCCCCAGCTCCGGTCACATCGAACACCTTCTTAGCCCTTGTGGGGAAATGGGTTAAGCTTCTGTTTCTTTCGAAGAGAGACATCCCCAGCTCTCCCCGGGTGATCAACATTGCTTCCGCCTCCAGTCGATCAAGAAGACCCCATCCCACTTCCTCCAAGATGTTTTCATTCTTTATCTTCTTGCCATAAGCAAAAGCAGCTTCATTATGATTGGGGGTGATCAAAGAGACTTTTCTATAATTCAGAAAATGAGTTTCCTTCGGATCCACCCCTATAAAGATTTGCTTTCTTCTACATAGCTCTATGAGTTCCGATAAAAGTTTCGAAGTGATTACACCTTTGCCGTAGTCCGATATAATCAATGCAGAGATTTCCTCAATCCTATTCTTAATGAAATCGATGATTCGTTCCGCCAATTCCAAAGATATCTCTTGTGTATGCTCTCTATCAGCCCTCACCACTTGCTGGCTCTGGGCAATCACTCTGGTCTTTATGGTGGTCTGGCGGGAATCTTCCCCAAAAATTCCCTCATCTGTAATTTGGACGGAACTTAAAGTCTCCCTCATCCTTTCACCATTTTTATCCTTTCCGATCACTCCCACCAGAATCGGCTCATCCCCTAAGGCTTTGACATTTAAAGCCACGTTGGCTGCCCCGCCCAATTTCACAGACTCCTTTAGGATTTCCACCACGGGCACCGGTGCTTCAGGGGATATACGGGAAACATTCCCCCAGAGGTACTCATCCAGCATCACATCTCCTAAGATCAAAATCTTATGTCCTCCCCATTGCGAAAAAATTTGATTGAATCTTTCTGCTTTAATTGTCTCCAAGCTTGTTTTCCTCCTGTTCTATGAAAGAGAATCTTTCTCTTCAAAGTTTTCGCTTGACATTTGCCAACAATATATTAAAATGGACATAAAATGCAAGAGGAATAAAAGATGGTTCGACCAGCTGGTCGTACACAGGAGAAGATTATGAACCTTAAGCAACAAAGGATCAACGTAGAATTAGGCGAGAAGGAATCGGAGGGTATCTATTCAAACTTGGCTTTAATCAGTCATTCTCCCTCCGAGTTCATCATCGACTTTGCCCGGGTCATGCCAGGAGTCCAAAAGACCAAAGTTTATGCCCGGATCGTGATGACCCCAGCCCATGCCAAAATGCTGCTTTCCGCACTTGAGCAAAACATCAAGAAGTACGAAGGTCAGTTCGGAGCCATAAAGATCTTCGGAAAAGAGGAGAGGGAGAAAGGCATCGGATTCCAAGCCCCAAAAGGGGAGTGACATTCTGCGGCAACAGATGCAGCCGATAAGACCAACCCCTCGTCCATTTTGTTCGTTCCACCCGTTGGTATGAACTTTAGGCTAACAGCGTTGACAGCTCGTCTCTCATCCGTTTAATCGATTAGAAATCTTTCTGAAAGGGCAAAAACATGAAGAAGAACCCGATTGGAAGTTTCACCTTGGTCTTGCACTCCCACCTTCCTTACGTGATCGCACACGGTAAATGGCCGCACGGCATGGACTGGCTGAATGAGGCCGCTGCCGAAACCTACATCCCTCTGCTGAATGTTCTGAACGAACTGGTAAGTGAGGGCTTATCTCCCAAGCTGACCGTTGGGATTTCTCCAGTTCTCTGCGAGCAATTAAGCGATGAATCCTTCAAAAACGAATTTTCCACCTACTTGGAAAACAAAATCAAAGCAGCAGACGATGACATAAAAGAGTTCAGCAAACACAAAAGAGAATTGATGCTCAGATTGGCTTATATGTGGAGGGATTATTATTCCAAGATAATATCTGATTTTGAAGGCAAATACAGCCGGGACATTGTCGGTCAATTCAGGAGGTTACAGGACGAGGGTCACATCGAGATCATGACCTGTGCCGCCACCCACGGATACCTGCCTTTGCTCTCGCAGGATACCAGCGTTCAGGCACAAATCAAACAGGCCGTGGCAAACTACAGACAATTCTTCGGAAAACCTCCTCGCGGCATTTGGCTTCCTGAGGCTGCTTACCGACCGAGGTACAAATGGGCTCCTCCGGTGAAAACCAGCTTGGGAAAGAGAAGCTACCTGAGAAAAGGCGTTGAGGAGTTCTTGGGCGAAAACGGGCTCGACTATTTCATAATTGACGCTGCCTTGTTGAAGGGCGGAAAAGCAATCGGCGTGTATATCGATCGATTCAAGTCTCTAAAACAGCTGTGGGGACAATTCGAGAAACAATACCATCCCAGAGAAGAGGAGGTCGACCGGACCCCCAGAGAGGTCTATCTGGTGAGTTCGGCTGAGGGACAGAAGCCGGTGGCGGTCTTCACCCGTGACCCGGAAACAGGGCTTCAAGTCTGGAGCGGAGAATGGGGCTATCCCGGGGATGGTAACTATCTGGACTTTCACAAAAAACGCTTTCCGGGAGGACACCGTTATTGGAAGATCACCTCTGCCAAAAGCGATTTGGCCGATAAATGGGAATATTATCCGGAGGATGCTCAGAAAAAGGTCCCTGAGAATGCTTCACATTTCAAGGGTTTAATAAAAAGTCTGCTGGAGAAATATCATAAAGAGACCAAGAAAAGAGGGATCGTTTGTGCGCCTTATGATTCCGAGCTTTTCGGACACTGGTGGTTTGAGGGAACAGCTTTCTTGAAATTGGTTTTGAAATACGTGGCTGATGATCCCGAAATTGAGTTGACCACCTGCAGCAGGTTTTTGGATGAAGCCAGGCCTTCTCAGGTAATATCCATTCCGGAAGGTTCCTGGGGCGAAGGCGGGTATCACTACATCGAAATTAGAATGCAGAAGTTGGTGCAAGAATTCGGTGATACCAAAGATGAAAACCTGAAGAAGATTTTAAGACAGCTTGCCCGCGAACTCTTCTTACTTCAAGCTTCTGACTGGCAGTTTCTGATCTCCACCTGGAGCGCCCGCGATTATGCCGAACTCAGGTTATCCGAACACCATCAAAATTTTGTGAGATTGGCAGAGATGGCGGAAAGATACGGACGAGGCGAATGGGTGGATCCGGGCGAATGGGCATTCTTGGGCGATACCGAAGCTAAAGATAGTCTATTCAAAGATGTGAATTACAAATGGTTCGGCAAACTCGAATTTCCACCGCGTTAGAGGAAGCATGACCAGAACCTAACTTAAGTCAGCTTCTGGTCATGGTTCCAACATACACGGAAAGGAGATTCTTTCGTGTTTAGGTTGCAAGTATAGGATTTAAGAGACCACAATGTTGATGAATTTTTAACTTGAAGTAATCAACGTCCTTGTAGCCGTAAGCCATACATTTGAGCCTTTTGATTTTATTGTTGAACCCTTCTGAGACAGCCGAACCAATCTTTTTTCTAAACCAGTTGAGAATGTATTGAACCTTTTCCATAAAGCTTGTGGCTATATCTCTAAATGCCTCCAGTGAGCTGGAAAGAACTTCTTTTATCCAGCTTCTCAAGAATCCTTCTGCTTCCTCTATGTGGTCATAGGAATAAATTTGCTGGAAGCTCTCTTTAAGCCCCGCCAAAGGCGGGGGTAAATCGGGTTGGCTGATTTCACATAATCTCTTAAGATATCCTACTTCATGTACTTCTCCACACCCTGAACGTATCGTCTTCTTCCTTTTATATGCCTCTAAGCGTACGTGTATCTCTTTAGGGATCGCTGAAATAATTTCGGTTGCTTTATATTCTTGTATATTTAAATAATTTTTTATAGTATATATATGCATTGATTACCTCCTGATTAGTCTGGCTTTTCTTTCACCTAAACGTTATCAGGTCTTTCTCTGGCAATTGATGTTTTCCTCTTTCTCCCTCATAAACAATAACTTACAATAAATCCACCAACCCAAATAAGAAAGACCCAAAATTTTGAGCAATCACCAATATCCCGTCGGTGGAGGTAAACATCTTGGGAAAACTTGTTGACATTAAAATGGATTTGTTTAATGTTATAGTGAAAAGAGAGTTGTTTTTTTGAAATCTTCTCAATCGGAGGCATTGGATGAGAAAAATCTATTGGATTTGCCTTGTCGTGATACTGATAATCGGTTCGATTACACCAGTAAAGGCCATGGATTTGAGCAAAAAATTCTCATTGGGATTTTGGGGTGGGATTTGGAAATCTGGGCTTACCGAACATTCGGACATCTATACGGTGGGAAATCAAGGAGGTTTTTCCTTTAAATATGCTATTCGTGAGAAATTAGCAGCTGGTTTCTCTTTCAGCTATGCTGTTACCCATGAGGCTGACTTTTCTGGTGAGGGTCGGGCTGGTGCCGGATTCACCTTCAAAGAGAAAGACGATGCCAACAAGCTTACTCACCTTTGGCTGGATGCCTTTGCCACTTATAGTTTCAGACCTTTGGAGAGGTTCAATCCCTATATATTGGGAGGTCTTGGCTTTTCCTTCTGGAACGTTAAAGACAGGGATGGAAATCTCGTAGAGTTTCCTGACTGGCGAGGTAATCCTTTTGATCTTAAGGATCAGGAATTGACCTTTGTGGGAGGCGGTGGCTTTGAATATCAATTGAACGAGAATTTGGCGGTTAATTTCGGAAGCAGGTTCCATTATCTAACTCATGTTCTAACCAGTTTCACCAACGATAAAGACGTAGTCGGCGCAGGACCCGGTGAACTTGATTTGCCCAAAGCCACTCTTGAGGTTTATCTGGGTCTTAACTATCACTTTGGCAAGCCCAGAGATCAGGATATGGATGGAGTCCCGGATAGATTGGATCACTGCTCCGATA
>LJVD01000066.1 GCA_001304225.1 candidate division Zixibacteria bacterium SM1_73
AGGAAAGGCTAAATGCCTTGCTTGGGGAGTTGGACATATCTCATTTGGCCAAGAACAAAGCTTATACCCTTTCTGGAGGTGAGAGAAGAAGGGTGGAGATAACTCGTGCCTTATCTACTGAGCCAAAATTTATGCTTTTGGATGAACCCTTTTCCGGGATTGATCCGATAGCAGTGGAAGACATCCAGAAGATCGTTTATCGCTTAAAAGAGAAGAACTTGGGCATCCTGGTCACCGATCATAATGTCAGGGAGACCCTCTCCATTACTGACAGGGCATATATCATGTGTGATGGAGAGATATTGAAGTCCGGAACGGCGGAGTTCTTGGCCTCTGACCCGGAGGCGAGGAAAATATACTTAGGGGAAAGATTCAAATTAAACTAAAAATTCGGGAATACCGATAAATAAAATAGAAAAGAAACTTTGACAAAATCTTATTTTGTATTATCTTGATATAAGAAGGAGAGTTGGTAAGAAGCAAGGAAAAGGTTGGGTTTGGTCGTAAGTCTAAACGGGTGAAGGAGTTATGAAGCTCGATCTTCAAATGAGACTTAAGCAGACTCTGGCGCCGCAACTTATTCAGTCCCTGCGACTTCTGCAGATGCCTCTCTTAAAATTGGAGCAGGTGATAAGGCAGGAGCTCTCCACAAATCCCTTGTTAGAGGAAGTCGAGGCGACGGAAGAGACTGCAAGCGTTTCAGAAAATCAGGAGGAGGTCCAGGTTGATCCACAGCTGGACAAGATCAACTGGGAAGATTACTTGGGCGACGAAAACGAAATCCATTTCAGAGAAGAGAAGGATAAAGGGGAAGAAAGATGGGAGAAGACTCCGGTTCTGGAAAAGACCTTGTATGACCACCTGATAGAGCAGCTTCACTTTTCCAGATTGGATAAAGAAGAGATCAAAATTGGTGATTATATCATTGGAAACATAAATGACAGCGGCTATCTTGTCTGTTCTATCGAAGAGATGGCCAGTGCCTTGGATGTCTTGCCAGAGAAGGTTTCAAAGGTATTGTCCGCCGTCCAGACTTTCGATCCGCCCGGGGTGGGAGCAAGAGATCTCAAAGAATCACTTTTGATTCAGCTTAAGCAGAAGGGCTTTGAAGACAGCTTGGCCTACCGGATTGTCCGAGATCATCTAAATGAGCTGGAAAGGAAAAGTCTTTCCCAACTCTCCAGGCTTCTGGGAACAAGTTTCGAGGAAGTTCAAAAAGCTATGGACTTCATAAGGACCTTAAATTCAAAGCCTGCCAGGGGAAAATTCACCCGTCCAGCTACTCCGGTGGTGCCTGATCTGATCGTGGAAAAGGTTGGAGAGGAATTTGTGGTCTACCACAATGATAAACACATACCCAGGTTAAGGGTTAGTCCCATCTACAAGGAGCTTTTAAAAAAGGACAAGTCCAACTCCCCTGAGACCAAGAATTACATCAAAGAAAAATTGGAACAGGCCAGATGGCTTTTGAATTCCATAGATCAGAGACGCTCCACCATGATCAAGGTTATGGAAAAAATAGTGGAGGAGCAAAAGGACTTTTTCGAGCGGGGACCCTCCTTCTTGAAACCCCTCACCATGGAGACCATTGCAGAGATGGTGGGGATGAATGTGGCTACCATATCTCGAGTTTCGAACTCTAAATATGTGCAAACTCCCCAGGGGATTTTCGAGATCAGATACTTCTTCAACACTGGCGTTTCCAAGGAGAATGGGGAGGAAGTATCCAAACGGAGTGTCAAAAGGATAATCGAGGAACTCATCAAAAAAGAAAATCCAGCCACGCCCCTCTCTGATCAAGAGCTTTTTAATCTCCTGAAGAAAGAAGGAATAAAAATTGCCCGCAGGACGGTAAGCAAATACAGGGAGGAGCTTAAAATAATGCCCGCCCGTTTTAGAAAAAGGATAGCTAAGGAAAATTCAAACAATTCCCTGGAGGAGGTTGTCACCACCCATCCATCGGATTCAGTCTGAATCACATTTAGCGCCTTAAAAGTTTTTGATTAAGAAAGCAAAATCCTTATCCGAAATCATAGATTCCAAAAAACAGAGCCCTATTTTAACAAATTTTGCCAATCTTTTAAGGACTTGTTGTCGAAGATCAAAGTTACTCAAGTTACCTTTTCACCCGGAGACAAGCTATTTTCTCCTCCCCAAGCTTGGCTCGGGAAGCTCAAAGAGGAGGTGAGGAGAAGTTTGGTTTTCCCTTTTCTGGTGGGGTTCGATTGTTCACCTAAACTAACCAATATTTCGTAATGCATAAATAAATAATTGAAAGGAGCCACCCATGCAGATCAGAATCACTGCTCGTCATTTCGATCTCACCGAAGATATAAAAGGTTTTGCCGAAAAGCAGCTCGGCAAACTGAAAAAGTATTTCAATCACATCATAGATTCACATCTGATCTTAGACATGGAAAAATCACGGATGACCGCGGAGCTGAAGGTAAAAGTTTACGGGACCGTTCTGAGCAGCAAATACAAGTCATTTGACATGTACGATTCTGTGGAAAAGGTTATGGGCAAAATGGAGGCGCAAATTAAAAAATATAAGGCCAAACTTACAGATAAAAAACCTAAAAAGGCTTCTGCTATAAAGGAGAGGATGATCTCAGCTCAAAACGCTCAAAGAAGCTGAGGAAGTAAAAAGCTGTGTCAAAGATGGCAGAAAAGCACAAATTCATCATTTAGTCTCAAAACGAGAAGGGAGTGTTTTATAAGTGGAAGTTGTGACCGTAGAGAAGATGTTTAAAGAGAGAAAGGAGGTTTTTGAGCTCACTTTGCTCACTAATGAAAATGGACTTAGAAGAAGGATATTAAACAATGAAATCCACCGTCCCGGTCTGGCTTTGGCTGGATTCACCGAGAGATTTGCCAATAAAAGAACCCAGGTATTGGGCGAGACTGAGATGTCCTTCCTCTCCGGGAGGGATCAAGAGGGACGGAGCAGAGTCATCGAAAATATCTTTAAATTCGAACTCCCTTGTGTAATCATCACCAAGGGGATCAACCCTCCTCCTGAGCTGTTGGAGAAAGCAAACCAGAAGGGGGTGCCGGTTCTTTCCACCAGACTTTCCACCACCGAATTCATTACCCGTCTAAGCGTCTATTTGGACAGCCTCTTTGCTCCCCACACCACCATTCACGGAACCTTAGTCGACGTTTATGGGGTGGGTCTTTTGTACACAGGAAAAAGCGGGGTGGGGAAAAGCGAATGTGCCTTGGATCTGGTGGAAAGAGGACATAGGTTAGTGGCGGATGATATGATTAAGATCATAAAGAAAGCTCCCGAGGTGATAGTCGGCACCGGATCGGAACTTCTGGGACATCATATGGAGGTGCGGGGAATTGGAATAATCGATATCGAGAAGCTCTTTGGCATTCGCGCCATAAGAATGCAAAAGAGAATCGAAGTGCAAGTAAACCTGGTATATTGGGATGATCAAACGGAATTCGAAAGGCTAGGGATTGAGGACAAATACACCACCATTCTGGGGGTGGAGATACCGGTGATCATGCTCCCTGTTTCCCCGGGCAAAAACATCACAGTTATCTCCGAAGTCATCGCCATGAACCACATGCTCAAAGTATATGGCCAGGACTCAGCCAAAGAATTCTCCAAAAGGCTCTCCGAGGAAATCTATCGAAGGAAGGTAACGGACGAGTATTTAGAAAGCGACATAGAATAGTATCTGGATTCAATTTGGATCTTAAGAATAGGTCAACGGATCAAGAGGATAACCACTAAAAGCTTCATCCGTTCAGTAAGATGCCCCAGACGGACTCATCTGGGTACTTAATCTGTTGACCATTTTTAGGAAACCAATCAGGAAAAAGAAAAAAGAGCTTTCGAACATGGTTGGTTGCATAATTTTAACCCATGGAGATTTGTGTTTTGGGTTAAAAAACACCTTGGAAGGGATGATGGGGAAACAGGAGGCTCTTTTTGTCGTATCTAATTCAGGAGTCGGAAAAGATCAACTATGTTCAAAACTAAAGAAGGCCATAACTGATCACAAATGTGGCGAAGGAGTGGTGATATTTGTGGATCTCTTTGGCTCAAGCTGTTGGCAGACGGCCACAAACATTGCCCCCCAAGATCAAAAAAAGGTGGCTGTGGTCACCGGGGTAAATCTGCCCATGTTGATAAAATTCTTTTCAAAAAGAGGAACACTTCCTTTTGAAAAACTTGTCCCTTTAGTGAAAAAGGAGGGGGAAAAGGGAATAAGAAGCTAAGATCTGGATGGCTATCTTATTATATCGGATCGACGAAAGATTGATTCATGGACAGGTGGTGGTGGGTTGGGGAAATAGTTTGGGATTGGACCGGATTGTTCTGGCAAACGATAAGGTTGCCTCTAACCCCTGGGAACGTGAACTTTACTTGGCTTGCGTTCCGCCGGAGATAAAAGCCACCATTCATTCCGTGGAGGAGGTAACCAATCTGATTTTCAAAGATGGGTTTAAAGAAGAAAAAACGATTCTTTTAGTCGATTCTCCCATTGATCTCTTGAGAATAATTGAAAAGGGGGTTAAAATCGATTGGGTCAATGTGGGAGGAATTCATTCCAAACAGGGACGGAAAAGGATTTTGCCCTATCTGTATTTGTCCCGAGAAGAGATTTCTGTCTTCAAAAAGCTATTCCTGTTAGGAATCAGATGTGAATGCAGGGACGTCCCATTGGCTGAAAAGAAGGACCTTTCAGTCCTATTGGAAAAGTTGAGACTGTAATCTCCGATAATATATTGGAGCAAGCAAGCTCCGCTACTCCAGAATAAAATGGAGCAGGGGGATTTGTGTCGCGTTTCTAATATGCTAACAAAAAGACAAAACTAAACAAGGGATTAAGATGACCAGCAGGATCAGTGAGTTGAGAGTCGGATTGGTGGTGGTGGTGGCTGTTGCCATTTTGGTGGTGGGCATAATTTGGATTAAGGGAATAAAATTTAACCAGACCAAATATAGATACTCGGTTATCTTCCCAGAGGTGGGAACCTTGAAGGTCGGAGATCCGGTCTCCGTCTCCGGAGTGGATAAAGGGAAGGTAAAAAAAATCCAACTCTATCAAGGGGATGTTTTGGTAACCCTGGATCTTTCCACGGACGTGGTTCTGAAAAAGGACGCCAACTTCACCGTGAAAAATATCGGTCTGATGGGAGAAAGGTTTGTAGCCGTGCAAACTGGCTACTCCGATACCCTTTTGGATCTCTCCCAACCGATCAGAGGAAATTACGACAGCGGCGTTTCGGAGGTGATGGGGAGGATGGGAGAGATGATAGATCAGCTCGGCCGTCTGGTGGCAAATTTAGAAGGAGTGCTGGGAACCAAATGGTCGCGTGAGTCCATGACCCAGATCATAAAGAATTTGAAAGAAATTTCCCATGACATGAACGCACTTCTCAACAGAAACAAAGGGAAATTTGATCAAACCATGGACAACCTATCCCATAGCTCTGCTGAGCTAAAAAAAATTATTGATGAGAACAAGGAAAAGCTGCAAACCACGGTGGACAATTTCGGAGAAGCTTCGGTAAAACTGGATAACGTCGTCACCGTCTTGGATACCATCTCAATTTCCCTCAAGAAACTCACCTCCAAAATCGAAAGTGGAGAAGGGACTTTGGGGCAGCTGGTCAATGACACCACCTTGTATGAGCAGATTAAGAAAACCGCCCAACATGTCGATGATCTAATATTGGACATCAAAAAGAATCCGAAGAAGTATTTAAAAGTCACGGTCTTCTGATTGTGCGCTTCACTTAAATCAGGGACAGACAAGAATTCAAAATTTAAAGATCAAGATTCAAAATTCCAATTCAAAGTTCAAAATTGATGCAAAATTATGAAAAAGTAATTTTTAATTTTGAGTTGTAATTTTTAGTTTTTCTTTTTGAGTTTTAAATTTTCTTTTTGCTGCTTTCCCAAAAATACCAAACTTTAATTAAATGAAAAAGCTAAAATTTGCCTTCGCCATCCACAATCACCAACCCATCGGCAATTTCGAACACGTTTTCGAATCTGCCCACAAACATTGCTATCTTCCCTTCCTGGAAGTCTTAGAAAAACATCCTCATTTCAAAATATCCCTGCATTTCTCAGGGATCCTCCTGGAATGGATTAAAAATCATCATCCCGAGACTTTGGATAGGATAAAAGACTTGGTGAAAAAAAATCAGGTGGAGATGATGACCGGTGGATATTACGAGCCGATTCTTCCGGCCATTCCCGATTGCGATAAAATAGGACAAATTCAAAAGTTATCCCAATTCATCAAAGAAGAATTCAACGCCGATCCAGTGGGGATGTGGCTGGCGGAAAGGGTATGGGAACCTCATCTTCCTAAACCCATAGCAGAAGCGGCTGTAAAATATACCATTGTGGACGATTCCCATTTCAAATATTCCGGCTTAACTGAAAAGGAACTTTTGGGCTATTTTGTAACCGAGGAACAAGGATACATTTTGAATCTTTTCTCCTCTTCAAAATTTCTGCGGTACTCCATTCCTTTCAAAGAGCCGGAGGAGACCATCAAATATTTCAGGAAAATCGCTTCAGAAGATGGCAACCACCTTATCGTGTATGGAGACGACGGTGAAAAATTCGGGGTTTGGCCTGAGACCTATAAACATTGTTATAAAGACAGGTGGATTGAAAGATTCTTTGGGGAGGTTGAAAAAAACAGAGATTGGATCGAGATGATCCATCTAAAAGACGCATTGGACCTTCTTCCTCCCAAGGGGAGGGTTTATTTGCCCACCGCATCCTATCATGAGATGAACCAGTGGTCCTTACCTCCCAAAGCCTTCCAGGAATATGAAGAATTTGAACACGTTTTGAAGAATCAGGATCTATATGAGCGATTTGGCATCTTTGTGAGAGGTGGCTTGTGGCGCAACTTTCTGGCGAAATATCCAGAGGCAAACAACATGCATAAAAAGATGCTTCGTATATCTGAGAAGATAAGAAATACAAAATCAACCCAGAAAGGCAAAATCAAAAAAGCTAATGAACTTGTCCTGAGCCAAGCGAAGGATGAATTGTGGAAGGGGCAATGCAACTGCTCCTACTGGCATGGCGTCTTCGGAGGATTATATCTGCCCCATCTCCGCTCCGCCATCTATAAACATCTCATCGGTGCAGAAAAGGTAGTGGATGAGCTTGCTCATCCCACAGGTCCGACAGGCTCACTGCACGCAAGAAAGTGGATAGATCATCAAATTTTGGATTTTGACAAAGATGGTCAAGATGAGCTTTTGGTCAATACGCCGATTTTGGGTCTATACTTTTCCCTGGCATCAGGCGGGAACTTATTTGAACTCGATTATAAGCCCAAATCTTTAAACCTTTTGGATATTTTGACCCGAAGGGAGGAGGGCTATCACAAAAAGCTTTGGGAATTAAAGCAAAGAGCTCAAGCCCAGGAGAGTGATAAGGTGGCAAGTATTCACGATCTGGTTTTAACCAAAGAAGAAGGTCTGGAGAAATATCTGGTCTATGATTGGTACAGGCGGGGTTCTTTGATTGATCATTTCCTGGGTGAACACGCCAAGTTGGAGGATTTCTCCAGATGTCAATATCCGGAGCAGGGCGATTTTGTTAATCAGCCTTATCTTCATAAAATTGAAAAAGTAAAGGATGGATTGACCATAACCTTGTATCGAGACGGTTTTGTCTGGATTGGCGACAAAAACGTTCCAATCACAGTGGCAAAAAAGATTTTAGTAAGAACTGATAGTTCTGAGCTGGATATATCTTATCTGATAATAAATAATCATATCCAAAGAGTAAGCTTATGGTTTGGAGTGGAATTCAATTTCGCCATCTTCTCCGAGGATGATCGGAAAAGATTCTACTATGCGGAAGATCGCGAGATCAAAGATAAGAAACTCTCAAGTGTGGCCAATGCTGGAAAAGCTTCAGACTTCGGACTAACCGATCAAGAACTAAACTTAGACATAAGTTTCAAACTCGACCAACCCTGCCAGCTATGGCGTTTTCCCATCTATACCGTCTCCCTATCCGAGGAGGGATTCGAGAAGGTCCATCAAGGCTCGGTCCTCTTTCCCAATTGGAAACTCTCCTTAGAGCCGCAAGAAACCTGGGAATTGAAGATTATCAATAAAATAACAGACCTGTAGTAAATTGTAGCGTCCGACCTCTGTTTACCCTGACAAAGTTGAAGGGTGTCGGACGAAAAAAGTTAAAGATGTATTTCTGCTCCAGGCGGGTGTTCTTCACCCGCCGTTTTTTTCCCTTTGGTGAAAAACACCAACGGGAAGCTGAGCACTTTTTCCACAACTTTTATGGTGAAAGCGATAGGTCGGCTGCTATTGAAGGAGATTCGTATGAATGCTTCGCAACCTATGAGAGAGCCTAAGGTCCAATTTCTAAGATCGACTTTTTTGGTCGCCTTTCTCTCCATCTCCATTTCCCACCCATACAGGCGGTCATCCATCTGGCTAGAGAGGGGGCAAAGGTTGAGGATTCGTATGAATGCATATGCATATGATTAGTGAAAAAGAGTTTTTTTTTAAAACAAGGTCAGAAACGTCAGAAACTCCGGTCAACGTCTTTTAGCTCCGTTGGTGCGGATTTCGCACCCCACAAACACTTGCTCAATAGTCCCTCCTTAGGAAAGGCCCCTGGGTGAGTCCTTCAGGACGAGTCCTCTCAGGACAAACCCCGACGCTACAATTCTACCATTCTGGCAATTGGTCAAGATTTTGCAGCCTGGCTTGGGATTGCATAATTTTGGTTAATTCCCTGATTATCTCTTGGGGGAGTGGTTTTGGCTGGTGAGTGGATAAAATCTTTTTCACCTTTTCTTTTGCTCTTTCTCCTGCGGTCTTTTTTCCTGATTTTTCCCAATCTCCTAAATTGGAACGATCAATCACCTCTGACGGAAAGAATGATTCTTTTTTAAACCATTTTAAAGTATGTGGAGAGGTGAGGAAATGTTTTTCTGACGACGCTTCTTTTAGCAAATTAAGAGCTAAAACCTCATCCCTGGACCCTATTCCCTGAACTAACCGGTAAGCCATCCCGCAAATCTCATTATCCAAAACCAATTTCTCCAGACTTTGACAGCTTTCAAAATCAAGCATCCCGGGACCGGAGATAACGTTTATCCCGGACAGGGCGGCAAGAATGGCACCAGCTGCCGACTCCAAACCTGATTGATAATCCAAAATCTTAGCATCGCTTAATCCCATATAGGCATGCGTAGGAAGATTCAAATATTTGCCTATTTGAGCATAAGCTGAGTCGATCATCATGGTTTCTATTGCGCCCATAGGAGTGGTGCCTTTTCTCATATCAAAGAAGGATGGCGACCCGCCATAGATTACGGGTGATCCAGGCTTGGCAATTTGATGGATGATGATTCCACTTAGATTCTCTGCGGTGTGCTGAACCAATGCTCCGGCTAAAGTCACCGGTGATGTAGCACCACAAAGAGGCATGGAGACCAATTCCGCCGGTATGCCGGCTTCCGCGCAACAAATTAAATCATGGCAGGTTAAATCACTCCATTTCAAAGGAGGTGAAGGACAACAATCGAAGATGGCCAAGGGTTTGGCTTTGAGACCCTCTTCGTTTCCTCTGATCGTAACTAACATCTCTTTCATCACCTCAAAACCGTCCTTGGCAAAGGTTCCGGTGACTATCGGTTTGGCGGAATGCTGAAGCGAGATAAAGAGCCGAGAGCGGTCGGAAATCTGTTCAGGAACATCAGAAGGGATAAGTGCTGTGCTCTGAGCTTTCAAATAGGACAATGAATCTGTCAAGCGAGCGAAATTGATCAGATCCTTGGTTACTGGATGTCTTGATTTATTCAAATCCAGATCATAAATCCTTAAGGCGGCAGAACCGGGATCAAAATGAATATTGTCGCCGCGCAAATCTAACGCAAGCTCTCCTTCCCGATCAAAAACCTTTATTTGCGAAGGAGCAGTTTTTAAGCATTTTTCCACCAGATCAGCTTTTATAAAAGCTTTCTTTTCTTTCTTTTCAACCTTGGCATCAGCACCATCCAGAAGTTCCAAACCCCTTTCATTTTCCACAAAAACGCCCACCTTTTCCAAAACTTCGATAGCTTCTTCAACGATCTTTTTTATCTTTTCTTTTTCCAAAATCTCCAGTTTAGGGCGGTTCGATTTTTGCATGTTTTCGGCTCTTGTTGAAAGATTTCATTGTTTGCTATTCTTGCAAAATTAAAAGTATCATAAAAACGAGTTTTGTCAAATATTATTAGTATGACTCTTGGGAAACCAATCGGAAGAGAAAAAAACGGGGTGTTCGCCTAATGGTTATCAACTAATTATGTTGATAATTTGGAAAAGAGTAAGAAAAGAAGTGCGCAAGCTTTGCTCCCGCACTCCAACCCAAACTCAATTAGAAATTTGTCAAGTTAAAAAGTTGTTGACCTTTAGGTGAAGCCCAAAAAGGTGGGTTTTGTCATTTAATAGACCCCAGGTCAAGCTAAAGCTTGACACTCTATCCTATAAAAATAAAGGACAAAGATGAGTTATCGGGCCTGAAAATAGGCGTACCAGACCGGGTCTATGATTCTCGGCGATGCCGAGAAATGTGGCAACTCCGATGCCTTATTGGCTTGTTTCAAATTATCTCCACCGCTTCCTTGGGGATCCAGCCTCTAACTCCATTGGGTAGCATGATGCGATACCAACTCTCTGCTTCCCCTTTTATCTGAAATTCCAAGCCCTCATGACCAGTGAATTGTAGAGTATAGTCCTCTCCGGGGCCGCTTCTTACCTTCGCCTCAGGAGCAATCACCACACCACTTTTGAGTGAATCGAAGTAGAGTTTTACACCAAGAGAGGAGGAGAAGACAACGAAGCCAAAAAACAATATCGTCAACCCCCAAAACAAGGCTCTTTTGGATCGCGTGAAGAGAATCAGAATTCCAAAGCCGATGGACAAAGAGTAGGATAAAGAAGCAAGAATAGTCAGTTCGTCCATACTCCACAGATCAAGAAACCAATGTAGCAGATTGACCAGAGGATTAACCGTTTGCTCCTCAATTTTATCTAAGGTAAAAAGCTTGGCAAATCTGAGATTGGCGATGCTGTCCTCATCTCTGGGATCCAGTGACAAAGCCCTGCGATAATTCAAAATCGCCTTTCCCAGCTGATTTTTTCGAAAATAGGCGTTCCCCAGATTGTAAAATACTTTTGAATTCCTCATTCCCTGATCAAAGACTTTTTGATATTCCTCGATAGCCTGGTCGAAATTTCCCTCCTCATAGCTTTCATTCCCCTTCTGAAAAAGTGCTGTGGCTGACTCTATATCAGCCCTGGCCTCAGGCAGGAAAAATAGAATGGTAATAAACCCTAAAATTGTAATCCTTCTTTTCATGAGGATCTTTACGTTTCGCATGCCAGTAGGTTGATCTCGGTTTAGAGGGTTGCGTACGCAGGCAGAAGGGACTGTTGAAAAACTTGAACTAAAAGAGTGTCATTCTAAGCGAAGAATCTCCATATGAATCAAGCAGATTCTTCGGTCGCGGAGTTTATCCCGCCAGATGCGGGGCTCCCTCAGAATGACAATGTGACTTTTTCAACACGTCCTGAAGCCTGCGGCTACAATTTCCGGGGTTTTCGGATGCCCTCCGAAATCCGTAGTTACTATTGAACTCATCAGGATCAATCATTTTTTCATTTCTCCAAATCCATAATAGCTGTTTCCACCGAGTTCAAAAACGCCCTCATCTCCCCCACTCCGGATGATCCGGGAGCAAATCGAGCATAATCACAAGAATCCAGAAGCTCCAAAAGATTATCGATTTTTTCTTTTTTTATTCCCCTGCTGGAAAGCTCCAATTCGATTCTCTCTTTGGTTAAACCGTAAGCAGGAAGATTGAGTTTGTCTCCCACATATCCGGTAATGGTTTTGGTAACTTCGCCATAAAACTCTTTGGATTTCTCCGCAGAAATCAAGTTTAGTTTCTCCTGATGCTTCTGATATCTCCATAAAACCACAAACGTCAGAAGAGGAATCAGCTGAACAAATAGAAAAAGTGGCCTTTTATATAAATGATCTCCTTGATTGTTCAATTGGCTTGCAGAGAGTTTGATATAGCGTATGTCCTTAACAGCATATCCGATCTCTTGCTTGGAAAGTTGAGCCATTTCGGTGGGGGAGACCTGTGCTCCGGGAAGGGCGGTGATCAGGACTGGATCTGATGTTAAGGTTTTGTAGCTTTTGCCTTTTGGATTGAAAAAGGAAAATTCAATAGGAGGGATATTATATTTGCCAGCTATCTTGGGGATCAAGACCATCTCGTAAGTTTTGACCCCCTGGACTAAATAGTTCTCTTTGGAAATATTTTCAGAACTGCCGGAATCGTAGATACGGAAATCTTTCAGCTCAGGAAGGGTTGGCTTTCCTACTGACTTCACGTTTCCTGCTCCGCTGATCTTCATCCTCAGAGTAATCGGCTCTCCTACCTCCACTTCCTTTTTATCCATACTAACCTTCAGCTTAAAGTTCCCCACAGCTCCTGCAAAACTTTCAGGTTTACCCATCTCGGGAAGTGGCAACACCTCGATCTCGATCGGTCTTGATCTTAGAACTTGTGGTTTTCCTTGTCGGAAAAGGCTCATCAGATCTCGATCCAGCATGGCAAATGGATCTTTCAAAAAGAATCGATCCAAATCCTCCACCGTACACTTAAGCTCAGCTCTTCCAATCGTCTGTGGTCCAGCTGCGGTGGGGAAAAGAGCAGTCTTCAGTTCTTGCACAAAATATTGCCTGCCATTTATAACTTTGTAATACTGCTTTCGTGGAGGCAGATCCTCAGCCCAAAAACCGGTCAGGGAGGGGGGCGAGTATTCCGGATTATTGAATAATCTCACCCCTTGATAGAATCTAAAAGTGAGAGTGGTCTGCTCGTTCACGTAAGCTTTTTTCTTATCCACCACCGTCTCTATGAAAAGATCCTTTCCTTGCAGCTCTTTCTTCTGGACAGACTCTTTTTCCGAAGGAGCAGGAGCTGTCCCTGGTTTTTCTCCAGCAACGACTGTAATATTTATCGGATCGGTCTTGTAGCTCTTTCCATCCAACACTATCTCTGCAGAACCGATGGTGAATTTTCCCGCTTTTCTGGGAACCAAGATATAATTGAAGGTGACGGATGAGGCGATCTTTCCAGCAGAAAGGTGGAAATTCTGAGATCTCCCTGCGGAATGAACGGTGAAACCATCTAAAGAGGGAAGCTGGGGTTGAGGGATGGACTTCACATTCCCCGATACGGAGATGGTTAAGGAAAACTAAAAAGAAACTGATGGCCAAAATGATCGATACTGTCAGCAGTCCGCAGTCGGCAGTCCGCCGCTTCCTCCTCGCCATGGAGCGTTCACTGTGTACTAAGCACTCTCTTTTGCCTTTGCCGCTCATATCCATCTACCAGTCCTTTCCTCCTCTTTTCCCTTGCGTCTGGGTAAATCTTTTTTGTTTCTTCAGCATGTCCTTTTCGTCGTCCTTTAATGCATTCAAAATTCTTTCTGCATCCTCTTTGGTCATGCCCTCCTTTGGCTGCACTTGCTCTTGCTTCCTTTCTTGCTGTTCTTGTTGCTCTTGCGTTTGAGCTTGTTGCTGTTGCTTTTCTTCTTCTTGTTGTTTTTGTTCTTGCTTTTGACTCTTTTGGTCTTTCTTTTCTTGTTGTTGCTTTTGTTGTTGGTTTTTCTGTCTTTGCAGTTCCCTGTCCAGCATCTCTTTCATTTTCTTTCTTACGAACTCTATGTTGTATTTGGCATCCTCATCATCCGGAGTTACGTCCAAACACTTTTGATAGGCTTGAATTGCCTCTGCGTATTTGCCTGACCTATATAAGGCGTTTCCCATATTATAATATGCCGCTGCCTGGTTTGCCGGCTCATCGGCGCTTAAAGTTTTATAATACTTCTCCAAAGCATCCTGATATTTCTCCCGTTGATACATTACATTCCCAATGTTATAAGAAAGTTCCGGCGATTCAGGTTTCTCGATCTCAGCATCCCGATAAAATTTCAATGCTCGTTCATAAGCTTCGAGAGCATTATCTTTCTTCCCTTTTTGCAGAAGCTCCTTCCCTTCCTGATATGCTTTGTTACCCTTTTTATTGAGGGAAGAAAAAGAATCCGCCCAGGCAGGATTAGCCCAGATGGTGGTCACGACAACTATTATCCAAACAGATGTTCTTCTTAGAATAATCATGTCGACACATAAGTTCAAAGATTTTATAGTTCAAGGGTTTTAGGATTTTTCATCTGCCTTCAGTTTTTTCCTTTGAGCCCTCCACTGCTTTTCTGCTTCTTCTCTCAGAAAGAAGGAATTCTATGGTCAAAAAGATCACAGAAAGAAGAAGAAAATATTGGTACCGGTCCTCATATTGGGTTAAAAGTCTGCCTTCCAACTCTTTCTTTTCCATCTTAGAAATCTCATCGTAAATCTTGTCCAGCTCCATCTCACCCGAGGTGGCGTGATAATATTTTCCGCCGGTGGTCAAGGCGATTTTCTGCAAAGTCACCTCATCTAACCTGCTGACCACCACACTCCCCTCTGTGTCTTTTTTAAATCCGGACACCCGCCCCTGGCTATCTTTCAAAGGTATGGGTTCACCCCGCACTGATCCGATTCCGATAGCGTAGATTCTTATTCCCTCCTTGGCAGCCTCCTCTGCTGCACCCAAAGGATCGGAATCATGATCCTCCCCATCGGTTAAAAGTATCAGCACTTTATATTTTCTCTCCTTCTGATTGAAAGCCTCGATGGAAGTCCGGATGGCATCTCCAATGGCGGTTCCTGGCTGAGGGATGAGGTTAACATCGATTATGTCCAGAAACAGTTTGGCGGCGGAATAGTCCAAGGTCAAAGGACACTGAACGAAAGGCACCCCTGCGAAAGCCACCAACCCCACCCTATCTCCTCTCATACGGCTGATCAGGCCGTTCACCTCCTGTTTTGCCTTTTCCAGACGGTTGGGCTTAATATCCTCAGCCATCATGGAAAAAGAAACGTCAATGGCGATGACTATATCCACACCTTCCCTTTTCATCAAGGCTAATTTAGTCCCCAGCTGAGGTCGGGCTAAGGAGAAAAGAAGAAAGAAAATGCCCAAGAGTATCAAAACCACCTTCCATCTCTGCTTTTTCGGGTTGAATGAGAGGGAAAGCTTTTCCATCAAAGCCAGATTGCCAAACCTCTCCTTGGCTTTTTTCTTCATCCTGAAGACAAACCAGTAAAAGACGATCAAAAGAGGAAGCAGAATTAAGAGAACATATATGAAATCAATCTCTGCAATTCTCATATTACCATCTTATCTTTAACATTTGAAGTGGTCTTAGTTTCTCCAAGGCATCAGAACCCTTCTGGGTGAACCGCTGAGCCTGTTGAAAAATGTCATTCTCAGGCGTCAGCCGAAGAATCTCAAACTCGTATGAGTGCATAGGCATTTGCAACGTATTGAGTTTATTAGATTCTTCCCCGCCCTTCGGGTCTGAGCCCTCAGGCTCGAAGACTAAAGGCGAAGTCAGAATGACAAAAGAAACATTTCATGGTTTTTCGGCAGACTCCTCTTTTCTGATGCTCCTTTATGGAATCTTTCTATATCTTGTATTTGCCAAAACAATTTCTATAGCCAAAAATAACAACCCCACGATGGCAAACCTGGAGAAAAGCTCATTATATTGTAAATATTCCTTAACCTTGATTTCGGTCTTTTCCATTCCACTAATTTGCTGGTAAATTTGAGCAAGCGCCTCTTCGTCTTTGGCTCGGAAATATTCTCCCCCGGTGATCTGCGCTATCTGTCTTAGAGTCGGCTCATCAATTTCATTCTCTATGTAGATATATCTTCTGCCAAAGATTGGATCATCGACAGGATAAGGTGCGTTCCCCGGCTTACCTGCTCCGATGGTATAGATCTTAACATTCATGGTTTTGGCCACCTGTGCCGCAGTAAGGGGATCTATCTCACCTGCATTATTTCTACCATCAGAAAGCAAAATGACCACCTTGCTCTTGGCATCGCTTTCTCGTAGCCGGTTAACCGCATTGGCAATGGACAATCCGATGGCGGTGCCGTCCTCGATCATTCCAAAATCGACCTTGTCCAAGAAATTCAGCAAAACACCATAATCTAAGGTCAACGGGCATTGAGTGAAACTTTGTCTGGAGAAAACCACCAGACCTATTCGATCGCCGTGCCTATCTTCGATGAAATCCTTTATCACTTCTTTGGCCACATGGAGTCGGTTTTGAGGCTTAAAATCTTCGGCGCGCATGCTCCCCGAAATGTCCAAAACCAACACTATGTCGACACCCTCGGATGAAATCTCCTGTCCCTTTCTCCCCCCCTGCGGTCGGGCCAGGGCCAAAGCCAAAAAGACAATCGCCAGGACTCTCAAAACCGGGACTACATGTCTCTCCTTCAGACGAAAGGAAGTCTTCACCCTTCTGACCAGACCTACGTCCGAATATCTTATAGTAGCGGTTTTGGCTCTTTTAACCTTAAAATAATAAACCAACAGCCCGATGGCAACGATAATGAAAGTCAAGAATATAGGGTCTCTGAATCTAAACATCTTTCTTAATCAAACTACTTAAATCTTTCTTTATCACATCAAAAGGCTTCCTACTCGATTCACCCTAACAAGCTCGTCCGGTTTTATGTCGAAACCAGGGCCGCTTGGAGTTCCTCCTGTTTAGTCACACTAACTATGGTAAATGCTTCATTCCAGCCTTTCTCAATTTCTTCTTTTGAAGGAATATACTTGGCAAATTTGACCATATCACAAGAACACAAGAAAGTGTGAACCAAGTCCGTGGCCTCGTCCCCAGCTTTTGCCTTCTTCAACTCTCCCCTGACCTCATAGGTGGTGCGCTCTAAAGCTTCTATTTCGTATCTTCGCTCCAAGTATTTTCTAATTATATCAGACAAGATCGTGTAATATTTCTTGATTTCTTTTTTCTTCAAAAGGTCAGAATCTTTCAAGTTTTCCAATTCCAAAAGCGCCACCTCCCAAGCAGGCTTTTTCAATTCTTCAGGTATTTTGGGCAAGGCCAGAGCCTTTGTCCTCTGTCTGTAATACAAAAATCCAAAAGCTCCCAACAGAGCCAAAATGGGAAGAATAAGAAGATAAGCCCAGTATTTGCCTTTTATCTCAATAGGTGGCTTCAATCCTCTTATATCTTCTTTATCGCTTTCGGTGGCTCCTACGCTTTTGACCAAGATAAATAGCGGCTCCGATTGGATCTGCTTTTTTTCTCCAATCGGATCGGCGTAGTTGATAGTTATCGGAGGAATTACATATTCACCAGTAGTGAAAGTGGTTATGATATATTCACTCTTGTTTACGATTTTTCCGTCTTTGGCTTTTTCCGGATCGTAGATCCTGTAATCTTTAACCTCAAAAGCTCCCAAATTTGATCCCAAGGCCAAAGGCTCCAGCTTCACCGCAGAATCAGATTTTACCATCAAAGTGTACTGGATTCTGTCGCCTATGGTGATGGTTGCTCGATCCACGTGGGATTCCACAGAGATCAAAGATTCCTCCGTTGCTTGCGAAATCAAAGCAAAACCCGTTAACAACAACACAATCAAAACAAAACTCAGCTTTTGGTTCATCTCTTCTCGGTTTTCCTGTATTGGATCTTAAGAAGCTTTTATTGATCGCAGGCTGAAGCCTGCGGCTACCTTTGAAGGAATTAAAGGGGTAGCCGCAATCTTTAGATTGCGTTAAAGCTCGTTTGAACTCATCACGAATATCGTTGCTTCAACTCTAAAATTGATCATCGTATATCTTAACTTCCTCCGCCTTCATCATCTTTTGAACCAGCTTATTATATGCCTTCTGTTGTTTCTCTCTTTTTAGTTCAAATTCGATCTGAGATTTTACTTCATTCAGTTCTTTGTCCTCGAAATCCTCCTTATGAGCATCATAATAGAGCTTTATCTCACTCTCGCTGATTTCTATATCCTGGGGAATCTCTTCAGCTAAAAGTTTGTTTATCATCAATTGTTTTTTCATTTGGAAAGCCCCGTCGATCACGTCTTTATCCTTATCAAAACCTCGGCGAAGGGCAGTATCATATAAAAGCTCTGTTCCCACGTATTGTTGCAAAAATCTGAACTTGCCTTCCTTGTCCTTGAACTGGGTTTGAACCGAAGGGGGAAGCTTTTCGATCTCGTTTTCCAGACCGGTCATGGTGATCTTTCGATCTCCGATTCGAGCAACCACAACTCCACCTTCTGTCTTAATTTTGCCTTGATCAAGCTCGGTGCTTCTTTCTAACTGCTTTTGCGCTTCCAGGGAACGCCCCATTCTCTCAAAGCAGATCACCAAGTTTCTATTGATTTTATCCTTTAGCTCACTCTCCGGATTCAAAAATTTTGCTTTAACAAACCTCGCTGCAGCATTTTCATAGTCATTTAGATAGTTTAAATAAATATTACCCACAATGTAGTTTATGTTGGCTTGCTTTTTTTTATCCAACTTGCCAAGATCAAGCAGTTTGTCATATTCGGCAACAGCTTGTGAATAGAGTTTGTTATCCACCAATTCTGAAGCGAAATCCTGCTGCTGGGAGACGTCGAATTGGGCCTTGGAAAAGCTCCCCAATCGAAGATAAATCAAAATCAAAAGGACAAATAATATCCCCACCAATGCCAGAATCAAAAGTGGGAATAAATTTGCCTTGAACTCTCTTTCTGCCATGTTAGATCTTTGAATGGATTTCGAACGCGAAACAAGTCTCGCACTCCGAGTCTGTCGGAGTAGCAGAGCTTGGTCTGCGCTGAGACCCAACTACCTGCCAACGTGTTGTTACCCGTTGACTATTACCCTGCGAGATTCTTCTTCTCCGGTGGCTCTCGCTTCTCGGGCTCCTCTTCCTTCTTGATTTCCTCATCGACTTCCCTGAGTCCTTTTTTGAACTCACTCATGCTTTTGCCCAACCCCCGTGCGATCTCCGGTATCTTTCTGGCTCCAAAAAGAAGCAGAATGATCAGAAGTATCAAAAGAATCTCCTGAGCTCCAATTCCTCCTAACATGAACTCCTCCTTACCTGAATCTTTTTGCCCTGGCTTTGAAAAAAGCCATTAAAGGCTCAACATATGACCTATCGGTCAAAATCTGGATGCTGTCCAAATCTATGGAACGAAAGGTCATGTCTAAATTGCCTTGTTGGCTTATGGCATAATCCTGAAAGCTTTTTCTCACCCTTGGATCTTTAGTATCGATCAGTATCTGTTCACCGGTTTCGGAATCCTCTAATTCTATGAAACCCACATTGGGCAACTCTATTTCACGAGGATCAACTATTTTAATAGCGATAACATCATGCCTTTTGTTGGCGATGGAAAGCATCTTTTCAAAACCACTGCTTAAGAAATCCGAGACCAGAAAGACCACGCACCTTCTCTTGATGATTCGTCCCAAAAACTCCAAAGCACAATTTATATCGGTTCTTTGATGTTCTGGTTTGAAGTAAAGAACTTCCCGGATTAATCTTAACACATGGGAACTGCCTTTCTTAGGTGGTACATATTTCTCTATTTTGTCGGTAAAGATGATCATTCCTACCTTGTCATTATTCTTGATGGCGGAGAAAGCCAACACCGAACACAACTCAGCCGCTATCTCCCCTTTCATTCTCTGGGCGGTTCCAAACTCTCCCGAGGAGGAAGCATCCACCAAAAGCACTACGGTGAGTTCCCTTTCCTCGGTAAATCTCTTCACAAAGGGGTGTCCGTAGCGAGCGGTAACGTTCCAATCTATTATGCGAATATCGTCACCGGGCTGATACTCCCTTACCTCCTCGAACTCCATCCCCCGCCCTTTGAAGATGGAATGGTATTCCCCGGAAAAGACGTCATTAACCAGCCTTTTTGTCGTTATCTCGATCCGCCTAACTTTTCTTATGATCTCTTTGGGTAGCATATATGTCAAATCTATATTTAACCTAACCAGCACCTAACTTAAGTTAGGTGCTGGCATCCTTTCTAACTTTCAACCCCCCAACCTTTTAACCTTCTAACCTTACGGAACCTCTATCTCGTCAAATATCTTTCTGACAATATCCTCTGAGGTCGTCTCCTCCGCCTCCGCCTCATAGGTGACGATGACCCTATGTCTTAAAACATCCATGCCGATGGCCTTGATATCTTCCGGAGTGACGTATCCTCTTCCCTTCAAGAAGGCGTGAGCTTTGGCTACTAAATTCAGATAGATGGAGGCACGGGGCGAAGCTCCATAGGCGATCAGATCCTTCAAATCCAGATTGTATACCTCTGGATTGCGAGTGGCAAAGACTATGCTTAAAATATAATCCTTGATCTTTTCATCTACATATATTTGGTTGACCACCTCTCTGGCCTTCATGATTGAATCAGGGTTTACCACCTTTCTCACCGGAGGAAAACCCACCTCGGCGTTGCGATCTATGATCTCCCATTCTTCTTTTCTATCAGGATAGGTGAGGGAGAGCTTAAGCATGAATCGGTCCACCTGTGCCTCTGGAAGAGGATAAGTTCCCTCTTGCTCGATGGGATTTTGCGTTGCCAGCACCAAAAACGGCTCTTCCAACTTATAGCTGTTATCTCCTATAGTAACCTGCCTTTCCTGCATAGCCTCCAAAAGGGCGCTCTGCACCTTTGCCGGCGCACGGTTTATCTCGTCCGCTAAGATCAGATTGCTAAAGATCGGTCCTTTTTTTGTGGAAAAGCTACCCTCTTGGGGATTGTAAATCATGGTGCCGATCAGGTCTGCTGGCAGAAGATCGGGAGTAAACTGAATTCGCTGGAATTTGGTCTGGATGGCATCGGAGAGGGTTTTGACCGACAAAGATTTGGCCAGTCCAGGGACGCCTTCAATCAGAATATGCCCATTAGACAAAAGGGCTAATAACAACCTCTCCACCAGATACTTCTGACCAACAATCACCTTCCCGATCTCGGATAAAAGTTCCTGAACAAAAAGGCTTTCTTTCTCCACCCTCTTCTGAATGGCTTTAATATCCTGTGCGGTTCGCGTCGTTTCTGTATGCATACCTCCTCCAAAAAAGACATCTTAGCTTTTTAGGTCGCGTTGTCCAAAGGACTGCCCGACAGACTTACTTAAAGTCCTTCCACATATGAACCATTTTACTTCTCACTTTACATTTTGTTCCAAGAATCTCTTAACTTTGCTGAATATCTCTTCGCACCTTTCTTTTTCAACCATCTCTTTTGCGAACTTGACCAGATCACAAGTGGACATGATATCTTTCAATAAGGCTATTTGTTCTTCTGGTAAATTTAGAGTAGACAAGGAATTAATGATATCGTTGGTGGTCTTTCCCGTGGTAAAGATCTGGTATTTCTCCTCTAAATAATTTGTGGTCAATTTGTAAACCTTGGAAGAAAATTCATCTGCTTTCCCCTCTGAAATCAAAAGAGATAAGTCGGACAAAGTTTCCAATTTCCTTTCCTCTAATGTTTTTTCTGGAATCTTGACTTCTTTTTCTGTCTGGTCTGCGATTTTTATTTTCTTAGTCTTTTTCTTGGCAGAATAGATTACATAGATGAAAATCAGAGCTATGGCAATGATCAAGAGAATTTTATACCTGGAGGCTTTTTTCTCCACAGGTGGATTTATGGTCACACTTATGGGTTGAGTGGAAAGAGAGGAACTGTCCTCAGTAACATTGTCCACGTAGCTGAACAGAACCGATCCGATTCTTCCAATTCCAGTCTCAGTCGGCTTCAAAATGAATTCAAAGGTTTTAGTCGATTTTGTTTTTCCCTCCACCATTTTGGCTTCATTCACTGAAGAACTTCCCAATATCTCAAACTTTTGACATTCTGGCGGGGTGATTGGGGTGATTTTGAATCTATCTTGTTTTCCATCCCAGCTGGCCTGCACGGTCAGGGTTAATTTTTCATTAAATGGGAGTTCAGGTCGATCCACTGATGCCTCCAGTTGGATTTTAGTCTCCATGGTTCGATCTTGCCCGCCAGAGGCGAGGCTTTGCTCACCATAAACAGAATCGGCCTGGGAATTTATCCAAGAAGAAGCTGAAAACACCCAGATCAAGGACAAGAGTATGACCAAGTAAAATCTCATCTTCAAAATGACCTTTAGTAATTTGATTACATCAATTGCTCCAAAGCTTATTAAAATAAACTTCACCAGCCGTTTGTCAATACCCATTTTCAAAGCATTGTGGGAAAAGGAAGCAAGAACGTATCCCCCTGTTGGTTTGTGGAAGAAATGGAAAAAAGGTGGTTAAGGATTGGTGGAAAAGATGGAAAGCGGAAGAGAGTGTTTGTCAAGAAAAATTTTTAGATTTGCGCCATAATTTTCCCTAAGATGATTTACTTAGACGCTCCTGATCATAGGAAGAGAATATTTATTTAATGATGGAGCTATGGAGTGCTTTACGTTAGATTGGCTTATTTTTGGGGGCGTTGTGGCAGAATGACAGCTCTCACAACCGGGCGGGGGCTCGCCCTGAAGGGTTCAACCCCCGCCCGATCTAAGTTCTCTGAGGCTTTTCTTGCCCCCATTCTACCTTTTCTCCTTATTTGAGCACCACCATTTTCTTTGACTGCACAAAGTCTCCTGCCTGCATGCGGTACAAGTAAACTCCGCTGGTCATCTCTCGGCCTTGATCGTCTTTTCCATCCCAGGTCACCGATTTGCGTCCTGCGCTTTGATGCTCATTCACCAGGACTTTGACTTTTTGCCCAAGCATGTTATAGATGGTGAGCGTTATATGGCAGTCAGTGGGAAGAGTATAGCCGATCTCACATGTGGGATTGAAGGGATTGG
>LJVD01000067.1 GCA_001304225.1 candidate division Zixibacteria bacterium SM1_73
GAGGACCAAGGTGAGGGGCATAAGCATCTTTTGTTCTCCCCCTCACCCTTGCCTTCTTCCCACGACCGGAGAGGAATTCACTAATAAGGTAGCATGAATGCGACCGCTACAGGTTACCTCACCCCCCCGTCCCCCGCTCCATACAATGTTGAAAATCCCGCCAAAGGCAGGGGAGAGGGGTTCATCCTGAGGGGATTCACCCTGAAGGGGAGATAGCGGGAGAGGTTTCTGCTACAACTCCTCCAAATGCTCCCTTACAATCTCTGCGTTCGGTCTATCTCCAATTTTTTCAAATGTTCTCAGACTCTCCTCAAGTAACCTTCTTGCCTCCTCTTTTTTGCCTTGCGTCTTATACAAAATTGCAATATTTGCCTTTGTCTGTGCCATCCCATGCTCATCACCGATCTTTTGATACATCTTTATACTCTTATTATAAAACTCAATCGCCTTATCCCATTCGCCTTTCGTTTTATAAACCAAGCCCAGATTATTGAAAGTCTGTGCCCTCAAATGCTCATCGCCAATCTTTTCGTTTATCTTCAAACTCTTATTATAAAACTCAATCGCTTTATCCCATTCCCCTTTTAGCTGATAGACACCGCCCAGATTATTAAAAGTCTGTCCCATCCCATGCTCATCACCTATCTTTTCTTTAGACTCTTATTATAAAACTCAATCGCCTTATCCCATTCCCCTTTGGCCTGATAAACCAAGCCCAGATTATTAAAAGTCTGTGCCATCCCATGCTCATCACCTATCTTTTCTTTTATCTTTAAGCTCTTATTATAAAACTCAATCGCCTTATCCCATTCACCTTTGGCCTGATAAACTATGCCCAGATTATTAAAAGTCTGTGCCATCCCATGCTCATCACCTATATTTTCTAATCCTTTCAATGCTTTATTATAAAACTCAATCGCCTTATCCCATTCCCCTTTAGCCTTATAAACCAAGCCCAGATTATTAAAAGTATAAGCCATCCCACGCTCATCACCTATCTTTTCGAATCCTTTCAATGCCTTATTATGAAACTCAATCGCCTTATCCAATTCGCCTTTCAACCTATACACATTTCCCAAACTACAATAAGTCTGTGCCATCCCATGCTCGTCACCGGTCTTTTCATTTATCTTTAAACTCTTATTATAAAACTCAATCGCCTTATCCCATTCGCCTTTGGACCGATAAACCAAGCCCAGATTTCCCAAGGCGGCGGCTTGACCTTGTTCATCATTCGCTTTTTCTGCGGCGTCCAGTGCCTCTTCCCAACCGCTCAGAGCTTGGTTCCATTTGTTCCAGGCGTAAAAGGAGTTTCCTATTAAGAGGAACAATGCTGCCTTTTCCCTCCCTTCTGTTTCCAATGCCAAACATTCTCTGAATGACTCAATAGCCTGTTCATACTTATACTGCGCCATCAAAGACATTCCCTTCTCGAATAAAGCTTTCTTCTTTTTGTCTTTGGTTTCAGGAAGACCATCGAGATATAAGGCAACCTGGTGCAGTTCCGCCCTTATCTTCACGATGTCTCTCTCAAGTTCGAGAGGAATCTTTGGCTTCAATGCTTTGATGCCAAAATAAACGGTAGCAATTATTCCAAGTATCCCCAGAATTATTCCTATGATTAGGCCAGCCAATTCTACTGAGTCCTTTTCGCTGTTTTTAATATATTCAATTTACTGTGTCGGGTAGGCTACGGCTACGACCATTCGATAAATCGCTCGTTGGTCAGGGGTACCTTCTTAATCCCCCTTTAACTCCCCCTTTGTAAAAGGGGGATTCAGGGGGATTATTTTCAATCTCCTCTTGTTGGTAACGGACACCCTGTCCGTTACCATAAAGTGTCACGGACGAGGGCATCCGTGACGAACGAGAGACCTGTAGCGGTTCGATTCATCGAATCCGTGCCCCATGCTTTAAAAAGCTATCAACTGCCTTTTTCACCTTGTGCCAGGTTTTTTCTTGATCCTCCCTGCCGTCGATGATCTTTATTCTTTTTTTATTCCTTTCGGCAATCTTCAGATAACCATCTCTTATCTTCTGGTGGAATTCAAGTTTTTCTCTCTCCAGCCTATCTTTACCTTTCTTCTCTTTAGCCTTTCTTTTCAGACAAACTCTAACCGGCACGTCCAAAAGGATGGTCAGATCCGGAGTAAATCCAGATGATGAAACTTGATTCAGATATTTTATCATACTTATGTTCAATCCCCGGCCATATCCCTGATAGGCTAAGCTTGAATCCGAATATCGGTCGCAGATCACGGTCTTTTTCTCCTTTAAGCTGGGAAGGATGGTCCTTTGGGTCAATTGAGCTCTGCTGGCCATGTATAGCAGAAGCTCGGTTGTAGGGGTCATCTCTTTGTTCTTTTCGCTTAGGAGAATCTTTCTGATCTTCTCTGATATTCTTTCTCCACCCGGTTCTCTTATGAAAACCACCTCATGTCCTTTTTTTCTGAGATAGTTCGCCAGCTTTTTGGCCTGGGTGGTCTTACCGCAGAAGTCAATGCCTTCAAATGTTATGAAAAATCCAGCCATATTTGAATAACTACCGAGAAAGAGCCTTCGCCCAAAAAGAGTGTTGAAAAAGCCCACCCTGTCATTCTGAGGGAGCATAGCGACCGAAGAATCTCATTGATTCATATGGAGATTCTTCCCCCGCTAAAGGCGGGGTCAGAATGACGCTCTATTAGTTCCAGTTTTTCAATAGTTCCTAAAGGCGAATACTCCAAATTCTCCCTCTGGATGAATCCTCTCCAAACTGGTTTTCAGAAACTTCGATTTATGAAAGCAACCAAAACAAAGAGGTGGCATTTTTTTAGAACCACCCTAATGAGTGATCATTCTGGCCACCTCACTTGGACTTTTTCACTTTATCCAAATCTTGGCTTTTATCTTTTGACCGCTCTTTTTGCTTTTAAAGGAGCGGCCTTTTTCTCCTTCTTGCCGTATTTTCCGACTTTGGATCCATAGGATTGAATGAATTCCTCGGTCAGAACTTTAGCTTGTTCATCTGTATATTGTTTGGGCGGAGATTTCATGAAATAAGACGAGGGAGCATCGATGGCACCACTTAGTCTGTGATTTAAGGCCAGCTTACAGCATCTGACCGCATCTATCACCACGCCGGCGGAATTGGGAGAGTCCCACACCTCCAGTTTCAATTCAACGTTCAAGGGAACGTCTCCAAAGGTTCTCCCCTCCATTCTCACGTAAGCCCATTTCCTGTCGGTGAGCCAGGCTACGTAATCGGAAGGTCCGATATGCACGTTGGTGGCACCCAAATCGTAATCCAGCTGTGAAGTTACTGCATCGGTCTTGGAGATTTTCTTCGACTCCAGGCGGGAACGCTCCAGCATGTTCAAAAAGTCAGTATTTCCGCCAACGTTGAGTTGGCTGGTTCTCTCCAACCTGACGCCTCTGTCCCGAAAAAGCCTGGTCAGTATCCGATGGATGATGGTAGCTCCCACCTGGGACTTTATATCGTCTCCTATCACTGGCAAACCTCTATCGGTAAAGCGCTTCTGCCAGTATTTTTCCCTGGCAATGAAGACCGGAATGCAGTTCACGAACCCGCATCCGGCATCCAGAACCTGCTCCACATACCATTTGGTGGCCTCCTCACTTCCCACTGGCAGGTAACTGACCACCACATCGGTTCTGGTATCTTTTAGAATCTTCACAATGTCGGCAGTGGGTCCCGGAGCTTTTTGGATTATCTTGGATAGATATTGTCCCAAACCGTCGTGGGTCATGCCTCGATGAACCGGAACTCCCACAAATGGAACCCGGGAAAACTTGTAGGTATTGTTGGGATAGGTAAAGATAGCCTCGCTGAGATCCTTTCCCACCTTGTTTTTGTCGATATCAAAAGCGGCAGAGAATTCTATGTCTTTTATGTGATAGCCGCCTAAGTTAACGTGCATCAGTCCCGGGATAAAATCGTCCTCTTTGGCATTTTTATAAAACTCCACTCCCTGGACAAAAGAGGAGGCGCAATTGCCTACCCCTATGATCGCAACTCTAACCTTATCCATATCATCTCCTCACTCTATATACCCTTCACCCTAACCCCGCCAAAGGCGGGGGACTTTACATAGCCGCCTCCCTCGACGGGAGGGGGTAGGGGGAGGGTGAAGTCCTCGAAATGTGAATATCATCAATTCTTTAAGGATATTATTCTTGTTATGAATTCTAGCAAACAAATTGGAAAAGAACCTTGTTACTTAACTATTTCCCAAAAGTAAACTATTTTATGCTCTGAGTAATAATACCGTCTCCACATTCTCCTTTTCTGCCATGATTTGCTTGGATAGATTATCCATAAATTCTTATCCCAGTCTCTTCCACCAGCTCATCAAATAATGATTTCTTGGAAAGATCCACAAGATCAACAGGTTTTGATAAGTGTTTAAATAACTCTGCGTAAAATTTGAAGTATAACCGGGGTTCGATTCCTTTCACCCCAATATCTATATCATTGGCTTCGCGATCTTTTCTTATGGATTCATCCTGAATGGATGACCCAAATAACGTAATATAGCAAACATTATATTTTTTAGGACACTGTAAAATTATATTTTTGTCTTTTTCTGTTATCATTCTTCTTACCTCTTTTGCCAGATTTCAGTTGACGGTTTCAATGTTTGTGAAGTGGGAAGCATTTGGGCGAACGAACTGAGCCACAAACACCGGGTTAGCCGAAGCTAGTCCGCTTATCACCCTCTAGTTGCACAATTCCAGCCTGGTAATCACATGAGAAGCTAAACCGATTGATCAGATCACGTCCCAGAACCGAAGGAAGTCTTAGAATACGTGAGACTTCCTCAGGAGGTAACTGGCTTAGATCATGCTGCACAACCCACAAGTCTTGTCGTTGCACTAAATCCCCTTCGTCTGATGCCAATGTAAGTTCTACATCCCGCACCAGAAATGACCTTACACTTCCTCCAATGCCAACGATGGGCAACAATGCTGGTTCAAGGATTTCGAGCTGTATGCCCAAGAGCCTCACATCACGATCCAAAAGTGTTGTGCGAGAAGCGCCCGTGTCAGCCAAGAGCCAGACTAACCCTTGAAAGTATGCTGACCGAATATGAAGCGTAAAATACGGTGCATCTCCGATAAAGCGGCCCCGAATAATCATAGCACCATCTCCAAGGGCTCACGGGTAATAAATTCAACACATGTATGGGCTGGATCTGGCAACTTCGACAACAGTCCAGCCAAATCGGGATCACTAGCAATCACTTTAGCCTCCTTGACAGCGATCCACTGATCGGGATACACCTCCAGAAGGGCTTCCAGATTTTGGTTTACCCATACGTGATCAGCCTCAAAAGCAAGCAACTTATTGGTTATTTGGCTATTCATCCTTAACCTCCGTTCTTCGTTTCAGTCATTGATGGCTGGTTTTTCCTAACGTTTGCGGACAAAAGAAGTTGCCGAAGGCAATTTGATGAAATCTTTGATTTCCCTTTTATCCACTGTTATCTGTTGTTGCGGAAAGCTCATGCACGACCCAATCTGAATTTTGTATCTCTTATCGGTTCTAATTTTAGGCGAGGCGGGTTACCTCTCGGCCAAGGAGCGAGATGTTGCCTAAGAAGCTTCGTAACTCAGTGCAACCTCGCCAAAACGAATCGGATAAACTAACCTCTACCTCATTTTCTCCTTCGAGTTTGATGACTACAGAAGACCATCCCCTCTGAAAATGCGTATCTCTGTCTTCACGTGCTATTCGGATACCATATCCCGCTCCAGTTCTATTATTTGGCAAGCCATTATCCCATCCAACTACTATCATCCTGATTACCTCCTCTTTCCAATTGCAGATAACTCTTTCACAAGCGAACGGGTTCGTTTATACTCCAAAATTGGTGGCATATCCGTTCACGGTGAATCCGTTTCCTTCGACACTGAGGCTTCCCTCGACCCTGAGGTCTCGGGACCGAAGGGCAGGACGAAGTGCAGGATGAATCCGAATCATGGCTGAGTTTGCATGAACCAAAATCACGTTATTTACTTTCCAGTTTCTTGAGTTCGTTCCGAATGAAGATTATCCTCTGCACCACGGTGATATTGGCAAAAATGGCGATAAACCAAATGGCCAAGATCAGAAATATATAGTTAGTTTTGGGAATTGATCCCAAGAGCGATCCGATGGCTAAATAGGTTACCCTTTCCGGTCTTTGCATCAATCCAATTTTGCAGTCTATGCCCAGACCTTCTGCCCGGGCACGAGTATAGCTTACCATGAAAGAGCCGGTGATGGCTAAAATTATAAGATATACAACATAGGTTTGCTTATCATGAAAAAACATGGCTATTCCCAGAAACATCAGGACCTCAGAGTATCTGTCGATGGTGGAGTCCATCAGAGCTCCAAATCTCGTAATCTGTTTAGTGTCGCGAGCCAGCCTGCCATCCAATACGTCGCATGTTCCAGCCAAGATCACCATCAACCCGGCATAGAAAAAATATCCCAGCCTGAAGAAATTGAAAGCCAGGATGGAAAGAAAGAGTCCAGCAAAGGTGATAACATGAGGATGGACCTTCAAATTTATTAAAAGCCTGGCGATAGGTTCAATGACGGTCATAAACCCATTGACGCAATACTTATTTAAGAGCTTCAACTCCGCCATCATGGTCTGTCCGGTTGGCATTTTTGGTTGACTCTATTTTAATCAGTTCTATAAAAATCGATTCAGCTTGAGCATAATAATATTATTTGGATTTTACCAAGTCAAGCGAAAAATCCTTTTCGGAGATTTCTCTTCTGGAATTGATGTGATTTCTTTTGATTATCCTGTCGCATATAATGATGCTTCCCCACCCCACCAAAAGCCCGGCCAACACATCTGATACATAATGAAAACGACCGTATACGGTGGAAACAAATAGGCTTATTATCAGAGGGAACAAAACGTAATATAAAACCCGGTGATGCCTCTTGGCATATATCAAAACCACCAAAGCCACGGCCACATGGGAGCTGGGCATGGCTCCTCCATGAAGCCCGGCCATTTTAATTAAACCTTGAGCTAAAGGAGTAAAAAAGGCTCCCTGTAATTCCAAATTATGGAGATCGATCAAGGCGTGTTTAGGACCCTCCACCGGGAAGAGGATGAATCCTAAAAAGGAAATATAATAGGCAACTGCAGAGGTGAACGTCAAATTATCCAGCTGCTCAATCTTGCTTTTGAAAAACAGACCCAAGCCCAAGATGAGGAGCAGAAAATAATAAAAACAATAGGTGAACATGAGATATTCATTTAACGGGAAGGAGATAAACTTTTGCATCCAGACCGTGGGATAGACGCCAAATACCCCAAGTTCCAGATGATTGAGAAAAGGATCGAACCAGCTCGGAAAGATCATATGCACCAGATTCCGCGTCTCCTGGTAGAGCAGAATGAAAAAAAGCAGGGGGTAGAAGTGACGAAAAACCCTTACCCACGGATTGGGGTTATGGTTTGTGGCACTTACGATTAAAACGATGCTGGCACAAACTCCAAGATTGAAAATAATGTAGATTATCCAATTCTCTTGATTAGCATGGAACATCAGAATCAAGAGGCTCAAGACAGCCATGTAAAGGAGGGTGGCTTTATCCACTAAAAGGAATTTTGAATTGTTTCTTCTTTCCATGAAAAACGTCCCCCGTCCGCCGTTCTTCGGCTCCGCTCAGGACAAGTCGGCAGTCCGCCGCAAATAATTATCAGTTTAGTCTGTCGGAAATCAATCCTAACCTTTCAACTTTCTAACTTTTTAGCTTTCTAACCTCTTTTAGCTCCCTCAATCACCAACACCAACTCCCCTTTAACCTTGCTTTTTTGAAAATACATTTTAATCTCTTCGGGCGTGCCTCTTTTTATCTCCTCGAACTTTTTGGTCAGCTCCCTTGCAACGATCATTTTTCTTTCTCCCAAGATCTCAGATATATCCTGGAGAGTTTTGAGAAGGCGATGTGGGGATTCGTAGAAGATCAAGGTCCTTTTTTCCTCGTGCAATTCTTCTAACCTTTTTCTTCTCCTCCCGGACTTAACCGGGAGAAATCCCTCGAAGGCAAATCTGTCCGTGGGTAATCCCGAGACCACCAATGCAGAAAGGAATGCTGAAGCACCTGGAATGGGAATAACTTTGATGTTCTCCTGAATAGCCAATTTCACCAGCAAATAACAGGGATCGGAAATTCCCGGAGTCCCCGCATCTGAGGTCACCGCCACCGATCTGCCGGATTTCAGTTCTTTCATCAAAGTTGGTGCTTTCCTCTCTTTGTTAAAATCGTGGTAGGATTCCAATCTCTTTTTGATTCCGTAATGCTTCAAAAGTAGTCCCGTATGTCGGGTGTCCTCAGATGCCACCAGGTCCACCTCTTTTAACACTCTTAAGGCTCTTAAGGTTATATCCTCCAGATTGCCGATGGGGGTGCTAACCACGTAGAGGACGCCAGGTTCAGCCAAAGGATTCTCGTATTTTTTTAATTTCTTCATGTCAGAAAAGCTACCTCACCCCCTTTTGTCCCCCTCTCCATCAGATGGAGAGGGGACTTTCCATTTGTCTGTTGGTGAGGAACACCCACAGACAGCAGAGGAGCATCCGGCACCACTTAATCAAGATTATTTTTCAAAGGGATTTTGCCATTTTTTCTGCTATCTTTGAATGTGCTCAAAAAGAAAGGCAGGACTGTTGAGAGCAGTCTTTTGGGTCGGCCATAGAAGGAGAGGTGTGCTCTCCAAAAAAGTTTCTTCAACTCCTTTGGGGTAAGCTTGTCCAGCTTGATCACCGGATCGCCTCCCCAGAACTTCTTCCAGTTTGTGGTCAACAATCTGTTTTTCACCTTCTCATACAGGACGGTCCCGGGGTACGGGGTCAAGATGCCAAATTGAATATAGTGGGGGTTCAGTCGATTGGCGAACTTGATGGTCTGTTTTATCATTTTTTTGGTTTCATTCAAAGCCCCGATGATGAAGCTTGCCCACACATCTATTTTGTATTTTTTTAATATCTCCATGGCTTTGAATGCATTGTCCACGTTGAGGTCTTTTCCATAGCTATCTAAAACCTCCTGGCTTCCGCTTTCAAAGCCGATGAAGACCTGTTTTAATCCGGCTCTTCCCATCAGTTTTACAAGCTCTTCGTTCTTCACCACGCTATCCACTCGCGAGAATGCCCACCAATAGAGGTCCCAATTATTTTTGAGGATATTTTCGCAAAATTCGACCATCCTTTTGGGATATAAGGTAAAATGGTCATCAAAAAAGGCGACCGCACGGTAGCCGTATTTTTCATACAGAAGCTCTATTTCCTCCATCACGTTCTCGATCGAACGGGTGCGCCATTTTCTGCCGAAAAATTGAGAGGCCGCACAGAAATCACAATTGAAGGGACATCCGCGTGAAGTCAAGGCGGCAGTCATAAAGCGGCCGTTGAGAGTTACAGTATAATTCTGTAAGGGCAAAAGCTCTCTGGCTGGAAAGGGGACAGAATCGAGATCTTGGATAAGGGCCCGGGATGGGGTTCGGATGAGTTCTCCATCCGACAAAAAGGAAATCCCTTTAACCTCTTCGAAAGAATCGCCGTCTTCAATATGTTTGACCAGATCCAGCATGGCATATTCGCCTTCTCCTCTGACGATGAAGTCGAACAAGTTAGTGGACAAGGCTTCCGAATCGAAGAAGGTGACGTGCTGACCACCAGCCACCACTGGTCTTTTTTGCTTTTTGGCTGTTTCGGCAATTCTCAGAGAGACCGGATATCTCATGGTATCAATGGAGATTCCCACCAAATCGAACTCGGCATAGGGCAGAGTGCGATAATCTTTTGACTCCACATTCAGATCAATTATCCTTACCTGGTGGTTGGCCTGTCTTAAGACCGCCGCCACATAAGCCAAACCTAAAGGAGGCGTTTTTAGTCTAAGCGCATAGTAGATGCTCCCCGCAGGCGGATTGATCAGAAGAATTTTCATTTTAAAAACCTCTTAGTTAGCACATCATTTCCTGGGAGATGCTGCAATAACTCATCATTGCGAGTCTCCCGCCTTTGGCGGGGGTACGAAGCAATCTTTAAGTAATTGAAATTCACAAGATTGCTTCGTCGCTTCGCTCCTCGCAATGACAATTTGAAATATATGACTATTTTGGAGATAATCCATTGGATTTGGGCTCCATATTCCAAAGAGTACTCCCTTACAAATGTCATTTTATCATTATCTCGTCATATGGTATTTTCAAAATCTCAGGCATCTTTCTTTTGAACTCGTTTTTCTTTATCAGGTTATTAATTTTTTCAATAAAACTCTTTTGATAACCCAGTCTCATAAGCCTGTTAGGAGTGTACTTTTTATCTATCAGATAATACAGAAATCTGTCCACCTTTTCATAGGTTACTCCCAATTCGCCTTCGTCGGTCTGCCCTTTCCACAGATCAGCACTGGGAACCTTGTCTATTATCTTTTGCGGAAGCTTTAGTTCCTTTGCCAAAAGACGTACCTGAGTTTTGTAAAGATCGCCGATAGGGTTAAATGCGTAAGCTGCATCTCCATGGATGGTGCAATATCCTAAGAGAGCTTCGGTTTTGTTGCCCGTGCCGATCACCAAAGCATTTTCTTTTGAAGAGAGATCATAAAGGATCGCCATCCTCTCTCGAGCCAGTTTATTTCCTTTTCGCACCCGATTCTTATCAGGATAACGCTTGTAATATGCATCTATCATGGGGGTGATGTCGACCAGCCTGCTTTTCATCCCTAAGATGTTTGCAACTCTTTTGGCATCTTTCACGCTCTCCAAGTTGCTCTCTTTGTAGGGCAGAATAAGTGCCAAGACGTTTTCCTTTCTCAGAGCGTGACATGCTAAATGTGCCACCACGGTAGAGTCCAAACCACCCGAAAGTCCCAAGACCACTTTCTTGAAGCCTGACTTGCGGCAATAGTTACGAATGAAATCTATGAGAATTCTCTTCAGCTTTTTTGTGTCAATGTCCAGATAACTCATAGGCAACTTTTCCGATGTAAAAGCTTTTAAAAAATAAAGCGCCTCTATCCTTTTGGCAACAAAAAATTAAAAAAATTTAAAAGTTGACAAATTTCTTCTGAAAACATATCTTGTGAAAAAGATTTTCAGTCAAAAAAGTGAAACCTTAGGAGGTAAATATGCGAGGAGTAAATAAGGTTATCTTGATAGGAAATTTGGGGAAAGATCCAGAGCTTCGTTATCTCCCCAGTGGGCAAGCTGTCGCAAAATTCCCTCTTGCTACCGGTGCGAAATGGAAAGACAAAAACGGACAACTCCAAGAGAGAACCGATTGGCATAACATAGTTGCTTTTGGAAGGCAGGGAGAGATCTGCAATGAATATCTCAAAAAAGGTAGTCCGGTATTTGTCGAGGGAAGAATCCAAAACAGGTCATGGGAAGACAAGGATGGTAACAAGAAATATATCACAGAAATAATTGCTCAGTCGATTAATCTATTAGGGAGAAAGGAGCCTGAAGCTGAGATTCCAGAAGAGGTTGGGGAGCCTTTGGGGGAAGAGACCAAAACCGAGGACGAGGATCTTCCCTTCTAAATTTTTCCGAATAACAGGTTTCTTCGTTGCATCTTATTGATGACGGAGACCTTGTCCGTTCTGCCACACCTTTGGCGAGGGATCAGGACGAATTCGTCACCATAAAGCGTCACGGACGAGGGCATCCGGGACGAACCAGGAGATCACGATGTAACAAGACGAGTGAATCTAAGGGGCG
>LJVD01000068.1 GCA_001304225.1 candidate division Zixibacteria bacterium SM1_73
TGGCTCGCGCCCTGATCAATGATCCACAGGTTGTAATAGCGGATGAACCTTGGGGCAACCTGGATAAAGTCACCGGAGAGGAATTGTATAATCTGATGAGTGAGCTTAATCAAAAAAGGGAACAAACTTTTATTATAGCCACTCATAATCAACTTCTGGCTCAAAGGGCTCACAGAATTATAACTTTAATTGAGGGAAAAGCGGCACGATACTCAGGACGAAATAAAAATTAGTGACAAAGAAATCGGTTTTTAGCTTTTCATTTTAAGTTTTCAGTCATTATGTTGTGTCAAAATTGCGGAAAAAAAGAAGCCACGGTTCACCTAACGCAGGTGGTCAATGATGAGAAGGTAGAATTGCACCTGTGTCGGGAATGTGCAGAAAAGAAGAGATTCCATACCCCCTTTGAGGGGGTTCCCTTCCCTTTGGCAGAGTTTTTGGCCAGTATGTTGGATCAAAGCTTGATTGAAAAACCCAGCAAGGTCTCAGACAAAAAATGCTCCACCTGTGGAATGCGTTTTTCCGATTTTAGTAAGATCGGACGTTTGGGCTGTGGAAACTGCTACGTCACCTTCAGAAGCCAGCTTAATGATCTTTTAAGGAAGATTCACGGCTCTTCTCAGCATCGGGGCGGAGTTCCCTTTACCCCTGGTGACGTGATGAAACCATTAAGGGAGGAAAGAAAGCTACAGGAGGAATTGAAAAAGGCAATACAGGAGGAGAATTTCGAAAAGGCAGCTCAATTAAGAGACCAGATTAAGGCTTTAAGCAATAAGAAATAAATGTTCCAAGAGGCAATAGATAAAAAATTCTCTTCCGTGGGGGGAATGATGCAAAATCCCAATTTCAAACAGACGATTTCAAGAAGACAAATGGATTTTGGCAATTAGACAAATGTGTACCGGTAATTTTGGATCTCATTCTAAGTTCACTCATCACCGGGGGGAGTTTTAGGTTTTGGGTTTGTGTATAGAGTTGGGGGAATGAAAATATGTTTGAGGACATGGCTAAAAGACCTGCGATTTGGCTTTCCGGAGAAGATTCCACTTCACAGATCGTTCTCTCCTCTCGAATCAGGCTGGCTCGAAACATATCCAATTGTCCTTTCCCTTCAGAGGCAGATACTGACAGCAGGGAAAAGGTCTTATCCTTCATCAAATCCGCTATAGACAAAAGTCCCACACTGAGTCAAGGCAGGTTTGTAAAATGCACCCAACTGGATGATCTGGACAGAAGTTTCCTGTTGGAAAGGCACTTAATTAGCCTTGAATTTAGACAATGCAGGGATTCTTCAGCTCTTTTTATCGGTGAAGGGGAACAGGTGAGCATCATGATCAACGAGGAGGATCACTTAAGAATTCAATCTTTGCAGTCAGGTCTGAACATAAGAGCCGCCTACCAGATAGCGGCTAAGATCGATGAGGAGTTGGCAAAGTCATTGGAGTTTGCTTTTGATTCCAATTTTGGCTATCTCACCTCCTGTCCCACCAATGTGGGGACCGGAATGCGTGCATCGGTTTTGATTCACCTACCGGGATTGGCCTTGACCAAAGAGATTGAAAATGTGATCTCTCAGATTAGCAAGCTGGGATTGGCGGTAAGAGGGTTTTATGGAGAGGGTTCGGATGTCTTGGGGGCTCTCTTTCAAGTCTCCAATCAAACCACCCTGGGTCGTTCCGAAGAAGATATTACGGAAAGCTTGGAAAGGGTCACCCAACAAATAATCGAATACGAGGAAAACGCGCGCAATCGGCTTTTCAAAGACGCGAAGGACCAGATTGAGGACAAGATCTTCCGAGCTTACGGAATTTTGAAATTCGCCCGGACTTTAACCTCAGAGGAGGTTTTAAACCTGCTCTCCGCCATTCGATTGGGGATTGGAGAGGGCATTGTGAAAATGGTCACCCTCTCTCAGATAAATGAGATTCTGGCTTTTTCCCAACCCTCCCATCTTCAAAAGTATTTTAACAAAAGGATGGAGCCGGGTGAAAGGGATAGGATAAGGGCGAAGTTGATTAGATCAAAACTAGCTGAGGGAAAGTGATCGATTCTATGAAAAGAAAAGGGCTTTCCATATCCTATGGATGAATTCGGACAAATAACCTTTGACTTTTTGGGGTTTGTTGCGTAATTTATAAGGGATGTATGGTGGGGGGAGGGATGAGGATCAGTTTGATTCAGACCGGACGATGTTTTTCGTCCGTATTTTAGCTGCAGGAAAACAGAACGGAGGTTTTTTGATGAACGAGATGTTTACAGAGAGAGCCCGAAAAGTCATAGAGTATGCCCGGGATGAGGCAGTAAGGCTCAAACATGATTATATCGGCACTGAACATCTCCTGTTGGGTCTGTTGCGCTTGGGCGAGGGAAAAGCCATAGATATTTTGACAAATATTGGGATAGATTTAAACGAGCTAAAGCAGGGGGTTGAGGATGTGGTTCAACCTTCTGGCGGTACGCTGACCATGGGTCAGCTCCCCCTCACTGCTAGAGCGAAAAAGCTTCTGGAGGTCTCCGGCCAGGAGGCCAGGAGTTTAAGGTCCAAAGACATCGATACAGAGCATATCCTTTTGGCTATGTTGAGGGATGAGGAGGGGGTGGCGGCTCAGGTTCTCTCCATGTATGATGTCGACTATAAGGAAGTTTATGAGGAGTTGAAGAACATTCAAAGCGGGAAACCATCCTCCTACGCCAGAAAAAGGAAGAAAAGTAAAACCCCCGCTCTGGATCACTTCGGTCGGGATCTGACTGAGCTGGCCCGAAAGGGGAAACTGGATCCCATCATTGGAAGGGATAATGAAATAGAAAGGGTTTCTCAGATTCTTTCGCGAAGGAAGAAGAACAATCCAGTGTTGATCGGCGAACCCGGTGTGGGCAAAACTGCCATTGCCGAGGGTTTAGCTCAGAGGATAGTGGCGGGGAAGGTTCCCCAGACCTTGGAGAACAAAAGGATAGTGTGTTTGGATATGGCTTCTCTGGTGGCGGGGACCAAATACCGAGGGCAATTTGAGGAGAGGATGAAGGCAGTGATGAATGAGATAACCAACTCCAAGGATGTGATCCTCTTCATCGATGAATTGCACACCATCGTGGGTGCTGGGGGTGCAGAAGGATCCTTGGATGCCTCTAACATATTTAAACCTTCCCTATCAAGAGGGGAAATTCAGTGTATCGGCGCCACCACATTGAATGAATACCGGAAATATATTGAGAAAGATGGAGCATTGGAGCGGCGATTCCAGACAATTATGATCGATCCGCCTTCCACGGAAGATACCGTAAAGATTCTCAAAGGGTTAAAAAGCAGATACGAGGAACATCACAAGATAAAGATTTCCGATGAGGCTATGGATACGGCGGTGAAATTGTCGGACAGATATATTACCGGCAAATTTCAACCGGATAAGGCTATCGATGTGATAGATGAAGCTGGCTCGCGGGCGCATTTAGCCACCTGTACCCGCCCAGAGACTTTTGACAAAATCGATCAGGAGATAGCCCAGCTTCAAAAGGGGAAAGATAAGGCAGTCAAAAATCAAGAGTTTGAAAGAGCGGCCCAATTGCGGGATGAGCTGAAATTCAAAAAAGAAGAACTGGAGCAGATGAAAAGGGATTGGGAAGAAGGAAGGAGTCGAGAGACGGTTACTTTGGGTGAAGAAGAGGTGGCTGTTGTGGTTTCCAAGATGACCGGCATTCCTCTGTTTAAATTGGAAGAGAAGGAGTCCAAGAAGCTTTTAAGGATGGAAGAGGAGTTGAAAAAAAGGATTGTTGGACAGGAGGAAGCCATAGCCTCTATCTCCAAAGCCATTCGACGAAATAGAGCTGGTCTGGGGGATCCTCGAAAACCCATTGGCTCATTTATCTTTTTAGGTCCTACCGGAGTAGGGAAGACCGAACTGGCGCGAGCTTTAGCTGCATCTTTATTTGAGGATGAAAACTCTCTGGTCCGAATAGACATGTCAGAGTATATGGAGAAATTTGCCGTTTCTCGGTTAATTGGTGCTCCTCCAGGTTATGTGGGATATGAGGAAGGTGGACAATTGACCGAGAAGGTGAGGAGGAAACCCTATTCGGTGGTTCTTTTGGATGAGATCGAAAAAGCTCATCCTGATGTTTTCAACATCCTTCTGCAAATGTTCGACGACGGATCTCTGACCGACAGCTTCGGCAGAAGGGTCGATTTCAGAAATACTGTGGTGATAATGACATCAAATTTAGGAGCTCGGGAGATTAAAGGAGGAAAGACTTTAGGTTTTCAGAAGGGTGATTTGAAATCATCCTATGAGCAGATGAAACAAAAGCTCTTGGAGGAAACCAAAAAGACATTCAATCCGGAATTTTTGAATCGAATTGATCAGATCATCGTATTCCATGCTTTGGGGGTACCAGAAATTTTGCAGATAATAGATATCCTCATGTCTGACGTGGCGAAGAGATTGGCCGACAAAGGCATCTCCTTCAATCTGACTTTGCAGGCAAAGAGGTTTTTGGCGGATAAAGGTTACAATCCAACCTTTGGCGCTCGTCCCTTAAAAAGAGCTATCCAGAAGTTTTTGGAGGATCCCTTGGCTGAGGAGATCTTAAGAGGACAATTCGCTGGTGATTGTGACGTAACTGTGGACAGGAAGGATGGAGAGGATAAGCTCTCGTTTGCCATTAACGTGAGAGGGACGGAAAAGAGTGAAACTCCCAGAGAAAAATCTTTAACTTAGACAAAGATTTCACTTGCACAAACAAGAAGAGTTTACTATTTTACTAACCCAAAGTTGCGAAGGCTTCCCGAAGCGCACCCTTTGGGTTTAGTTTTGAATGAAGACAACTAAAATCCTCAAGCGAGGTTGAAGGAAGGTCGGATCTTATGGCACACAAGAAAGGAGTAGGGAGTTCCAGAAACGGGAGGGATTCCCACGGACAGAGACTGGGAGTGAAAAGATATGGGGGAGAGGCGGTTTTAGCCGGTACCATCCTGATCAGGCAAAGGGGCACCAAAATACATCCGGGATTGAATGTGGGGATAGGCAAGGACGATACCCTTTTTGCTTTGGTGGACGGCGTGGTAAAGTTTGAACCCAAGGGAAAGACTAAAAAAGTACTAAGCGTCTATTAAATCGCAAAAACGCTCCCTGTAGGTATACCTCCTGATTTTTGTCTCAATGCAGTCGGATTCGGTATACAACAGGCGCGAGGTCCTCTGGCTTTCTCCGAAGGGAAAATACTTCTCACTGCTACTGATGGTAGGAATATTATGACTGTTCTTGCATCACGTTCGACAGTTTACCAAAATAATAGAGAAATACGGCTTGGAGGAGGATAGTTTAGTGCTTCCCCCTAAAAGGAGAAGAGTATTATGGGACTCATCACCTTAAAGGTGGAGGTTGGCAACCCTGCCAGTCCGGAGGTAGTGGAAACCGTAGAGTTTCTGATTGATTCGGGAGCTATCTATTCTGTGGTTCCAACCTCTGTTTTAGAAAAGCTGGGGATCAAGCCACTGACCGAAGAGGAATTCAGATTGGCAAATGGTGAAACCATAAAGAGAAAAAAGGGAGTAGCCCTTTTCAAATATGACAAGAGGATTGGCGGAGCAGATGTTATATTTGGTGAAGCTGGCGATAGCAATCTTTTAGGTGCCTTCACCCTGGAAGCCCTCGGTTTGATGTTGGACCCTTTGAAACGAAAGTTGAAGCCAATTCCTATGATGCTGGCTGTGTGTGAGGGACAGTAGACTTCAATTTCCCTGGTTGTACTTCTTTTCTCTGAATGCGGCGGATCATCAATTACCAATAATGCACTGAAGAGTAGTGATATGCCTGGTGAGGATATTATAAGCTTATTACTTGTCGTATTTATTCTCTTGATGATATTTATTGGCATATTCGTCGTTATTAAGAGGCGCTGGATAAATGCAAAGCGGACAATGTATGGTGCTCAATTTACCGCTCAAAACATCTATATGCAATTCCAGAATCGGCAAAAGAAAAATGCCATAGAGCAGGTTCAATACCAGAAGGAAGAAAAAAAACAAGATAGCGACGGCGATGATATGAGCCGTTTCTCTTAGAGTATACATGAGGAAATTGGTGGATAGCCTAAGGTGACATCCACTTGTTCTCTGAAAAAAATAACCATATTGGATCTATGAACGACATAGCTCTGATTTTGAGCGGCTGTGGAGCTTACGATGGTTCTGACATCTGGGAGGTAGTTCTGATTTGTTATCAGCTGGAAAAGAAAGGACAAAGGCCTGTCTTCTTTGCTCCCAATATCCTGCAAAAAGAAGTGATCGATCATCTGAGGCAGCTGGCTCTGTCAGATCAGAGAAATGTTCTTAGTGAATCCGCGCGCATTGCTTCGGATCAGATAAAGGAGTTAGGAGAGCTCTCTGGAAGGGACGTGGATGCTCTGATCTTGCCAGGCGGCAACGGAGTGATTAGGAACCTTAGTGATTCTCTGGGGGATGAAGAATACTTGAAGTTAAATCCGGATATCAGAAGAATTCTAAGGGAGGTTTGTCGCCGAAAGAAGCCGATCGGAGCTTGCGGACTTGCCAGCTTGCTTGTAGCCTCTGCCTTAAGAGACATCCTGGAGACCCCTTTGACCTTGACCGTGGGAAAGGACCCTAGGCTGATAAGGCAAATAGAGCAGCTGGGGGCGGTACATGTCATTTCCCGGGGGACTGAGGTGATAGTGGACTCTGAACACAAGGTCGTCTCCACCCCGGCAAGTTTGTTAAAACTGAAAATTATAGAGATAGCACAAGCCACAGAAAATTTGGTTAGTGGTGTAATAGATTTTGTCAAATTCACTCAAAACAGGAGGAGTCATGCGTGAAATATCCACAAAAGACATAATTAAGGCGGTAAAGGACATGTGCATCGACGCCAATTATAATTTGGGCAAGGACGTGGAGGATGCACTCCGGAAGGCGTATGAAAAGGAGGAGTCTCCTGTGGGGAAGGCCACCTTGTCACAAATCCTTGAGAACGTAGAGATTTCAAAGCAGGGTGAATTCCCCATGTGTCAGGATACCGGCACTGCGGTCCTCTTCGTGGAGATGGGAGACCAGGTCTTAATCAAGGATGGCAACCTTTTTGAAGCCATCAACGAAGGTGTCAGGCAAGGTTATAAGGAAGGTTACTTGAGAAAATCGATCTTAGCTGATCCCATCGAGAGAAAGAATACTAAAGATAATACCCCAGCGGTCATTCATCTGGACATCGTCAAGGGGGATAAATTGAAGATCGTCTGTGCTCCCAAAGGAGGCGGAAGCGAGAACATGTCTGAGGTCAAGATGATGAAGCCTGCGGACGGGGTGGAAGGGGTTAAGGATTTTGTCATCGACATGGTCAAAAGATCGGGAAGCAATCCCTGTCCGCCGATCATAGTAGGGGTGGGGATAGGCGGGAGCTTTGAGAAATGTGCTGAGATGGCCAAAAGAGCACTCCTAAGACCGATCGGTTCCAAACATCCCAATCCCTTCTATGCAGATTTGGAGGCGGAACTTCTGGAGAAGGTAAACAAATCAGGGATCGGACCGCAAGGCTTTGGAGGAACTCAAACCGCATTGGCAGTGCATATCGAGACCTATCCCTGTCATATTGCCAGCTTCCCAGCAGCGGTGAACATAAACTGCCACGTGGCAAGACATAAAGAAGTCGTCTTGTAAGCAACGGTGTAGTGGGAGAGCTTGTTGGAGCGAAGCGGAAATCCCGCTTTTGCGGGGCTCTGCGCTAAGAAACATCACATAAGGTAAGTGCGATTACTTTAGATCAGATAGGTTTGAATTGAAATAACTTGGAGGACAAAAAATGGCACAGAAAAAAATAAATACCCCTCTCACAGATGAGGTGGCAAAGGATTTGAAAATTGGCGACAATGTGTTGATAACTGGAGACATCTACACGGCAAGGGATGCGGCTCATAAGAAGATGGTGGAGCTTCTGGACAAGGGCGACAAGCTTCCCTTTGACATTAAAGGGCAGTTGATTTACTATGTAGGGCCATCGCCCGCCAGACCGGGCAAGGTGATCGGCTCGGCCGGTCCCACCACTTCGGGTCGAATGAACAAGTATGCCCCCCGAATGTTAGAAGCTGGATCAAAGGGAATGATTGGCAAAGGAGAGATGGGCTCTGGGGTTCAGGATGCTTTGAAGAAATACACCGGTGTATATTTTGCCGCAATTGGCGGGGCCGCCGCTTTGATTGCCAAGTCCATAACCGCAAATGAACTGGTCGCCTGGGAGGAGTTAGGCGCTGAGGCAATCAGAAAATACACAGTAAAGGATTTTCCTGCCATCGTGGTTCAAGATGCCCACGGTGGAAATCTTTACCAGGAGGGAGTAAAGAAATACCAGAAAATCTAAGACTGAGACTGAGATAGGAGGGGTTTCAACTGAAAATATCGTCAACCGACGTCAATTAATTCAGTCTCAATCTCAGTCTTCAACAACTGAATTTGTGGTGGAGGAAAATTTCTGATTGATCTCCTCCACCACTTTTTTATCTGATTTCATTGCAGTAAATTCGTACTCAGTCTTTTTTTATTGCAGTCACTAAACCGGAATAGAGGAAAAATGGAATTAAAAGATTTGAACGAAAGGTTTTTGGATTTCGTTTCTCTGTGTACTCATATAGATGAAAAGCGGCTGGACTTGTTGCAAGCGGCTGAGATAAGAAAAAAATGGCTTTTGGATAGAAGCAGGAGGGACTCAAAGTACAAGTTGCAACAGATAAAGGAGAGCCCGTCGGCTTCGTCCATTGTCTTCCAATAGAGCTGGATACCTGGGGAATGTCGGGAAAAGATTTGATGACCGTTCCCTGCCTTACCTTGAACTACAAATCAGTATATGAACAAAAAACCGGCACCGGATATGGGAAGGCTTTGATGCAGGCGGCAGAGGAGGAAGCTAAAAAAGCGGGTAAAAAGGGAATCGCCGTTCTCTGCTATGATCATGACTTTTGGTTCATGCCAGCCTCATTTTTCAAAAGGTTAGGCTATGAGGAGATTCAGAGAGACAAAGACACGGTAATCGTATGGAAAAGCTTCGGTGATGCTCAGCCGCCTAAATTACACAAGTCAAAATTCGTTCCCCAAAAGTTTTCGGATAAGATAGCTGTGGATGTCATCTGGAATCCCATGTGTATGACTTCGATTGTGGAGATAAACAATATAAGGGAGGTATGTGAGGAATATAAAGATAAAGTCGTTTTGAGGGAATTCAATGCTGGAGACGTGGGTTTCCTCAAGAGATATGAGATATCCCGAGGAATATTTTTTAATAGCATACCAAAATGTTGGGGTTACGAAGCCCCCAAAGAGGAGGTAAAGAAAGTAATAGAAGACTTACTGAAAAAGCAGGCTTGATCTTCTACGATTCGAAGAAAATTTGCGAAGTAGTTTTTTTCGAGATTCGAATCTCGACCTCCTGTTGGTTTTTGTTTCGCAGATCATGTATTATAATATGATTTCAAACCAAGGAGGTGGCCTTTCATAAAATTACATTTTTGGCGGTGAATGCTTGTCTTGCTCAAGAAAAAGCATAAAGTTGATAACATTCACCTTTAGCGAAAACAAATATCTATATCCTCTGTCGCCCTATCTATTTGGAGAGGTGCTGATTATTTCATCAAGGTCATCTTCTTTGTCTTAGCCTTATCGCCTGCCATAAGACGGCAGAAATATACTCCGCTTGCTGCGCTTCCTCCTTCATCATTCTTACCATCCCAGCTCACCATGTACCAGCCAGCAGGAAGGCTGGTGTCCAGCAATGTTCTCACCTTTTGACCAAAAGCATTGTAAACGACTAAAGAGACTTTTGTTGTTTTTGGCAGGTCAAAGGAGATCTGAGTCTGTGGATTGAAAGGATTGGGATAGTTTTGGGACAGCTGGAAGCTCTCAATTTGGGACGATACATCCTCTTCCATATCTGTATGCCCGCGATCATAATCGATAAGTAGTATGGCTTCATCAATTCGGATTTGGCTTTCACCCGCACGAACAATGACGTTAAGGGCGCCTTGGTTCCAAAATCCGGGTTGCTCAACTTCTGTCAAGTCATAAAAGGTGTCATCAGAGATGCGATGGCTGAGAGGATCCCAATTGTAAGTTCCTTGGATTTCCACTGTGTTTTGGTCGGTATTAACTCCCTTCGCATCGATCCATAATTTGGCCTTGATTATCCGGCATGGCGGTACATGGAGCTGAGACGGCAGAGTATGAGACCAAAAAAGAGAATCAGGCCAGTGGGGATTGGTTCCGATATGGATTCCTCCTAAAGTTGAGTCAGGATGCGGCTTCCCAAAGTAAAAATCCATGATGGATACATGGTCATAGGTGTACTGATCTATAGGAAAAGTGAAATCGTTGAGGATGGTTTCCTGCACGTGGACCTCACCAGCGTGGGAGGCTCCAAGGCTTACCAGCAGAAGTGCCAAGATGCATACCAAGATTGACCCAAGCTTTTTCTTCACTTCGTTTCACCTCCTTAAGCGTGAAAACTTTGAGTCAACTGAAAAAATAAAAACATTCCAAAAACAAGAAAGCAAGTCCCATGCCAGGACTTAAGTTTTTGAAACGGAGAAACTTATCTAAGCAGCTTTCAGCTGAGCAACAGAAAATTTGCACATTAATCTTTAAAAGCCTTCTTGAGTGAACGCAAGCTTTTGTTAGCCTGAAAGTTGATGTGAGCGTGGATTTGATTTACAAGATGCATCCTATTGCACATTTCCATTGATTATTTGGGGAGAAGTCGTTAAGATCATCTAGAAGATACAGTAGATTTGAAAAATGATAAAAATTTGGACACCAAACCAATATGAACCAGATGTATTTTATTCTTTGCACCCGCGATTTTGTCTTATATCTCTCTTTGCTGGTCACAATTTGCACAAATTGTAATAAGTTCACACCGGTCCTAAGAATTTGTCAAAAAGATTCTTTGCAAAAGCTTGCATCAAAAAACGCGAAAAGAGTTCCAAAACTTCTTTGTATCGTCAATAAAAACCAATTCATGGTTGACTTTAAACTAACAAATCATTATTATATTTTTTCATGACTAACGTAGTTGCCCGATTTATGCGGAGCATCTTGAGGATCGGGCACCTTTCTAAAGCTCGATCCTTCGAGAGGCTCAGGATGGTGAGCTTGCCCCGAACCATAAATCGAGCAACTGTCTCTGAAAGGCTACCGTGTCAAGAACTATTTTGAGCTCAAGCTCATCTATCTTTTTGTGCTTGGCTTTTAAGCCAGAGTCAGATAGTTTTTCTTCGAGGTTGAGCCTCGTTAGTACATTTAACGGTTCGCCTTTATTTGGCAACCAAGTTGCTCACGGATCTGCTGGACCGAGGGGTTCTGATTTTTCTGGGTTGATAATCTCTTTTTTGAGTCAAAACTTGATAAACTATATGCACCAACTTTCAGGCTACCGCACAGATTGCTACCCCAGCTCCTTTCTTGGCTTTGATCCTATCTGCCCAATATTTAAGCTCCGGATTAAACCGGATAGCACTCCCAGCCGCCTCAATGAAACCCCAACGGAGAAGGGTATTACCAGTCTTAACCAGGTCACCTCTTTGGATAAAACCACCGCTTTGTCTAACCGAAGGAACCAGAGCACAATAGGAGGACAACTTCTCCTCAGAAGGAAATCGGTTGATATCTCTTATCTCACTGAGGAAAAGATAAGTCAGAATAAATCCAACTCCTG
>LJVD01000069.1 GCA_001304225.1 candidate division Zixibacteria bacterium SM1_73
GGAGAGTAGAACGCTGCCGGGAATTTTTTTTGCCAGTTAAGAGGCTGATTTCAAGATGGGACTGATTTACAAAAAAATATCTATTGAAGGTAATCGTAGCAAAACATCGGTGGATGCTCTTTTTGATAGTGGCGCTTCGGTCTCTTTCATAAGACGAGATATAGGTGAGAAAATCCCAGACTTGCTTCCACTCCCCTCTCCCCGGAGCTTCAGCTTAGGTGATGGGAAGGGCACTTTGGAGGTTAAAGAAGTTACTCATGTCGATTTTCATTTGGAGGACGGAACCATTTTCGATGAAGTGGTGGTGGCATCTGAGTTGGCAGAAGAATTGGTGATTTGAGCTGCCACTCTTCAAAAGTGGCGAGTGAAACTCGATTCTGAGCACGACGCAGTCATTTTAGATAAGCGGCTTTTGGATTTAAAATTGATTTAGAGGGCTAATCACATATTGGTACGTTGCCGATTATGAATGATCCCGACTCTTTTTAGTCGGGATTTTTTTGTGTCTTCGCAATATAATAATGTCAGTGGTTTGTCCGCAGGATCCAGATTCGGACAAATAGAAAATGTCAGGTTATAATCGCCTCCTCAAGAGGAGATGATGAGTTTGTTAAGCTTGACGATGAAAGATGCGCAGAGATGCAAGGTTATTGCTGAGGTGCAGGAAGGATATCTTAAGGTTAGAGAAGCGGCTGAGATTTTGGGATTAAGTCACAGGCAGGTATATCGGATAAAGGCACGCGGGGAAAGCTAAGGCGCCGGAGGGACAATTCATTAGAGTAGAGGTAAACGTGCGCCACCTTGACTTACGGAGAAGATAAAGGATAAGACAGACCATTTTCATAAGATTAAGTATAGAGGTTTCAATCTCACCCACATGACGGAGTATTTCAATGAAGAGGAGAGGCTAAAGGTTTGACCGGAGTCGGTGAGGTAGATTCTATTGGAGACGGGATCATATATCGAGAAGAAGTATCGTAAGCATAGGCGGTGGAGAGAACCTTGTGCGAGGGAGAGTCACATGGTTCAGTTACCTCTGATCACGACTGGCTGAAGACTGGCGGGCTACGGAGCACCAGGCCTGAGTGAAAAATTGACCCGGTAAAAAAAAATCAAAAAAAGCAAAAAAAGTACTTGACAGATTTAAAAAGGGCATTATATTAGTCCGCCAATTTTGGAAAGGTGGAATGGGAACTTGGCCACAGTTGGAGAACTGTGGTTAGGTAAGGAGGGTGAAATGAGGGATAGGGTAAGAAACATAGTGGTTTATAACAAGGGGTTTGTTCATTCTTTGCCGCACACCTTAACCGATTCATCTTTTCAAATCGGTTAATCATTCATTGTAAAATCGAGAAATAACAGTCTATAGAAGACCGGAGACGTCTCTGATCTATAGTCCTGTAATGTCAGTGGAGCATGCTCCGCTATAGGCATAGTCTAGAAACATTAACGAAAGGAGGTGAAAAGTTGGAATAACCGAATTTTTTGGTTATTAAGCAACTTACTTAAAATTAACCAAAGGAGGTGGAATAATGGATGTTTTCTTAGATCAAATTGCCCAGTCACTTGGGGCCAATATCCCCAAACTTGTCGGGGCTGTAGCCATACTGATCATTGGGTGGTTGGTTGCCCTGGTGGTATCCGGAATCGTTGGTAGGGCGCTTCATCGCACGAAGGTGGACGACCGACTCTCTCGTTGGATCACCGGAAAGGAACCCCCTGAAGGCGTTGAGTCGAAAAGGTGGGTGGCGAGGGGAGTGTTTTGGCTGATAATGCTTTTGGTGTTGGTGGCTTTCTTCCAGGTTTTAGATCTTACCCTGATCACCGAGCCGTTCAACCGGCTCTTAAATGAGGTGTTTCAGTACGCTCCCCGATTGGTCGGTGCGGGGGTGTTGTTGCTTATCGCCTGGATTGTGGCCAGGGTATTGAAATTCATGGTCTCGCGTGGGTTGACTGCCGCCAAGCTGGATGAGCGACTTATCAGCCAAGCTGACATAGATGAAGGTCGGCCTATTCCTATGGCCAAATCGATCTCCGAGGCTGTGTACTGGCTGGTGTTCCTGCTATTTCTGCCAGCAGTGCTGGGTGCTTTGGGTTTGGAGGGTTTGCTAGAGCCGGTCAGGGATATGCTGGATAAGATTCTCACGATTTTACCCAACCTTTTTGCTGCTGGCTTGATACTGTTTGTCGGTTGGTTCGTGGCTCGGATTCTCCAGCGAATTGTAACTAATCTGCTGTCAGCCATTGGCACTGACCAACTGAGTGAAAAGGTCGGATTGGCTTCGGTCCTGGGCAAACAGAGGCTATCCGGGTTGATTGGCCTGCTGCTTTACATCTTGATTCTCATCCCAGTGGTGATTGCGGCCCTCAACATCCTGCAATTGGAAGCCATCACTACCCCAGCCAGCAACATGCTCAACACCATCTTGGGGGTCCTGCCTGGCATCTTTGCCGCTGGGCTCCTGCTGGTGATCGCTTACGTGGTGGGACGCTTGGTGGCTCGGCTGACTACTAACCTTCTGACTGGCGTTGGCCTCAATACCCTCCTGATGCGGCTGGGCCTGGGCAAAGAGCCTGTCGAAGGAAAGCGAACGCTCTCAGAAATAGTCGGATATATAGTTCTGGTAGCGATCATGCTTTTCGCTACCATCGAGGCGTCTCGTCTTTTGGGTTTCTTTTTGTTGGCCGACTTGGTGGCACAGTTCACGGTCTTTGCCGGTCAAGTGATACTGGGGCTGATCATCTTTGCCATCGGACTGCTCCTAGCGGAACTTGCTTTCAAGACTGTGCAGTCCAGCGGTGCAGCACAATCAGGGTTGCTGGCCGTGGCCGCTCGGGTCTCTATCCTGGTGCTGGCTGGGGCTATGGCTTTGAGGCAGATGGGACTGGCGAACGAGATCGTCAATATAGCCTTTGGTCTGCTGTTCGGAACCATCGCTGTGGCAGCAGCCCTATCCTTCGGTTTGGGCGGACGTGAAATTGCTGCCCGCAAGCTAAAGGAATGGCTACAGTCAGTGGAGTCAAGAAGCACTGAAAAGGAAAGACAATAGAAAAACTCAAAACGAAACGGACACTCAGTGAAAGGGGTGATCAGTTAAAGGCGACAAAAACGCCGTGTAGAAGCAGAAAACGTTAACGATTTAGACTTAACTTAGAGGAGGATCAAAAAATGAAAAAAACAGTGGCAATAGCCACATCTCTGGCTATAGTTTTCATGTGGGGTATCGCTGTCGGACAAAATGTCTCGGTTACCGACTATGATGTTGCAGTAAGTACGGCAAAAGATCTGCGGATTGACGCTAACTATTCCTTTGTTCGCCAAGGTGATTCTACCTTGGTTGATCAAGGAACAGGAGTAGTAGCGTTTAAGAGATTTTACAGCTCCTTGCCTTTTTCATGGAGTGTGGATTTGGCTGGCACGGTTAGAAGAGAGAAGGATGATTTCAGCTCCCTTGTCAATATGGATGGACGCTTCAACAAATATATCAAAGAAGACCAAGACTTCTTTGGTTACGGACGCCTTGCCGTGAATTATAATTCAGAAGCCGACGTACTGGGACGAGATGAACCCCGAACCGATGTCACGGTTGGCGGTGGTTACGGAAGGTTCATCAACGCCTCACCGTTAGCCAAAGCCGTTCGTATCGAAGAATTCCTCATGAAAGAGGGCATCCTTGAAGATCACCTACCCAAAGAGCACATTCTTGAATTGGCTTATGTGATCGAAAGGGAAGGTGAGTACCAAGATCTCCATGGCGCCGAATATAAGCCTCATTGGTACAAAGACATGGAAGAAGTCATGAAGAAGAGCGGACTTTTGAGAGAGGAAGGCATCGGTGCTTTAGGAGCTCTCCGTATCGATGAGGTGATCTTTCGAGAAAGGGTGCAGGACCGATACTATGGCTATGACGTATTCGCTGGTGCCGGCGTAACGGTAACCACACCGGATACTACCATAGACAGAGGCAAAGGGCTAGTGAATTTCGGATTCCGCTGGGCGCGTCCGGTAGCTTGGAGAACTCAACTAGACCAGCAATTTCTGTTGGATACTCCACTCGACTCGGATTTCGGTAAAAGGATCGATGCTACCCTAACCAGCCGCTATATCTATGAGTTGAGTAACCGCGTCGACTTTGCGGCTACTCATATCCTTTACTTCAGAAAATTGGCTGACGTGTCCGAAGGAGCCGATGACACATTTATCGACAACTCTGCCATATTCTCCTTTCTATTCTACATTGAAAACTACATTAACTGGACCGTAAACCTTAGTCTTGACAAATATGAAGGTCAAGATTTGGTTACGTCGTTGAACACCGGTATAAGGGTGGATATCTGGTAGGAGATTATTGTTGTCACATTTGATTGGCAGGGGAGTTTAGTCCTCCCCTGCCAATCATTGTCAAAGACTAAAAGGGAAATGCACCGAACATCCTTTCTCGCGAACTCTCACTTCATCACGTATTTTAAAAGGATTTGTTTAAGAAACCACATGTAACGGTGAAGGAGATAATCAGAAATGCATAAGAGAGTGAAGGCTCTTCGAAGGGACGCTTTGTCGATTCTGCGCCTTTCGATAAAGGCTTGCAATCCGCTTTATGCTATGAAAAAACACGTGAGCCTGAGGGGAGAAGTGCTGTGGGTGGACGGCTTACTTTATGATCTAAGTTCGGTGCACCGAGTTTTTCCTTTGATGCATCGGCATTAGGAAATGCCGATGCTAATTGGCTTCGGGAATTCCTATTGCCGAAGCATCAAAAAATAGATTTTTGAACTCCACTTTTATTTCAAGCGATCTTTTTGGCGAGCCAGCTTTTTTTCAAGAAAACTGCTTTTTGGGGGCAGAGTTCGTGACAGCACATGCAGTTTATGCAGTCGGTATAATCAAAATAGGGGATCTTCTCTCCCTTTCGAATAGTATTAGTGGGGCAATTATCCACGCAGATGTTGCAATTGGTGCAGTTGCCATCCAAAATACCTGGACGAACCCAAACTAAAGGTCTAAGCGGTGCGAGCAGGAATTTGGGAATTAATTTTAAGAATCGATTAGAAGGAAGAATGAATTTTGGCGCCGAAAGATCAGCCGAATTTTCACCCAAGATTTCCATTTCCGAAAAAGACCTCGCTCCCAATCCTTTTTCTTGAGCAGCCGAGGTAATATCGATTTCGCCATCTTTGAAGCCCATTATTTTTGCAGCGACCATGTCCAAAGCCACTGCATCGGTGCTGGCAAGAAGAAGTCCTAAATATTTTGGGTTCCCGGAGGAAGGACCATCCCCTTCCATGCACACCACAGCGTCCACTAAACTTATATTGGGTTTGGTCAAAGAAAAAATATCAACTATCACTCTGGCAAAATCTCCAGGCTTAGGTGCATCTCTATGATATTCGCTTTTTCTAAAACCAGGGATTGATCCAAACATGTTCTTCACTGCGCAGGTCATCAGAGTTAGGGTGTGTGTCTTTAGCTTAGGCAAGCTGATAATTACATCCGCATCGAGGAGCGGCTTGGCTATGAAATATTTTTTGCCTTTCTCGGTTTTTCTCTCATAGACCCCTCCGCTTTCGAATGCAACCAATTTTGCTCCAGTTGCACCAGCTACCTCAGACATCTTGGTATTTTCCCAAACTCTTTTTATCCCTCGTTCAACACCTCCAGGGCTATCTCCCAAGATTGGTGTTGCACCCATCCTTTTAACCTCCTCGATCACAGCTTGAACCAAGGCAGGATGAGTGGTTATGGCACGGGATGGATCTTTGGCAGAAAGAAGATTAGGTTTAATCAAGACCCTCTGATCTTTTTTTACAAATTTTTCCAGTCCCCCCAGTTGGGCAAAGGATTTGTGGACTGCTGAGCGAATATTGTCTAAAGTATAATCATCACACCTGACGATTGAAACTTTACTTTTCACTTAATTTCTTTTTTGTTTCTTAACGATTGTTTTTAGATGGACTGTCTGTTGCGGAAGTTGGAGTTAAGGTAACTTTGACCGTCTTAATTCTCTGCCCTTTCACTTTCTCCACCACGATTCTCAATCCCACACGCTCAGATTCGTATTGGATCACTTTGCCTTCCTCTGGAACACTTCCCACCAGATCATATATGAAGCCTCCCACGGTCTCAAACCCTTTCTGCTCAATATTGATCCCTAACTCCTCATTCAGATCCTCGATGCCCACCTTTGCATCAATCCGGTAAGTTCTCTTATCCACTTTTTGAATGGGGGAAACTTCCATATCATACTCATCCTGGATCTCTCCGACTATTTCCTCCAAGATATCCTCCAGGGTAACTAACCCCGCGGTGCCTCCGTATTCATCCACCACAATGGCCATATGATTTTTGTCTCTTTTAAACTCCCTTAAAAGCTCATCTGTCTTTTTGGTCTCAGGTATAAAATAAGCTTTTCTGGCCAATTGCGATAAACCGGTGATCTTCTTGCCTTCGGCTTCCTTTAAGAAGAGGTCCTTAACATGGATGATGCCGGTGATGTTATCGATGTTTTTCTTGTATATGGGAATTCGTGAATGGCCGCCTTTTTTGACCAGTTCCCGGATCTGCTCTAAACCTGAGCTTTCTTCTGCACAGATCATATCCGGTCGGGGCAGCATGATCTCCTTGACCTCAGTATCTGCCAACTCCTCGATGCCGTGGATCATCTTCTTTTCCTCCTCCTCCAAATCTACCTGTTTTGCTTTCATAACTTCGTCGGAGGGTTCAGGTTGGTCTTCGGTCATTTCCCCTTTTTCGCCTTGATCCTTCCTATTCTCTGGAGGGGGATAGTGAAAAATGCGGTTGAGAGACTTTAATACAGGATGCACAATTTTATTGATAATATTCATAAAGTTTTTTTATCTCTTGATTTTAGCTTTTGACATGGAGCACACTAGTTCACAGCTTTTGCGAAACACTCCCACTTAAATATGTCTCTTCTTTTTCTTTCATTATCTTTGCTTGTGATTTGTTCTTATGGTCATATCCTAATAGATGCAGAAGCCCATGAACCACTAAGCGCGCTGTCTCCTCTTTTAAACTCACTCCGTATTCTTTAGCTTGTCTTTTGGCCTGGTCCAAAGAAACATAGATATCCCCCAGGCTGGGATAATCTACTCCCATATCTTTACCTTCTTTCATCCCAAATGATAGAACGTCGGTGGTTTTTCTTCTTGTGGTGAATTTTCGGTTTATTTTTTTCATGAAACCATCGTCCACGAATATTATATCCAGAGGAAAACTTGTCCCCTCCGACCTCAATATTTCGTTGACAAGCTTCTTAATTTCTTTCCTACTGATCCTAGATATGGGATGAATGTTGTGGATGGTAACTTTTTTCAATTCAGTTTCTCTGGAGCAAGTCATACGGTTTTTTCTGCCGGCTCTGGATATTCAATTCGGGGATGAAAGACACTGATCAAGACCGGAAGGAAACTTTGCTGTATGGCGGATAGTTCTCTGAAGGTCAAGTTGGAATCCGCCAGTTCGCCAGCTTGCAGTTTTGAATCTATGATCTTCTTTATTAAGCTCTTTATGCGAGAAGGCTTTGGGTCGTCAAGGGTGCGGGAAGCTGCTTCCACCGCATCTGCCAGCATGACGATGGCGGTCTCTTTGGAACGTGGCTTAGGACCCGGATATCTATATTCATCTATTAACTCTTGGGTTGCCCCTTGCTCCAAAGCCTTGTTATAAAAGTAACTCATTAGGGTGGTGCCATGATGTTCTTGGATGAAATCTACTACGCTTTTGGGAAGGTTAGCCTCCTGAGCCATCTCCGCCCCTTCCTTCACATGGGACTCCAAGATCAAGGCACTCATGGAAGGTGATAGTTTCTCGTGCTTGTTTTTGGTGCCGGTCTGATTCTCCACGAAATACTCGGGCTTTTCGATCTTTCCAATGTCATGATAATAGGCTCCCACTCGCGCTAAGAGCACATTGGCTCCGATAGCCTTGGCTGCCGCTTCCGCTAAATTGGCCACGATTATGCTGTGATGATAGGTGCCGGGAGCCTCCAGAGCCAGTCGTTTGAGAAGAGGGCGATTCAAATCGGAAAGCTCAAGCAAGGTGATATCGGTGGTAACATCGAAGATAGACTCGAAGATGGGCAGAAGTCCGATGGTCAAAATAGGGGAGATGAGTCCGTTAAACAGTCCATACCCGCTCAATGTCAAAACCGCACCAGGAGAGGAGAGCTTTAAAGATTCAGTGAAATAGATGAATACCACATAGGCAAAGGATATAAAGAGCATGGGGCGATAGAACCTATATCGGTGAGTGACCTCCTTGATACTGTAACACGCCAATGTCCCAGCCACAATGCTGATAAAAGCTAACTTGAAATCGAACAAGTTCACAATTCCCAAAAGCAGACTCAAGGCGAAGGTTGAAATCAAACCCACTTCCAAGTCCAGAAGAACGGTCAAAAGCATGGAAGCAATGGTAATCGGGATCAGATATTCCGAAAGATGCCATTTGAATAAAATAAGATAAGCGATCACCATTTCTAAAATGATAATGCTTGAAATCATCAAAAGCTTAGCATTGTCATAAAAGATTTCCTTTTTAATAAAGTATAGGAATAGAGCCAAACCTAAAAGTATCGCCCCCACGAAGAAGATACGGCCAAAAAGTGGCAGGAGAAAATGCCAGGGATGTGATTTGAGACCCGACTCAACTCGAGCTTTTTCCAGTGAGGAAAGCTTGTCCCAGTCTGTCTTGGTAACACGCTGACCTTTTGCCACTATGATCTCTCCCTTTATGATGAGTCCCTTCTGCTTGGTGATTGAACTCAGCACCTCCTGCTTTCGATTCTCCATCTCTTTTTGGTTCAAGGTCAAATTGGGAACCAAAAAGCGATTTCCTACTTCGTATAAAGCCTTTACCAGAAGCCGATCATCTTCAAATTTTACCATAGCTAAAGAAAGAAGCCTCTCTCTGGCTCTGGAAAGGTCCAAAAGCTCATCCTTGTCAAAGGTTCCACTGAACTTGGCGGAGCCGGCAGTCTCTTTGGATCCGTTCAATATTATAGCTTTTCCACTTTCATTGAAGGGCAGACTCTCAATGTCCTGCACCGTTCCAACTTGATAAAGTTCTTTAAGTATGGCAAGCAGGTTAGAACCAAATATGTCCAGATCCCTATTTGAGCTCAAGAAAAGGATTCCTTCCTCCTCCAAGTAAGGAAAGGTCCGACGAAAATCTCTTCTTCTTGATTCAGGAATCTGGCTAGACTTATTTATGCTATCTACTTTGCAGAGAAAGTCCCCGACTGAAGCTATCGCTGAGTCGCCCTTTTTTTGATCAAAATCGAAGATTACCGGAAGATTGGCTAAAACCAATTTCCTGTCCTCTTCCAGCTCCTCTTTGCTTTTCAAAACCGGAAAGGTAAAGGGGGCGATGATCTCCTCTTCCGATATACTTCCCACAGATGGAAAATGCAAGGATTGATAGATGGAGGAGAAGGGAAAAAGAAAAACAATGATACTGGTGGTGACCAAAGCTAAGACGACACGAATAACACGTGTCAATATCTGGTGATCTCTCCCGTTTTTTTCTGAGTTGGGCCTGGATAAGATCGATTTTCTGAAATCACGCATAAAATCTTATAACTAATGATTAATGAAAAATCAAGGATTTTTTATTCGTCATCCTTCATTGGTCATTCTTTTCGGGACGAATTGTCAAAGTGATCTTCATATCTTTCGTATGCTTTGATAATCTCCTGAACCAGTCGATGCCTTACCACGTCTTTTTCTGTGAGATATACAAACTGTATGCCCTTTACTCCTTCCAAGATCTTCTGAATCTGGACCAACCCTGAGGCTTTTTTGTTCTCCAAATCTATTTGCGTGATGTCCCCGGTAACAACCGCCTTGGAGTTCACACCCAATCTGGTCAAGAACATCTTCATCTGTGCTACCGTGGTATTCTGGGCTTCATCTAAGATCACAAAGGAATTATTCAAGGTCCTTCCTCGCATGAAGGCTAAGGGAACTATCTCAATTACTCCCATCTCCATCAATTTGCGTATTTTCTCTGCTGACAACATGTCGTGCAAAGCATCATAGACCGGTCTTAGATAAGGGTCAACCTTTGCCCGAATATCACCGGGCAAAAAGCCCAAACTCTCCCCCGCTTCCACCGCTGGCCTCACTAAAATCACGCGTCCCACCATCTTCTGTTTGAGGGCAGATACTGCCATAGCTACTCCCAAATAGGTTTTTCCCGTGCCAGCAGGTCCAATGGAGAAAACGATGTCATAGTTCTCTATGGCTTTGATATAAGTCTTCTGACCGATGGTGCGGGGCTTTATGCTTTCCTTGGTGACAATGGAGGTAACTATGGAACCGACCTGCAGATCATTGAAGGGACCTATGCCATTCTGTTTTACCATGCTGATGGCGTATAAAACGTATCTTTCGGAAAGCTCCTTATTTTTTCTTAAATGGGAGATCAGATCAGTAAACAGAGCCTCCAGTAGCTTTACCTCCTTCTCATCTCCCTTTAGATTTATGGAGTCACCTCGGGCCACAATTTTGGCATCGAATTGGCTTTCGATCATACGCAGAAAAGAACCGCTCTGCCCGAAAAGAAGCCTCTGATCAACATCTCCAATACTTATTTTCCTGTTTCTTATCAATACTTTTTTCTCTTATCCTTTGATTTGAACTATCGCTTATCGATGTCGAGGAGCACATTCGAATTCAAATTTTCGAAAGGACCAATGTTAAAATCATCATCTTTAAAGATTTCGCATTAGTCTGCCTTCTGCCCACTGAGATACTGTATACTGTTAACTGATCACTTACCACCCTTCACTATCTTTATCCCCAATTCCTTCAACTGTTTCTCATCGACCTCCGAAGGTGCCGCATCCATCAAAGACTGAGCTGCGGTGGTCTTGGGAAAGGCAATGACTTCTCTTATGGAATCGGACCCGGTCATCAAGGCCACAATTCGATCCAGACCAGGTGCAATCCCTCCATGCGGGGGAGCGCCATATTCCAATGCTCTCAAAAGAAAACCAAACATCTTCTCCGCCTTCTGGTCATCTATTCCCAAAACGTTCAAAATCTTTTGCTGAAGCTCTCTTTTGTGGTTACGAATACCACCCGAGGCGATCTCCATACCATTCAGGACCAGATCATACTGATGCGCTCTTATGTTTCGCCAGGGATGATCTTGGTGATCTGGTGGGAGATTCGATTCAAACCCTAAGTCTAATTTCCCTGTATCCTCTTCATAGGGCATGGTAACTATGTTATGCATGGCCTCGAATCGTTTTTCCTCCTGATTATATTCAAAAAGAGGAAACTCATATATCCACAGAAAATTCCATTTGGTTTTATCTATCAGATTATATTTACGTCCGATCTTCAGTCTAAGTTTTCCTAAAGACTCCAGGACGACTTTCCATTTATCAGCTATTATGAATGCTATGTCTCCTTCTTCTAAATCAAGCTTTTTGGAAATGGCGGATAGTTCTTCTGATTTTACATATTTTGTGATCGGCGACTTAAAACCTTCGCTTAATCGCGCAAGAGAGATCAATCCTTTTGCTCCCGATTTCTTAACCAACTGCTCCAAGTGGTCTATCTCTTTCCGAGAAAGCTTTGCTCCCTCCTTGAAATTTATTCCACAAACGACTCCTTGATTTTTAACGGTCTC
>LJVD01000146.1 GCA_001304225.1 candidate division Zixibacteria bacterium SM1_73
GCGTAGCGACGAAGCAATCTCTACAATAGGTATAGAAGAGCGAAGCCTTGATCCGAGTTGCTTTTGTCTCGCTGGGGCAAAAGCAACGTGTTTTAGAGCCATATAGCCTGAGCCTTTCTTCAATGGTCGCTGCGACTATTTCCCAAAACCTTTGTCCTGAATATAGCAATCAGTTATCACGGAAACGGAGATGCTTCAGAGTCTTTATTTTTAGTGTTACCCTGTTGTTTTCTTTTCTCTCGCTGTGCGACCAGCATTTCCCGCATTTTTTTAGTAAGCTCCGCATTGTGGATATATGCTTCTTCAAGTGGGAGAATCTCGTCAAGAAGATTAACACTTTGAAGAGTTACGAAAGGTTCATTGAGCACTGGATATAAATTTTCAGCTTTTACTCTTTTGCCTCTGCCTCCGTTTACTCTCCATTCTCCTTTACAAGCAACAATATGGTTGAAACACATGGATAGAAGTTCCCTCTGCTTTTCGAAAGGTAAACCTAGATAATGCTTCTCCAAATCGCAAGCCAGTTTCATGGCATCAATGGTCTTGTCCGCATCAATGCCTTTTCCATCTTCATAGGATTTCATCTGGTCTCTCAGTTCTTCTTGTTCCTTTTTGAGATTGTTATAGCGCCTCTCGTAATCTTCTTCCAGCCGTTTATCCTTCGTTAGAGCCATCTTGTCCATAAGGCCATCAATAATTTTCTCCACCTTGCCCAGTTTATTCCTGAGACCTTTGATACTTCTATCGGCTTCCTCCATGCGCTTTTCATAGTCCTTCTTCAGGAATATTTTAAGGATTTCATAGACCTCATCATCGTAATGCATATCGAGAGGCTGTTCCAAAGCCCAAATAGCCCGTAGCCTATATTGTCCTGTTTATTGCTTTTTGCTGGAGGATTTTAGCCTTTCTCGCTTTGGCTTTGTTCAGTTTATCAACTTGCTCTTTACGGCATGGACTAAGGGACTTCTTTCTCCTTCTTTATCAAGCTGAGCATTTTGAAATGCATCGTTCACTTCCACCACGAACGAATGTATCTCCTGTCCCATTTTATAAAGAGGTAGTACACCTGACACACTACGAGCACGACCTAAAAGTATTGACACTCCGCTCAATAATCCACCTATGCCGTATTTACCAGCCAACCTTAACAACTCACCCCACAATTCATCGGGCATCTTTTTATGCCTTATAGTTTCTTCCGTGACCCAAGGGATAGCCATCATCTCTTGTTTATCTTTCTTTGACATATTTTATCTCCTTAAAATAAATAGATTTTCCCTTTGATTGATAAACTGGTGGGGACTATATTGGTTGGGAAGTCAGCCACTTGCCTCGTTCCATCTTTCTTCGGCCTCCTCGCTCAAAGGAAGATGGCTATAACAACTGTGGCTCTATTGGCTTTGCTCTATGGTAGCAGAAATGGTCGCTTTTTTCAAGCTTTTATTTTGGGATTTATTATAACTCTAACATTCCTTTCCAGTTTCCTCTTTAATCATTTCTCTAGTTATTTCAACATGACCATCTGACTTTTCAGGATCATAATCTTTCTGAACACGCAAAGACAATTTCTTTTTGTCCTCTTCTGTGAGAGACCCTAAGTCAAAACAATATCTCTTTATCTTTGATGTTAACCGATAAGACCCGCATGTCTGACACCAGACTAATTCGTCCTCACCTCCACCTTTAGGGTCTGACTTCATTTCAGCTTTTTCGTTTCCACAGAGATAACATTTGATTTTCACCATCACTTAACCTCCTTTTTAGGCTTATCATACCACAAACTGAGAAGAAAAAGGTGGGATTTTATTGGGACAATTAGGTGATCAAAACGCCACGTTTCCAAAGCGACCAAACGACATTCTTAACATCGGTCGTCTTTGAAATGCGGAGTTTAATCGTCCCTTCCGACAAGGCTTCGCCACTCGCAATTATCTGCGAGATTGCTGAAAGTGCTTCCTCTTGTCGCCATGGGAGATTGGAATAATCCGCAAATGGGTTGAGTTTTATCCTGCGAAGCAAAGAGTTAATATCCATAGCACCTTAATATTAATCTCTCCTGAATGTTTACTGATCATTAATAATGTTTTTTGGCGCCTTAAAGTTTACTGAATCCAAGTAGACTCTTATACTCTGGCTAAAATTAGATATATATGACTGTCTGAATGCTGACTATAAAAATAACCCTAAGATTTGAAGTACAAATCCGCCTGCAAGTAAAGAAATCCCAGCCCAAAATCTCCCCTTTTCTACACTTATAAGAAGCGAACGAAAAGCAGAATCAGGTCCAATTTTTAAACTGAAAGCCACTAAAATAGTTCCGACAATGTTGAGAGTTAAACCACTGAATACAAACCAACTTATGTTCATTATTTCCTCCATAATGGCGGTCAAAAAACCCACCTCAATAACAGACCAATGACCTCAAGCACGAAACCCACTGAAAGGCAAATTATCCCTATAGCCCTGAAGCCCTTCCTTTTTCCTAGTATTATATATTTTTCTACCTTTCCTCCTCTTTTCTCTTCTCCCTTTTTCTCAAAAGCACGAAGAGCCAGAAAAATAGCTCCTGCAAACAGAAAAACTATCCCTATGAGTGTAAGAAGATTGCTGAGCATATCATCCCTCCCTTACTGAGAAAGTGTTATTGCCAGAGTAACACCTTTGGCTGTTGAGGGCAACCTTATTTCTTCCTGTCGACGTCCTCTCCTTTGCCTCGGCTGGTGGGGAGTGTCCTATCATAAGCGTAAATACCTTTTATCAGATTGTGGGGAATGTTGGTTTCTACAGGCCATTCTGGCTGAAATGCCCCTCTGTGCCTCTATGCCTAGCACCTAATCATTTGCTATCCGATTTAGAACCTTAGTGTCTCCCCCGAGTGGAAGCGATAGTCTGGAGAGCGTAAAATTTCAGAATGAGCACGTTGCGCAGGCACTTTCGTCTTAGGTAGGATTTTCACCCCACCCTGCTGTTTTTGACCTTTTATTCGAGAGCAAAAGACTCGTACGCCAGTCTTTTAGAGTAGTAATATGCTGGGACATATAGCAACACAATGGCTGGCTGGCTTCATGCTTCATTCTCTCGGATGGGATGGCATGGTTGGATGGTGCTCAGAGATGCCTAGGTGCACCGTGATGAGAGAAGCGATTTGTGATTAAGATATGGCACATGTTGGGATTATGATTTCAGCTTGAATCAGGTAGTAGAATGGGGTATCTGAGAATTTAGATTCTATTCCGCTCTCGCTACATTCTGATATATCACTTATAGTCACGAATACGAGCTTTCTTGCGTAATTTATCCAGAGTTTCTTGAATTTCCGAGTCAGACATTCCTTCAATTTGAATTGTTTTATCTGTTCCTGCAAATGCTCCAATTGACCCTCCAAGTAATGCGCCAATGGCACCCAATCCTAATCCATATCCTAGAATAGCCCAATCAGCCATATATCCTGCCAGAAGACCAGGTTTTGACTTTTCTTTCTCTGCATATGAAATTCCCAAAGACGCCCCAAAAGCTCCTCCCATTAAAAATCCAGCAAAAGCTCCTACCCAAAACTGTGATTTCTTCACGATTTTAATGAGCTTAATATCCGCAATAACAACAGATATATCTCTTCCTTCAGTATGCAATAAAAGAAGTGAATTCTCTTTAACTGTGATGAGTTCACCTTCTATTTGTTGTCCATCCGTTTCTGTGATTATGAGCTTAGCTCCTCGCCTTTCTTTAGAAGACGCAAGCCTCTTTTGCCTTTGTGTGGTCATAGTAGTGCAACTTATCGCCATTAAAGAGAAGATGAGTAACAATGCAGTGAATTTCTTCATAATATCCCCCCTATTTATAGTCACGAATGCGAGCTTTCTTGCGTAACTTGTCCAGAGTCTCTTGGATTTCCGAGTCAGACATTCCTTCAATTTGGATTTTTTTGCTTACTTTTAAAAGTGCACCAAGTATTGCTCCAATTATTGCACCGAAGGGCGCACATATCGCCCCCCATTTTGCCATTAATGATGACGATTCCCCCCAACTTGCCTTAAGAACAAAGCTCAACATTCCTGCGTAAAACGCTCCAGCGAATACACCCCCTAATAATCCCCCAAGAGCACCCACCGCAACTCCGACTTTCTCCACAATTCTAATAACCTTAATATCCGCAATACCAACAGACACATCTTTTCCTTCAATATCCAACAAGAGAAGCGAGTTTGGTTTAACTGTAATGAGTTCACCCTTTATCTGATGTCCGTCCTTTTTTGTGACTATGAGCCTAGCTCCTCGCCTTTCTTTAGCATACAGATTCACAGAAAGTGCCATTAAAGAGAAGATAAGAAACAATGATATGAATTTTTTACCTAAGGGATTCATTAATCCCTCCCCAAACTGAATTCTTATCTGCCAAGATATAGTATAAAAAATCTTATGTCAATCTCTCAGGTACTCATTTTTGTGATGAACCAAGATTAAAAGCTTAAATTAGAAATTCAAACCACTCTGACTTCCAACCACAACTGAATTCCTCCTTTTCTTGCCTCTACGCCACTACCTTTTATCTTTTCTATCCGAGTATGAACCAATCCTCTTTTTTCTAGCATCCTTACCGATTCCCAAATTCTCCGATGCTCATTTTTGTTGTAATCCTTTCCTAATCTAGCTCTGGGATTCAGAGGCTTATTATAAACAGCAAGGATCATTATATTTAATGACACCCAGCGCTGGGCGAAATCCTTTCTGCTGCACCAGCGGCTGTCGATTCTATCCAATACCTCAAGGATTCTCTTTTGAATTTTTCCTAAACCTTTGCTCATATCTTTCTCCTTCAGATTCCCCTTTTAAAATAAATTCTGAAGCCGAAGGCATTGACCCGAGCTTTGCGAGGGTCAATTTTGGAGTCAATTTTAACCATCTTATATTTTTACTTTTATTCTTTATTAAGGTACGGTAGACCGTACCCTAATTAAGGTACGGGAAACCGTACCTCCTCCCTGAAAAACGCTAATTTTCTTCTTTATCCTTTTTATATCTTTTTCTCCAATGAAGAGTGATATTATTGGACATATTCATCCCTCTGCGTTTTTTTGTTATCCAGCCTTGCGCCTCAAGAAAGTTTATCCAGTATATGAGCTGTGTTCTTTTCATCCCAGTATCTTTCATCAATGTTTTAAGTGAAACAAAAGTCTTGGGGTTCAAAATGAACTCCTTCGGATTGGCATAAGTATGCATAATGCTAAATATAGCCTTTGGTTGAAGTGGTATTCTCGGATCTCTCAAAAATTTTGTCGGTGCTTTTCCATAATGAGGTTCATCGGTAAATATGGCCATCTCTCTCTGTTCTTGTATTTTTAGCTTTCTCCTTACCTTTTTCAGCTCAGTTAGGAGTTTTTTCTTCTCAAACGGAGATACGTCATCTGCATTTTTAATTTGGCTAGCAACTTCCTCGATTTCCCTTATATCTCTTCTTATATCTTTTAATTCTGGCATCTCAGACATTCCTATATCTCCTGTTCAGCTGAAAGATTCGTCGTTCCTCCAGCCTTTTTAGTGCTTTCTCTTTTCCTAGGTTGGAAAGCATGCATCCATACCAGCAATATCCCAATCGCTGAGCTATCTGATTAGAGAAATGAACGAATTTTATTTCATTGATCTCTCTATTGCAATGCTTGCAATTCATATTTTTCTATCCTCTAATAAAAAAAGGAGCAGAGGATTTCTCCTCATGCTCCCTGAAGTCCCAGCTGTCTCAGTTTAGGTCTTGGATCGTGACGATTGAAGATTTCTAACAGTTTGCGTATCTTACTAAAACCGATAGGACAGGCTTCCCACAAAAGGGCTGTTGAGAAAGCATAAAAGAAAATTCACCCTTTATTTCATCCAAAGGGGTGATTGACTTCTGTATGAAAAGACGTGATTTTAACATCGCAAGAAAAGGAAGCAACCATGTCAAGCAAATGCTCTTTTTGTAAGATCTTCATAACAGGGGTAAGAAATAATATTTTAAGCTCCTTAACTCTATTTGGAAAGAGAATAAAAAGGAGGGGATTAAGCGTAATTAGCCGCAGGTCTAACCTTTCCCGATGAGAAAAAATATGAAAAAATCACCCGACAAATCATCTTTAAAAGCGATTGATACATTCTCAGCCCTGTGGCACCATCCAAGGCACGACCAGATTTGCGAAGACAGAACGAAGTTTCGAGCTCTCTCTTCCAACTTTGGTTTCCGGAATCGATGCCATAGGAAACGAATTTAAAGAATACACTGAGCTCGCTTCCATAAGCTCTCAGGAGGCTGTGTTTTGGCTTGATTCGGGGGTGACAATCGGCTCCAAATTAAAGCTATCTTTGGATGTCCCCAAAACCGTCCTTCTGGAAAGTAACCTTAAACTTGAAATCACAGGAAGAGTGACGTTCGTCAAAGCCGACCAGAACAGCGAAAAGAAGCAACTCATATCTCTCCGTTTAGAAAAAAAGTATAAAATAAATCCTCTCCATTCAAAAAAGATTTAAGTTTTCACACTCTTTATGGGGTTAGACTTTCATAACGTTCATAATTTAGATTTTTAATTTCTTCTTTTTGAATGACTAGATTTTTCATCTATTTATCTAAAACATTCAAATAATAAAAGTTATAAAAGTCTGACCCCGTCCGACCCGGTCGCTTTGCCTAATTTTATCATAGAGCTTAATCAATTCTTGACAATAGGCCATTGTTTTTATAACATATTTTTAAAAAAACGAGAAAATAATGAAAAATCCTAAATCTACAAAGAAGCCTGCCAAAAAAGCAACAAAACCAGCAAAAAAAGCCCCCCAACCAATCAAAAAGGCTGCTCCCCCTCCTATGGATATAAAAACACCTCAAGTTGAAGAGGAGAAAAAAATCAATATTCTTCTCTATTGTACATCGGATTTAATCCTCTCAGGAATTTTAAAAGCCATCGATGTCGCCCCCGACATGGAGATTATCAATATCGAGAAAAGCACGATTGAATCTTTTATAGAATCTATAAAAGATCTCAGACCTCATGTTATCCTTTTTGCAAATTCTGAGCCTTTGCCTAATATTCGAGAAATCTGTAAAGCCATCATAGAAATTTCAGATGCTAAACCCAAATCCAAGTTGTTGCTTCTAGGAAACATCCCTTCCCATGAAGAAGTGGTGGGGCTCATGAACGCAGGAGTAAGAGGATACTTTGATTTAAATGACCCTTCAGACCAACTGGAAAATGCCATAAGAATAATTAATAAAGGAGAAATCTGGCTTCCTCGGGATAAGATGAGCAGCATTATGGACAGGATTATTTCTGTTGTTGGAAGAGACCTTAAAGAAAAGACGCTTGACCAACTCACCCCTACTGAATTTCAAGTTCTAAGACTCATCGGGAAAGGGAAAAGCAATGATGAGATTGCTGAAGCCCTATTTATAAGCAAGAATACAGTCCGGTCCCACATCAAAAGCATATACGCCAAGCTTAACACTCATAGCAGACTTCAACTTGCATTGTATGCTATTAATTCTGCGCTTTTTTAACCCATTGAAGATAATTAAGAGGTAAACATGACAAAAAAATCAACAGCAAAAAAAACGGCACCTAAAAAAGCAACTCCTAAAAAAACCTTAAGAAAAGATAAAGATGCTGCAAATATTGAAATCAATCGTCGCAGAGAATGGCGCTTTGATCTCCCGCTTCCAGTGAGAATTGAGGGGAAACTTCCTCAGGGAAAAAAGTTCAAGGAAATCACAAAAATTGAAAATATAAGTTCCAAGGGAGTCTACTTCAGCCTAGACTCTGGCGTGATTATCGGTTCAAAACTCAACCTGGTAATAGACATGCCCAAGGAGCTAGGAGGCGACAAAAAGCTGAAGCTTTGTCTTGGAGGTCTAACCGTTCGCCTCGAAGAGCTCGATGAAAAAACAAAAAAACAGGGTGTAGCACTCCGCTTCCATAAAAAATATAAAATCATGCCCGAAGACTTAGAAAAAAAATAAAAACATAACATAAGATTTAAAGCCCTCAACTCAACCTCCTCAATCAAACAATGATAATCACTATCTTTTTTTTGAATTCTCCTTTCCTCTTGCCCGTGGAATCATCTTCAAATCCTTGATGACAGATTGGGAGCGAAGCTATTTGCCAAAACCTTTTCTTGTTTTGATTCCAAAATTATTTTTCTATAAAATAGACCTGGAGTCTTTACCGTGTTGATTGTGGCCTTAACAGGAGGAATCGCTTCGGGAAAGTCTGTGGTTGCAAAAATCCTGGAAGAGCTGGGGTGTTACATTCATAATGCAGATAAAATTGCCCACGATCTCATGGAACCTGAAAAACCTGTCTGGAAAAAGATTGTCGCTCACTTTGGTATAAAAATCCTGAACGAAGATAAAACTATAAATCGATCCCGGTTGGGAAAAATCATTTTCTCCGATGAGAAAGAAAGACGCTTCCTCAATGAACTCATACATCCTCTTGTCTTAGAAAAGAAAAAAGAGATTATCAACCGCATTGAAAAAGAGGGACATTACAATATCTTTATCTCCGAGGCTGCTTTAACAATTGAGGCTGGTTTTGCCGATTTCTTCGATAAGATTATCATGACCTATTGTAAGAAAGAAGTCCAAATAGAAAGATTAATGGAAAGGGATGGGATCAGCCAAAAGCAAGCCATGAAGAAAATAAAAAGCCAGATGCAGCCCCAAGAAAAATTGAAGTACGCTGACTACATCATCGATACTTCCGGTTCGCTCCAAAGCACAGTCGAACAAACAGAAAGAGTTTACAGGAATTTGATGATGGATAACGAAATGAAGAATACAATCGCCAAGTATGAATCTTGAATGTTTCTTTTCCATTTCTTGTGAGTCATGATCAGAAAATATTCGGGTATGATCTTGCTCCCTTCAGATTTTTAACGCCATTCCCTCATCGCTCTTCTCGGCGGCTGCGTAACTCGCTCCGCTCAAACATACTCGCCACTCGACTCCGTCGAGTTCCCTTGCTTGGCGAAGGCTGTATGGTGAAAAAACCGTGAGAAAGGCTGAGCGGGCGTTGCGAGGAGCGTAGCGACGAAGCAATCTCTACAATAGGTATAGAAGAGCGAAGCCTTGATCCGAGTTGCTTTTGTCGCTTCATCCATACCCGGATATTTTTTTATCCCCACTAAAAGAAAGAGAATTACTTAAACATTGAAAAATAGATGCGGAGAAAGACGCTTTAGGTTTTAGGGTTTGATGCTTTAAGTGAGACGGCCAGGAGTGGGATCATGATCTCATGATGGCCGATAAAATAAAATCCT
>LJVD01000070.1 GCA_001304225.1 candidate division Zixibacteria bacterium SM1_73
TCTTGACGATGTAAGTGATCCATTTTCCTCTGGATCCACTTGTGCTCACTTCACCCTGTGCTGTTGGAATTTTCAGTTTCTGCCCTGGTTTGATATAGTGCTCATTTCGCAGCCCATTTATCTTCTTAATCCTCAATGGATTGGTTCTAAACTTCATAGCTAAATCAGAAATGGTATCACCCTTTTTCACAGTATAAAGAGTTATCTCCTCAGTAGTGCTTTTACCAGACCGCCCGCTTGGTATCAAAAGATACTCCCCTGCTTTTATCCGATGTTTATTGGTCAAACCGTTTGCCTCCATTATGGCCGAAACTGATACACCATGTTTTTCCGCCAGGTAAGAAAGATTCTCCCCTTTCTTGACCTTATGCTCAACAAATACTCCACCCGCTAAGGTATTTGCTGCAAAAACTTTCAACCTCTGACCTTTCTTTATATAGTTGGGATTTTTCAAGCCATTCAATGCCTTTATTTGATTTGGAGTGGTGCCAAACTTTAAGGCGATATCAGAAAGGGTTTCCCCTTCTTTTACCGTATAGAAAGTCACCTTTTTGTTTTCTGCGGAAGGCGAGCTCGTCGATAGCGAACTTTGTGCCTTGAGGCTTGAAGAGCCACCTGGGCTTGGAATCATAAGACGCTGACCAATTCTCAAGAAGTGCTTGTTTTTCAACCTGTTGGTCTCCATGATCACCGAAAGGGGCACCCTGTATTTCTTAGCCAGGTAAGATAATGTCTCCCCTTTTCTGACTTTATGCTCTACGAAAACTCCACTTGTGAGTTCCGATCGATTTTTCTCAACGTATTCGGCTAACAATCCTTTTGTCCCCGATGGAACTCTTAATCTATATCCGGGGTAATTGGGAGGGGTGACTCCGCGTAAAAGTTCCGGGTTTAACTCCTTCATTGTCTTAAGCGAGGTCCCAACGATCTTGGCCACCTTTTCTAAATCCATGGGCTGGTCGATTTTCACTATGTCGAACTGAATGGGATCCGCGTATTCCACGTTAAACCCATACCTCTCCGGATTCTTTGCTATGATGGTTGCTGCCATGTACAGAGGAACGTAGTTTTCGGTTTGTCTTGGCAGTTTAAGATCCCAGAAGTTATCATTGTGATTTTTCCGGATTGATCTTTCAACTCTTCCCTCCCCACTATTATAAGCAGCCAAGGCTAAAGACCACGACCCGAATTTGTCGTACAGAAAACTCAAATAATTGCAAGCGGCATAGGTGGATTTGACGAAATCCCTCCTTTCGTCATACCACCAATTTCTTCTCAAACCGTATTTTCTGCCGGTGGAAGCGATGAACTGCCAGGGTCCCATTGCCCGCGCCCACGAATATGCTTTGGGATTGAAGCCGCTCTCCACCAAGCACAACCAAACCAGATCCAAAGGTAGTCCCTTTTCTTTTAAGATGCTTCGCATTAAATCCACATATTTTCCGGACCGCCTCAGATAGGTCTCAAATGCTTCTCTTCCCACAGTTTGGAAATAGATGACGGCATTTTCCACTCTCTCGTTCCATTCTATGGGCATGTCGTAAACCGGAGTTTCCGATCTCCAAGCTTCTTCGATCGAGGGCAATTCTTCAGTTTTTTCAAAATCCTGTTGAAGCTTTTTAAAATTCTCTATGCTCTCAAATCTTTCTAAAAACGCAGAGATGGAGCTTTCGCCAGATAGGACTCCCAGGGAAAGGAGGGTAACTTTATAATCCTCTGCTATTTCCTGCAGAAGCATGTTGAACTCCTCCGCCCTCAAAGGATCCGAGTCTTCTTCTATATCCAGGCTGGCAAGAACGTCTAAGGCATTTTCAAAATGTTCCTGAGCCTCTCTCCACCTCCCCTCTTGGTTAGCACTCACGCCCAAAGCATAATAAAACTCAACCGTCTCGAATTCGTCAGCGGTAACATCTTCTGATGAAGTGGTCAAGTCCGTCTCTGGAGGAGTATGCTCTTCCTGAGGAGGAGGAGTCATAACCCGGGGTCTTATCACCTTCTGTGAACAGCCCGTTGTAAAAAGGAAAAAAATCAAAAGAAAAAGATAAGTTTTTTCTTTTTGCATTTCAGACTCCTTAGGCTAAAGCAAGAGTTCAAACCTTCGCCTCATCCATAAATCGTTGATATATAAGAAACTTACCAAAATCTGTCAAGCTTTTTTTCAGTTTTCCCCAAAATATTTCAAAATTAGCTCAATAAGATTTTTCTTTTCTGCATCTAACCATTTTATCTCTTGGTCTTTTCTAAACCAGGTTAACTGCCTTTTGGCATAATGGCGGGTATTCAATTTTATCCTATCTACAGCAGAAGAGAAATCGATATTTCCTTCCAGATAAGAAAACAGGTCTTGATATCCCACCGTCTTGAATGCTTTAAGTTCAGATGAGTATCCTTTCTCCCTTAACCCTTTGGCCTCATCCAAAAAACCCTCCGAAATCATCTTATCTACTCTTCGATCGATTCTCTCATAAAGCCTCTTTCTATCGAGGGTCAAACCGACCTTTACAAAATTAAGTTCAAAGGGTTCATAATCTCCTTTCTCTTGCAATAAAGTTATGGATTTTCCGGTAAGTTCGTAAACCTCTAAAGCTCTTATGATTCTTACTAAATCATTGCGGTGAATCCTTTCAGCCGCTTTCGGATCCACCTCTTTGAGTTTTTCAGAAAGATAATATGGTCCTAACCTTGATTCCTCTTCTCTCAGCCTTTCTCTTAGCTGTTCATCCGCTTTGGGACCTTGGAAAAATCCCTTTGTTAATGCTTTAAGGTAAAGCCCTGAGCCTCCTACAACTATAGGCTGTTTCCTTCTTTCAATTATCGCCTTTATTACCCCTCTTGCCTTTTTGCCGTAATCTGCCGCGGTGAACTTTTCATCTGGATAGACTATATCTATCAGATGGTGTGCAATCTTTTTCATCTCCTTTTTTGTCGGCTTGGCAGTCCCAATATTCATATACTTATAGACCAGCCTCGAATCCAAGGAGACGATCTCACCTTGCAATATATCGGCAAGTTTAAGTGAGACCTGAGTTTTGCCCACCCCGGTGGGACCGAGTATGACCAGGACCTTGTTCAATATTTGATCACCAGATCTCCATCCGTTTCATCTTTTTGATCCGTTGACTACCTTCTCCCAAATTTCTTATTCAATTCATCCATTGAGATCTTAACCACCGTCGGGCGCCCATGAGGACAGGAGTATGGTTCTTCCGTGGCAAAGAGTTGATGAATAAGTGAGCTCATCTCCTCTTGAGTGAGCCTCTCCCCTGCTTTGACCGACCCATGACAGGCAAAGGATTTGGCGACTGCTTTCACCCGATCCTTTTCAACTTTTTCTTCCTCTTCCAATTGGGTCAAAATCTCTTTCAAAAAAAACTCACCGCTTTTGTTTTTGATCAAGGAGGGCACCGCTGTAATAAGTATAGATCGACCCCCAAAGTGTTTAAAGCTGAATCCCAGCTTCCCAATCAACACTTTGTGCTCTTCCAGAGTTTGGAATTCTTTTGGAGAAAGCTCCATCACCGTGGGAAAAAGTATCTGTTGCGAGGAGGCAGGTCTTTCGGTCAGGTTCTTCATGGCCTCTTCATATAGAATTCTCTCATGGGCAGCATGTTGATCCAAAACCATCAGATTTCCTCTTACCTGAGACAGGATATAAGTATCTGCCAGCTGCCAGAGGCTGACGCCTCCTTCTTCAATCTTCTTCTCCCCCCTGGTACGTTCGACTTCTCCTTTTTTAACGCTCTCTGCTATTGGAGCCTCTTGATCATGTTTCACCAAATCCTCCCGAAAGAAACTCTCCTGAATCCGTTCTTTCTCAGTCTCAGTCCCAGTCTCCGTGTTAGTTTCACTCGGCTCAGCAGTTGGACGATCAAAGGACTCCGCTTTTGGTGGAACAGGTATTTTTGGCTTCTCGAAGTCAGGTTTTACCTTTTTATAGCCAGGCGGCTCCGACGGGATGACTCCTTTTTCAATAGGTTCGATGATCGGCATCACCTCGGACGAAGTCAAGGCTTCTTTGATCTTCGAGTATACCAGGTCATGCATCCCTCTTTCATCCGAGAATCTGACTTCGCGCTTGGTAGGATGAACGTTCACATCCACCAATTCCGGATCGATCTCAATGAACACTATGGCAAAGGGAAACTTCCCCTTAGGTAGAAGTTCGCCGAATCCTGTCTGCACGGCGTGATAAAGTGTTCTGGAGGTTATAGGTCTTCGATTGACGAAAAGATAGAGTTCAGCCCGATTTGATTTGGCAATCTCCGGCTTTCCCAGAAAACCGCTTACGATTACCTTTTCATGCTCCCTCTTGGTCTCAGTCTTCATCTCCACCATCTTATCCATCTGATTCTTTCCGAAAATATCTGCCACTCTTTGTCTCAAATCACCCTGTTGGGGCGGGAGCTGAACCTCTCTCCCCGTCCCCCTCTCCATTTTATGGAGAGGGGGAGATAGGGGGTGAGGTAAACCCTTAAAATCGAAAAGTTCCCTTTGGTCGCTTATCAGCTTAAATGAAATCTCCGGATAAGCAATAGCAAATCTGGTCAAAAGATCGATGATGTGTCTGGTCTCAGTTAAAACGGATTTCAGAAATTTTCTCCGTGCCGGCACATTGTAGAATATTTCTCTTACAACAATTGAGGTTCCGATTGGTGCTCCTGCTTCCCTTCTATCTTTAAGCAACCCCCCTTCAATTTTGATCCTTGTTCCGGTTAAACTCTCTTTGGTTCGGCTAAGCGTATCTAATAGAGAGACAGAAGCAATGGATGGCAAAGCCTCTCCCCTAAAACCCAGAGTATTAATTTTATAAAGATCATCAACGGATTTTATCTTGCTGGTAGCATGACGCTCAAAAGCCAGCTCCGAGTTTTTCTCATCCATTCCTGATCCATCATCAGTGACCCGGATAAATTTGATTCCACCCTTCTTTATCTCCACCAAGATATTCTTTGCTCCCGAATCGATAGAATTCTCCACCAACTCCTTCACCACCGAAGCTGGCCGCTCGACCACCTCCCCCGCCGCAATCTTATCCACCAAATCTTCGGGAAGTATTTCAATCTTGTTATTCATATTTATAAAGCAGAACCTGGAGTGTCCACCTTTAGGTGGACCGAAAAAGCTTTTAGTTTACAATGATACGAATTAACCTCTAACTCTCTTCTTGCTTGATGAAATAAAAGCTTACTTTTTCGCGTAGCCAAGCCTTCATGGCTTGGCTGGCAAGCCGTAAAGGCCTGCCTACACGTGATTCACCTTACCCTTGTCTCCTCTCCATTTTATGTTGAAAATCCCGCCCTTCGGTCTGAGCCCTCAGGGTCGAAGACCAGAGGCGAGGGAGAAGGGAACTAAGGGAGCGAGGTCCCTATTTTTCATCCGCTTAATCCATTTAATCTGCTGTGAATTCTGAACCTTCTAACTTGCCAACCTTCTAACCTTTTAATCTTAGCCAAAATCACTTTTGTGCCCTCCAGGTCCCCTGACCTGGCGGGAAACATAGGTTTTTCTGTCGGGCAGTTGTGCGTGAGCCCGACGTACGCTTTCAGCCTCTCCCCCTTAATCCCTCTCTCCACTCCGCGCAGAGGGGTTTATCCTGCCCTTCGTTCCTGCACTTCGTCCCGAGACTCAGTGTCGAGGGAAAACCTCAGGGTCGAAGGAAAGGGTTCACCCTGAAGGAGACTAAGGGAGCGAGGTCCCTATTTTTCATCCGCTTAATCCATTTAATCTGCTGTGAATTCCAAACCTTCTAACCTTCAAACTTTCTAACCTTCTAACTTTCTAACCTTCATCAAAACCACTACAACTCCAATGGTGACCGAGACACCTACCCAGTTTATAGGAGAACAAATATGAATTCTATTTGTGGTCAGCATATTCGAACCATTCATAGCAAGCACATACTAACTGCTTGTTGTGAGTATACTCAAACCGTCATGGTTAGCATGTTGCAAAAACAAAAAAAGTATGAAAAAAACACACGAAAGACACGAAAACCACGAAACATAAACATCCAGTTGCCTTGTCCATCATGAATCATCCGTCATTCGTCATTATTCTTCAGCTTTCTTCTTCAACTCATTCAATTTGTTCAATGCTTCAATTGGGGTCAATTTTTCTAAATCGAGTTTTCTTAGCTCTTCTGCTATCTGGGTGTCCTTTGGCGAAAAAATGCTTAATTGATATGAGACTGGTTTTGGCTTGGCTTGCCCTGAACCGAACTGGTTCAGGGTTTCAGATAATCTTTGCTGTGCCAATTCGCCGTTTTCCAAATCCGCTAATATCTCCTTTGCCCTTTCCAAAACCTGCCTGGGAATTCCAGCCAATCTTGCCACCTGAATTCCATAACTGTCATCGCATCCACCAGGTACAATCTTTCTCAAGAAGATAACTTCATCTCCCCATTCCTTTACTGCCACATTATAGTTCTTTACTCTGGGCAGAAACTTCGCCAGTTCGGTTAACTCATGAAAATGCGTGGCAAATAAGGTCTTCGAACCAATCTTCGGATTGCTGTGAATATGTTCAGTCACCGCCCAGGCAATGGAGAGACCATCGAAGGTTGAAGTTCCTCTGCCCACCTCGTCTAAGAGGATTAAACTCTTGGGCGTGGCATTGTTCAAGATGTTGGCGGTCTCATTCATCTCCACCAAGAATGTGCTCTGCCCTAAAGCCAAATAATCCATTGCCCCCACCCGGGTGAAGATTCTGTCCACTACTCCAATTTTAGCCCTCTTTGCCGGAACGAAAGAACCCATCTGAGCCAAAAGCACGATCAAACCGACCTGCCTTAGATAAGTCGATTTGCCTGCCATGTTAGGACCGGTGATGATATGAATCTGTTCATTTTGAATATCGATCTTGGTATCATTAGGAACAAACGTACCCGGGTCCAGAATCTTCTCAATGACCGGATGCCTTCCCTCTTCAATTATGATCTCATCCGATGAATCAATTTGTGGGCGCATGTAGTCGCTTTTTACCGCTACTTCTTTCAAACTCAGTAAAACGTCGAGCAGTGCCACAAGCTCTGCAGTTTTCTGAATCTCAGCGGTCCTCTCCCCTATTTTCGATCTTATATCCAGAAACAGATCATATTCCAATTTGAAAATTTTCTCCTCTGCTCCTAAGATGTGCGCTTCCTTGTCTTTCAGCTCCTGAGTGACGAATCTTTCGGCATTGACCATGGTCTGCTTGCGAATGTATTCTGGAGGAACCTTGGCCAGATGTGGCTTGGTCACCTCGATGAAATAACCGAAGACCTTGTTGAAGCCTACTTTCAAAGAGGGTATGCCGGTTCTTTTTCTTTCCTGTTCCTGGAGTCCGGCTATCCAATCTTTACTTCCCTTTATTTGACTCTTTAAGGAATCCAGCGCGGGCGAATATCCGGATTTGATGATTCCGCCTTCGGTCAAAATAAAAGGAGGCTCGTCAACGATTGACCTTTCTATCAAATTCACTAATTCGGTCGTATCCGGGAGATTGTCTTTTATGTGATTTAAGAGAGATGATTTTGAATCATTCAGAATTGATTTCAGCTCTGGTATCAAAGAGAGCGAATCTTTCAGCCAGATCAGATCTTTGGCATTAGCTTTGCCATATCCGATCTTGCCGGAAAGCCTTTCTAAATCAGCAATTCTTTTTATCTTCTTTTCTAAAGAATCGGATAAGTCATGATTTTTGAATGATTCTTCAACCGCATCTTGTCTCTCTGTAATTCGATCCACATTCAAAAGAGGGCTGATTATCCAGCTTTTCAAAAGTCGCGCCCCCATTGCAGTCTTGGTCTTGTTCAAAAGTGAAAAGAGTGTATTCGTCCTCTCCCCTGTTCCCATTGTAGTCAAAAGCTCTAAATTTCTGATGGTATTTGTGTCCAGAAACATCCGTTCGCCCTCGATGCAGGGTGAGATTTTGTTAATGTGAGATAAAAAAGTCTTTTTAGTCTGCTTAAGATAAGCTAAAATTGCTCCAGCTGCAGAGATACCTAACTTCAAATTTTGACAGCCAAATCCATCCAGCGAGGTAACCTTAAGATGCTCGGTCAAAATCCTCTGAGCAAAATCATAATCGAATTTCCACATCTCCAGATTAGTCAAAATTACGTTCTCATCTGAGAATCCTAACTCTTTCTTTCTTTCATCTCCCCATGTCTCTGGACAGATGACTTCTGCTGGATTAAGAACTTTGATTTTTTCGATTATTCTACCGCACCTCCCTTCATCCACCTTAAATTCTCCGGTGGTCAAGTCTATCATAGCCAAACCAAGTTTTTCCTTATTCCCGGTTAGACTGACCAGGTAGTTGTTACTTGTGCCTTCTATCACGCCATCAACTGTGACGGTGCCGGGAGTTATTATCTCCACCACATCTCGTTTCACTATTCCCTTGGCCAGCTTGGGATCCTCCACCTGTTCACACACCACCACCTTTTTGCCTGCCCTCAAGAGCTTGGCTAAATATCTATCCGCAGCATGATAAGGAATTCCCGCCAGAGGAATCTTTTCCCCTTTGATATGACCGCGTGAGGTCAAAGCAATCCCCAGGATTTTTGAGGCAACTTTGGCATCCTCGCCGAACATCTCATAGAAGTCACCCATGCGGAAGAACAAAATCTCATCCGGATATTGGCTTTTGATCTTGAAATATTGATTCATCAATGGGGTGATCTCTTCAGGCATAGTCAAAAAACAAAATTGGAATTTTTGAGGTTAAGAAATTTTACTGAAGCGTCAAGCTTCCGCTTGACCTAAAGTCTCTTTGAAGACAAACAGTTTTTATCCCGTTCACCCAAAGGTGAACACTCCAAAGGCGGGAGAGCCCGCCATCGCAAGTGGCTGAGGTTTTTATATGTCAAATGAGTTCAATCTTTTGCATTGGGGACACTTCCACAAAGCTTCTGAGGATTTGTATCCACACTGATTACAAACAAATTCCCTGCGGATCGGCGAAAGGTTTTCAATTAAGCCATCCAAAAGATTCACCGATTCCTCCTTCCATCCCTTCTCCTGATAAAGTTTGGTTAAGCTCAACCTGGCAGATAAGAAGTTTGGATCGACGTCCAAGATCAGACGGTATTTCTCGATGGCGGAATCAATCATTCCTTTTTTCTCGTAGATTCTTGCTAAGGCAAAAAGAGCATGAATATCTTTCGGGTTCTGGGTTGATATCCTCTCATATATCTCCGTAATCTCTTCATATTGTCCTAACTCAAACATAGTTTTCTCGAGTTTATCGAAGATCAAATATGCAGCGGAGGGAACTGCGTCCAACAGTTTCTTCCAATATTCAACCGCATCATCCAATCTTCCATCTCGATAATAGGCTTCCCCTAAGTATATGTAAGCGGGTATGCAGGTCTCGTCATAATTTAATGCCTCTTTGTAAGCAACTCGGGCTTTATGAAGTTCATTCTTATCTGCCTTGGCTCTGCCCCAGAATACCTTATAGAGTGCTAAGGTTTTGTTAGCCTCATCATCTCTGTGCTTGGACAATTTCTTTTTTAACTCAAAAGCCTCCTCCCATCTTTCTGTCTCCTCATATTCCGAAATAAGCTTGTTGTTAACCCATTGGTCGTCATCGTTGGCTCGATGCAGGTCTTCTAAAACCCCCGTAGCTTTTTCGTGGTTTCTGGAGGCAATATAGTCTTCGGCCAAGCTTTTCCAAACCTCGGATTTCTCATCCGGGGACAAAGAGGGGCGTAAGGTAAGCTCCTTATGGATCTGAAGGGCTTTGTCAAATTTCTTCCTTTTTCTGAAAATATCCCCCAACTTCAAATAGGCGTCCACATTCTCGGAATCAACGCATCAGTATAGTGCTTGGTAGGAATCTTTCTTCTTTCCTTTTTGGCTTTTGACCAGAAAAATAGTATGACGAAAAAGATTATAACGATGGCAATGATAATCGACCAAATATGACCTTGGCTCACCTCCACCTCCAATTTCCTAATAAAAATCTCTCACTCAAGTTTTATTTCACCTCGACGTCAATTCAAAGTCTCAAATCCCCAAATCCTCTTTTTCCTCTGCCTCTTCCAAGGGTAGATTGCGCAAGGCAGTCACTTCCTCCATCAACTTTTTGTTTTCCTTTCTCAAACTACGCAGCTCTGAGTGCATCCTGAAATAGTAGCTCACGCCCAAAACAAAGGAGATGAGCATACCTGTCACCAATGCCCAGAAAGCTACAAAAATCATGGGAACATCTATGTATTCCTGGCCATATAGATTTACCGAGAGTTTCTCTTCAGAGTTATAGATGGAGAATCCGACCACCAAAACGATGAGGACGATGATTACAAATGTTCTTAAGATCCACATGGTACCTCCTGCACTTCAGGTTTTTTTTCAACAAGCGAAATATTAACATAAAAGGAAGTGCTTGTCAATTAAAAAGTGGGAAAATAAAAAAGCCCCACCTAAGATGGGGCTTTGAACGATGAAGCGTTTCTTTGATTAAAATCTCTCTTCCGCAGGGGGTGCTCAGAAAGGCGAAGAGTCTTATTCGATAAACTTCCAAGATTTCATGATTTTTTGGAACTCTTCATTAGTAGGGGCGAAAAACTCCCGTTCGCAGGAAAACTGCACCACATAGATGTTTTTATCTTTCTTGAACAAAATCACGTGTCCGGCCAGAAAATCTTCAATGATCACCGAGCTTCCCAAAGGAGAAGTCCTCTCCTTTTCATCTTCGATAACCTTCTTATATTTCTGTTGCAATGTATACATCCTGGCAGGGAGACTATCCAGCATCACATCCCCAATTCCCAAATACTCGGCACCATGAATTAGATCCAGCTGCATGATATAATCATCTTCGTTTTCGAGCTTGTCACACTTTTGGAAAATGCAGGTCTCCACCTCGGCTACCGAAAGAGATGTAGTGTCGGCTAAAATCAAGATGCTAGGGATGGCGGTGGTATATTTGGAAGCTCCGGGAATTCTGCTCACCTTGTAATTTTTTTGCGTCATGAATACCCTGAGCAAGGATGGTTCCTTCCGAGTTTTCACTTTCCAGTTATCAAGAGCTGTAATTTGAAAGCCGAACTTGGTATCAGTGTAGACATTTTTCTTGACCTCACCGGCTTTTTTCTTTTTGGCAAAACAAGGGCTTACCACCGAGAGGATGAGAGCAAGTGAAATCAATCCAACCAATAGTCGTTTCATGACGACCTCCTTTTTGAGGATTTCAGAGTTTCTTCTATATAGTCAAATCCTTCAAAATAAAATTGCAACAAAAAACTTCCTTATCCAGATTCTTACCTATAAACAATAACGCAAGGATTAAGGAAAAGTTTCAAGATTTATTCTGATCTACTCAAAAAAATCTGTTCTGAGTTTTTTGTAAGACACTCTATTGAGATTTTTATCCTGGGATAAATATAAAATGAAAGGGACAGAGCCAAGAGGGTTGCAGTGGTCACTCTAAGCAGATGAGTGCTTTCTTTTATTCCCAGCATTTGTAATAAAACGTCGACCAGGATGGGAAGGGCCAAAAAAAAAGCAATTTTCCGGTTAAGCGGTCGCAAATTTTTTAGACTCAACAAAAGTCCAAACACAAACATGGAAGCAAAAAAGGAAAAACAGCGGGCGCAGATAGCGATCTGATGGTCGAAGATAAAAAAGGATCGGGAGGGAATTTGGTGACAGCTGATTCCGTAAAAAGCATAAATGTATTTTGCGATCCCTTCCTGTCCCAGATAACTCAGACCAGGAGCAGAAACCGACCCCAAGATAAATAAGAGAAGATGGAAATTTATAATGCCCAGCCAATGCTGGCGGATGAAGTCATAAACTCTTGCTCCCAGCCTCTCCGCATTCTTTGCAAGGAATAAATCTAGAGAAGTACTCCCTGTACTCGTGGTCTGACTAAATTTTTCCGATTTAGGAGGACTCAGGCTGGGCTGCTGGCTCTTCTCTCTTTCCCGCTCTATACACCTGTCCATATAAATAATAGATGGCTAAATCTGCCCAGAACACGGTAAAGAATATCCCTACCACCAAAGCTAAGGCTCCAAAGCTGGCAATTATTTGCAAAGCGATAGTCAACAAAACCACGATGATCAAGTTATTGAAATTAGCCTTCGCAAAATCGATGATTTCGTTGAAGCGGAAGACATCTTCGAAGCTTCCTGTCTGGGCATATTTTACAGTAATATAGGGCAACACAAAGAGAAGGGCTAAAAAATACAAGGGTCCAAAGCAATATTTCACGCAGGGGATAAAGGAAAGAACTATGCCCGGAATGGAATAGATGATCACGATGATGGTGTAAATTAAACCCCGGACAAACTTATCACCCAGATTGTCCCATTCGGGCAAAGGAAGCTCCTTACCTTCGGATGAATTTTTTGCCAGCTCTAAAAGATACCCGAAGATGAAGGGAATGCCCACAAGCACCAAGGTCAAGAGGTTGAAGACTGCGCCCAGAAGAATTTTCACTACCCAGTTTTTATCTTCAAACATGAAGGAGAAAGCTCTGCCTACTTGCAGTGAGTTTGTGGAATCTACGTTTGGCATATAACCCTCCGTGGTTTGGTGGTTTTTAATTTGCGAAACTTTTTGACTACATAACTACAGTATATTTATCGAACTTTTTACAGCATGCTTAACCCTGTAAAACTGAACAATTCACCTTTACTATACGCAGCCTTTAGATTTTGGTTCTCACAAATCTTTTAGCCAGCTAATCCATCAGGGTTTTGTAAGAAACTTACGCCTTGACTCCTATTTTGTAAGCCTCCGTGAAACAAAAACATTTGTGCAGACTTTTGACCATTTTGTTCCTTGATACACAAAAAGCGGGCGAAGGGAGTCGAACCCTCGACGTCAAGCTTGGGAAGCTTGCATTCTGCCGCTGAATTACGCCCGCTAATATTGAGCACCTTGTTTGCTTCTATGTCTTTTTTAATATAAACAAACTCTCCTGAAGCTGTCAAGACTGATTTTGTGAAATTGTTGCACTATTGAATTCAGCTCATACTATAATAAAAATCCGCTTTATCCGTTTAATCCGCTGACCTATTTTAACAAAACCATCTTCCTGGTTTGGGTAAAATCGCTTGCTTGAAGTTGATAGAAATAAACTCCACTGGCGACCTCATTTCCGTTCTGATCCTTTCCGTCCCATATCACCTCATAGATTCCCGATTCCTTCGGCTCATTCACCAATGTCCTCACCAACTGTCCCAGAACATTGTAAACTCTTAAAGCAACGGGGTCAGTCTGCCTACTGCCTACTGTGTACTGAATTCTGGTGACTGGATTAAAAGGATTAGGATAGTTAGCCGACAAAGAGAATTCTGAAGGTAATTCCTCTTCTGCGACATCTTCATTCACGTCCGTCATGGGATGGTAATCAAACCAAAGATTCCAACCGCCCTCCGGAGTCATATCCTTCTTCCTCGGTGGTAATCCAGCATAAACGATTCCTGGATAGTCGGACAGGTTTGAATAAGTCAGTTGACAGACCTTGCGGCCATCAGGCGACCAATTCGACAAATTGTCGTTTATTTTCTGATGGGGAGCATGGAACTGACCTGGGGATGAAGAAGAGGCCCAGGTGTAACAGACATCCAGAATCGGCTGGCGGATAGCTGCCGATCTGAGATAGCATAGGTCCACGTAGGTATGGGAAGATGACCGGTAGACCTTCAAATCCGCTGCCATCTCATCATACGAGGGGGGCACCGGTTCAGATGGGCAGATCACCGCATTGACCAAAAAATCTACCCCTACACCCCAGACATTAAGCATGGTGCTCCAATGATCACCTAACCATTCTACGCTGCGGTTGGATGTAAAGGAGCCATCGTCGCTCAGCATGCACAAGGTGTCTCCATCTATGTAGGCATGTCCGCAGCCAATATGGAACGACTCATTTGGATCAAATTCGATACCTTCTGCCCAGGTCTCAATTACTGTGTAATTGGGAAACCAGAGTATACTATCATAATCGACCTGGAAGTGGCCTATTGCTCCCGCAGGCGGGTCATTATCCAAAGGATAAAGCCCATCAGATGTCCATACATAGATATCCGGACTTGGGGTTCCTTGACAACCTTCTCCACCGGAATAGAAAGCGATTTCCACCCTCTCCAGGCGTCCGCCGCGGTCTGATGGCATGTCGAATCTCTCGTTGAAGAAATAATCCCCATACCGGGTCGGGTTTTGCCAAAAGTAGTAGGCGAAGGTGCCGCCCCAAAGAGTGTCCAGAGAAGCCTCACAGGGTGCGAAGGGGCAGATTACCGCATTGATCAAAAAGTCTACCCCTAGGCCCCACTCATCAAGCACCATACCCCAGTGATCACCCCACCACTCTGTGCTGCGATCGGAGCCTGAGGAGCCATCGTCACTCAGGCCAGTCAAAGTATCTCCATCAGCATAGACGTGTCCGAAACCGATATGGAACGATTCACCCGGACCAAACTCAACTCCTTGCTCCCAGGTCTCAACTACGGTATAGCTGGGAAACCAGATTATGTCACCATATCTGATATGGAAGTCAGCAATTGCCCCGGCAGGTGGATTATTATCTAATGGATAAACCCCATCCGATGTCCACACATACAAATCAGGGTCCGGGGTTCCTGCGGACCAACCTGTATAGAAGACGATTTGGACTTGGTCCAAGCGTCCACCGTACTCTGACGGCATGTCGAATCTTTGGTTAGCGTACGAATTCCCATAAGCGGAAAGGGGTGGGTACGGCCAGGCATAGGCAGCAGAGATGCCACCCCAGAGAGTGTCCGGAGTAGTTTCGCAAGGTTGCGACTTGCAATCCTGCTGCTCATAAGATTCAGTTGCATCGATCAAGGGGGAGTTATTAAGAATTTGATTCTTGGTCCAGTCGATTCCACTGTTGGTGCTGTAAGCAAATCTCAATTCTGTATTTCCAATCTTGGCGGGTCCCTCAGTGTGGTTGTAAACCACCCAAACCGTGGCGTTGTCGGCTGGAGTGGTATGCAAGGCAGCGACTTTAGGGTAATCGTCTTCGTAGATATCCGATGTGAGTGCTTCCCAGTCCCCCCAGGTGTCTCCATAATTGGTGCTGCGTTTGAATTCAATTTCGTAATCACTGCCCGAGGTTTTTTGAAAAACAACGTATACGTAGCCATCGGCGCCATAAGCAACATCCGGATGGGCGCCATCCGAGGCAACAAGCTCACGATCAAACCATGTGCCTCCGAAGTTTGTCGACCTGATGGAACTAAGAACCGGAGTTGGAGGCGGAGGTCCACTTTTGTCTACTTGATCTGCTTCATAAACCACGATCAGCGTATCTCCATCGAGGTTTGAGCAGGCTGAATAATAGGTGATGCTCTCTGAAACCTCCCCCTCGCCAACCACGAAATACACAGAACCGGGCGTTCCGTCGAGGTCGTATCGAGACACGAAGATCGCACTTGTCGCATCTATCTCGTCCAAAAAGAAGACATAAAGATAGTTAAATTCTCCCTTCTGGCATACTAAGAGTTCAGGATACGAAAACTGATCGTCGCCTATTGACGAGACTTCCCCAAAAAGTCCCCATTCCTGCCCCCCATTTGTGGATTTATAAATCTTGATCATGCCCCTTTGAATTCCATTGTCGGTGGTACATCTTGCCGCATACAAGTTCCCATCGTTATCGTATGTGGTGGATATCCCTCCTGCAACCGTCCCGGTGGCGATGTTTATATCATTTCCCCAGGTGGGCAACTTGAGGAATCTGTCCTCTCCTATAGTGGCTGGATCGACCCTAAAGTCTAATTTGGCTTCTTCAGATACAGTTTGCCTAATCCTTGGATCCGGCTCCATCGGAATGGGTTCTTGTCCTGAAGGATAGCTGATAATAGAAAATAGGGAACAGATTGTCAAAATAATGAAGAACGGGATAGTCTTTGTGTTCACGAAAGTCATTTCTTCCTCCTCGTGTGTGAAGGTTTTAGTTTAAGAAGATTCGCTAAGAATTAGGTTTTGGACCTCCTGTCTTTAACAAAAATCATGCCGATCACCCCTTTCTCGTCAAAAAGTGCTGAAGTTTATTGAAACCAAGTCCAGATTAACCAAGTTAGACTGCGGCGCTTTAGCATTTCTCGATCGCTACAGGCCCCGTGTTAAGCCTCGGTCCTTCGACAGTGAGCTCTCTTCGAGTCTGAGCCACCTCGGAGTCGAAGACAAGACGAACTGTGCGAGGCAACTGTCGCTGCTCAAGAATCCATCTATTTTCTCAGCTTGAACTTGCCATCTAACTTTTTCATCTTCTCCACTATTCCGCCGTACTCCAATTCGGAATAAGGAAGCATGGCACAGCCGGAAAAGCCCTGCCTTCTTATGTCCTGTGCCTTTTGCGAAACCTGGTCTCGAACCCAATCCCAGAAAGGTTGATCGAAGGCATCTGCGGGTTCGGTCAATTTTCCATTTCTCATGGAGAAGGCTTGAGCTGAAACCACGGGCGGTCCATCAAAGTATGAGATGGGCGAATTAGCCTTGACCGGCATCAAAGGACCGGTGTGACTTCCCCGCATAAAACCTGCCACATAATGACCAATTGAGAACGGAGCCAAAACTTCACCAGTGGCTGGAAATGATCCTTGCACTCTTACCAGCGCAACCGGGTCATCTTTACCCGTATATTTTCCTGCTATGTTGTGCAAGCGAGTGGTGGAGATCGATGCAGCGATCTCTCCGGTGTCGTTGGAATATATATGCTCTATAACGAATCTCTGATTGTCCCGCAAAAGTGAAGCGATGTCATATAAATTCTGCGGGGCGGAAAGCTCAATCACCCTATCCCCTTCGGTATGTGCCACATCCATGATCACAAACTTAAATCCTTTGCCCATCTTGGGAGAAAGAATCAATCCGGCACAATACATGGGATCGGCAAAGGCCAAATAGAAAGGTAGATTGTAAGCTCCAGGATCGGTCTTGTCCGCGGCAAATTGGATGAAACATTCATTCGGTCTTTCCTCAATTTCCATCTCAGCCACCGCCGGTCCCATGCCTTTAACATTGCCGGAGAATGCATCTTTTAAAAGGTCTTGTCCAGCACCATAGAGTCCTTGCTCTTTTGCTACTTCGGTACCCGCCACAAAAGCATCCCAGGCCAACTTGTGGATCTTTTCGTTCAAGGTTCCCTTTTCATGGGTCATCAGTATGGCAATGTCATCCCCGGTGCTGGAAATCCTGTAGTCAATCACGTCTTTGTTTTTGACTCCGTGTTCATTAATGTAATTTGACACGGTCTCTTTAAGCTTTTGGCTTGGTTTTATATGTCCGCCAATGCTTCCCACATCCGCTTTAATTACACTTACCGTGATCTTCATTTTCTACCTCCAGAAAGGTTAATGACTTTCTCCTAACTCAGTCAAGCTTTAATCTAATGGAAAAAAGCCAAAAGTCAACCAATTATGGTCAACGGTCTTTTTGGATGTAAAAAAGGCAGAAATGTAAGTTAAGCCGAATGTGCTGTTAAATAACTTTTTCGGGAATGTAAAAGCTTATCCTAAGGACCGCGCCCAGACAGGCACTGCAGTTTGGGTTTTTCAACAAGCCCCTTTGGCTCAAACCTGCGAACAGGGCTTTTCAGTCTACAAGAAAATGTCCCGGCTTCGATTTTTCAAAGCCGGGACAGAAAAACTTCGATAGGAATCCCACCCAAAAGGAAAATCAGGTAGTATGAACAACTCTACAATATGGCCTCTACGGCAAATATCACCACCACCGTGGCGTCAAAGACCTCTATGTGAAACGGAACGTTGGTGGCGATGGCGTACAGGTGAAATCTCCCCTCCATTACGAGATCTTTTATATGGTCAATTCTCACCATGTGTACGAGAGGAACTTCCAGGGTGTCGTCTGCGGGTATAACCAACCCGTCTAAGACCAGAGTTGCATTTGATTGAACTTCACTAACGGTGCTCAACGAGCCATCTTTATACACGTACAGCTGTCCCGTTGCCGGAGTGCTCTCGTGGTTAATAATGTACCCGTAAAAAAGCACGCTGTAAATCTCGTCAAGCTTATCCTCGTTGTCCTTCCAATCTTCCTCTTCGGTCAAGTCTATTGCCACACTGTTGAAAGACTCATCAGTGGAATAAATCCTTTCGTCTATGTCGTAGCTGAGCACCAGAGTAATGCCAAAAAGCCAGCAGCCGCTCAAAAACAAAGCTGCAACAAGTGCCACTGAAATAAGAGTCCAGCTTCTTCTTTTCATTTTCATCAGCTTCTCCTCCGCTTTTTATTCGGTGCCGAAATAATAATTTAGACCGCCCGAAAACTCCAGATGAACTTTTCCCCCGTCTCCCACTTTGATGGCATGATACTTGGCTCTGATCTCCAAGCTCAGCATCTCCTGGGGGAAAAACTCAAATCCAGTTCCAAACGCCACCCCTAATCCACTTTCGTCCTCAAGCTTTTCGCGCTTGTACGTATTGGAGTTCAATCCGGCCAGCCCATAAACTCTCATCTTGCCCATACTGGACATTGAGCCAAAAACAAGATCCGCCCCGAATGAGGTAATATCTCCGCCCTCCTGCGTATATGATTTTCCCCGGACATCGTCCACATCCTTGCCTCCATATTTGGCAAAACAGAAATTGGGCTCGAGTCCCAAAAATGGGAGAAGCAGGATTCTACCTTTTGCTCCAAAAAGAGCTCCACTGCTGGCATCGTCCTGCGCTATGGGAAGGTTTAATCCACCAAAGCCACCTATGCTGAATCTCGCCGCAGATGCTGAAGAAACCATGATTAGGAGAAACAAAGTTGCAGCCAACACTGAAATTGATTTTTTCACGTTTTTTCCCTTTCTCAGTTTGAATTTACTGGACTTCTATTTTCTTTTTCAAACCACTAATGTTTTCGCTTCCCTCCTTTCTGTGACAGTTACATCACTCTCTTATATTTTTGACAAATATAATCTGATTACATTGTCTGTCAAGAAAAATCTGTCAATATCAGTTGTATGGAAGGTCAATCTATTTGCTAGTAAAAAATAAGGTGGTCGGTTCTCTCAAAAATTGTAAAACGCAATGTTGAACCCAAAAGCTTATATCAATTCTTTAAGGATCAGATTTACCTTTTTGATTTTGGTCTTTCTTCTTAATCTCAATTCGATTTCTGTCCCCTCTTCCTGACTTAAAATTTCTCTAATCTTTTGCATGGAATAACTGGAGACCGGAATTTGGTTGATGGATAGAATCTCATCATTTATCTTTATCTTAGCCTTTTCAGCTGGAGAATTTTTTATGACCTGATAGACTATAATTTTTCTACCATCTTGAATTAACCGGATCCCACTGGTATTATATCTATCCCATAAATGATAATTTGTGTTCTTTTCCAGAATCATGCGATAATGAGGATAATCAAGGATCACCTTGAATTTTTTGAGTATACCTGCTCCTATCCTCCCGGCGATTTTGTGAGAGCCAAAAGGACTTCCATTTAAATAAAATCCGGTCAAAGGTGACCTGACAAGGAAGCTTCCCAATTGGAAGCTTTTAACCCTCCCTACTACCCCTTCCACGGGACCCGTTACTCCAAAGCCGATAGGCGTTTCTAAACACCTCGGATATCTTTCTGGGAATTTGTGCTTCTTGACGAATGGGGCGTACAAATCCAGACTATTTCTGTTTCCGATATCTATTTTGAATATCCCCTCATACACACCATCAACCACCGCTTTGATCTTTGGAATATTCAACTCCAGATTGATCTTAAACACCTCTCCGTCTCCAGTATAATTGAATCTTTCCGGTTCATAGATAGTCAAGATATGGTTGACATAATCTATCTCCACCACGAATCTCTTAAAGAAATCGTAACCTAATATTCCATCCAATTTTCGTCCATCAAATCTCTCTACCTGACTTAAAGAGATGCCAGTCACGGTCTGATTAAACAATGTTAACCTCTGTTCTTGCAAAAAGTCTGGTCCATGTTGATAATGATTTATCGAGCCAATACTTATTGAATCTAACTGAAAGAAAGAAATATCATCAGAGCTGTCAACCTCTCTAAGCTTAAGCTCATCAGCTTTAGAAAAATCTAGGTAGCTTGATCGAGCACCAGTGTCAAGCAGAAAACTCAAATGATGAGAGCCCTCAACTTCAGCCCTTAAATAGATATGATTGCTCACCAGTTCAATGGGAACCTTAATAAATCCGGTGTTAAATCCAAATTTATAACCCTTTTCCATGATTTCAAGTTCAACAAATAGAGTTTCTGGTAAAGTATGTTTCCTCAGTATCTCTTCCGGCTTTTGAGCGAAACACAAATTTGCGCAGAAGAAAATCCACCAAAAAATATTAATTAAGCCTAACACATGATTATGCATTTCTGCACTTTTCCAGAAATTGTATTTTCGGTGATAGATTGGCTCATACATTCTTTTTCTCATCAATTCGTCTGACCCAATTTAGGGACGGCTTTCCCTTTTGTCAATATGAAACCTGGAGAATACCTTTAATCCTTTATTTTAAGGTCAAAGTTTTTCTATTTGCTGAGGAGGGGATGCTCATTATATTTATTAAGATATGATGTAAGAAAATTCGCTTGAAGGCTTAGCATCTATGAACCTAAATCAAGGGCGCACGCAAATGACCGGTCATAAAACTTCATTAAGCTGTTGTCTCAAGACGGCTTTATTTGTTTTTACCATACATTTTTTTACCCTTCTTCCATCCTATCTTTGTGGCTGGGAGAAAATTGATTTCAAAAATACTCCAACTCCGGCTATGTTTCCCGAATCGGATGCGGTGGTGATCAAAAACGAAGGGCAAATGGAGATCAGGAGAAACGGAGAGGCTCTCTTTACTGAACATAAAATCATTAAAATCTTTTCGGACACCGGCCAGAGATATGGCAGACAAAGCTTGCCATTTAATAATAGCGTGGAAATTGTAAGCATAAAAGCCCGCACCATAAATGAAGGCGGTAAAAAATTTATTCTCGATGAAAATCAGATTACGGAAAAATCAATGTTTTCCGAATATGCTCTCTACTCTGATGCAAAGGTTAAGGAATTTAACTTTCCCAGAGTGGAGAAAAACTGTATAGTCGAATATGAATATAAGTTCCTCCTGAAAAGTCTGAAAATTCCCAAAGATCTCGGATTCAAATTCAAGGTGGTCAATGACAATATAGAGCCTCAAATTAAACCTGATGACGATGGCAAGAAACTTGTTTTTACTTGGGAGGCAAAAGATAAAAAGGCTTTGAAAAAGGAAACTTTCATGCCACCGTTGTCTGACGTTACCTCAGGGCTTGCCTTCTCCCCTTCAGCATTCAAAATGGATGGTAAAATCTACCCTTCCAAAACCTGGGATGATGTTGCCAGATGGTACAGAGAGCTCTCTTCAGAAAGCGTCGTCGGTGGTGAGGACGTTAAAGATTTAGCTTCTGCACTTATCTCAAACTCGGAGTCAAAAGAAAAGAAAGTGAAAGCCATATACCAGTGGGTACAAGATAACCTCAGATATGTACTGGTGGCAATTGGTACCAGTGCTTTTAAACCACACAACTGTCAGAGCGTTTTGGAGTACAAGTATGGCGATTGCAAGGATATGTCCTCTTTTTTGATTGCTCTTTTGAAAGCCATTGGAATCAATGCTTTCCCCACCCTTATCTCAACCAAGGGACATCCAATGGCGCTGACCGACATGCCCAAGCCAAGGCAATTTGATCATGTGATGGTCGTAGTTCCTCTGGATGGTGAATATCTTTGGCTGGATCCAGCTTGTCGAAACTGCAAATTTGGCGAGCTTCCTTTTGAGGATCAAGGAGCAACTGCGCTGATTGTTAAAAACGATGGAGGTGAATTGATTACCTCTCCAGAAAGCTCATTTGGTCAAAACCTAAGCCAAACTTCTTGGGAAATCAAATTATATCCTGACCAGTCCACCACAGGTAAGGTTATAATTAAGGCAGAAGGGCAGGAAGATTTGGCGTTTCGGAATTCGTTGTCAGAACTCAAACCAACCAGAAGAAAAAAGGCTCTATTGGATTTTGTTTCCTTTTGGTTTGTTAATGTCGATCAGGATAGATATGAATTCAAAAATCTTGAAGAAAAAGACTCAAGTGTTTGCATAGTAGGAGAATTTGCAGCTGAAGAATTAGGGATAGAGACTGGAGGAAAATTATTCCTTCCTGTTAATTTCACTATTCAGAGAAATATAAGCCAAACCTTTCCCAAAAAAGAAAGAGACTTCCCCGTCCTTTTTGATTATAAATTCAGCAATACGGACGAAGCTACCATAGAGATACCAGAGCAATTTGAAATCGAATTTCTGCCACCCAATATCTCTTTGGATGAAACTTTTGGATCTTTTGAATCCAGCTACGAAATAGTGGATGATAAGATTTATCATAAAAGTGTCTTTGAAAGAAAAGAGCTCTTTATTCCGGTTGAGAAATACGGTCAACTGAAAGATTTTTACGATAAAGTGGCAAGAGAAGACAATCAAAAGATAATATTGAAAAGAAAATTTCAAGCACGATAACGCAAGTTTTCTATACCCATCTCTTTAATCTGTTGGGAAAACTGATATCATGCTTAAAAGAACAATTCTGTTTGTTTCAACCATATTCTTCCTTTATCAAGCTGAAATTGTCCCCTTCAATACGAATTGGGTAGAGGAATTGCCTCAAGGATGGATAAGATCCTTCCCAGAGGAGGATCAAATTCCTTCATCTAAAAATCACCCCAATGCCGGGGCAATATACCTTTTAGATGAGGATATCTTATACCTTTTTGACAAAACTCAGGTGAAGGTGGTGATAATGAAAATTCTCAACCGGAGGGGATATGAATATGCGGAAATCACCACTCCCATTTATGGAGAGAACGAATCCGTCGAAATCAGAGGAAGAACCAAGAAAAAAGATGGCTCAGTGGTGGAATTGAAAAACAATGATATACACGAAGTATCCATTTACGCGAATTTAAAGAAGAAGAAATTCTCCCTTCCTGCAATTGAAGATGATTGTATAATACATTATGAAATAGTATATCATTCAGATAGGTACCCTCTTGTCGGCATTAGATATTTTCAAAATGATGAACCCACTCTCTTATCCAAATTTAGTTTGATTCTACCCAAAGCGCTTCAGCTTGTATACCACGACAGTCCTCCTGGAATAATCGACACTACCAAAGATGTAGTAACTGCCAAATCCTCTCCGGTATCGTTGCATACCTTTTCCAAAAGAGACTTGCCTGCATTGGAAACTGAGCCATTTATGCCTCCTTCGTTTGAGTATCTTCCCAGTTTGGCATACTCCATCTCTGCATCTGGCGGCAAGGTCGAGGATCCCGCCCTTCGGTCTGAGCCCTCAGGGTCAAAGACCAAAGGCGGGGAGGAGTTAAAAGCTTCCTGGGAGAATATTTCTAAATGGTATTTTGAAACCGTAGAAAAAAAATTCAAACCGGATGGTGACATCAAAAAGGTGGCTAAAAGCCTTGCCAAAGGATGTGAGAATGCCGAGGAAAAACTTGAAAAGATATTTTATTTCGTGGAGGAAAACTTTAAAATCAATTTCCCTTCGCGTTTTGTCTTTGATGAAACTAAGAGAGTTTTTGACCGCCGAAATGGTACCAGTGCCGAAGTGAGCGGAGTTTTATATGCCATGCTCAAGGCAGTTGATATAAAAGGCACTCCAGTTTTAGTTCCGGATAGAAAAAAGGTATCCAAAGTTCCGGACATCCCCATGCTGGACTGGTTCGACCATTTGATTTTAAGGGTAAATTTAGCCCACCAGGAGATATGGCTTGATCCATCTTATGAGACCAACAAAATCGGACACATAGCAGAAATATACCAAGGAGTGGATGCTTTGCTTATACAGAAGTCCAATGGAAAGCTGATAAAAACGCCTTCAACAAACTATCTGGAAAATCTGAGAACTTGCATAACGGATATGAAACTTGCAGAAGGTGGAAAGATCAATTGCGCTGTAATCGAGACCTATTCTGCGCCCAGAAGTGCTCGCCTGAAAAACCATCTCAAGGGCAAAAATATGACTGAGCGAAGCGATGAGCTGGCAGAAGAGATTTCAAGGTATTGTCCCGGGGCTTTGTTAGATACAAGCCATTTCGCTGACCTGTATGATTTTGATTCGGACTTCAATATATTTTATAAATTCCATTCCCCTTACTATGTCATTCACGCAGACGAAATGCTGTATATAAATCCCAATATCTTGCACAGAGATGAAACTGCCAAAGAATTTTCCCAGCCCACACGAATTTTTCCGATTATGTTTGACCAGGTCAAAATGGACATCGACAGCGTGAATATGATCATTCCCTCAGCCTATCAGATCATAAGCCTTCCCGAACCGATCAGTCTGAAGAATGATTTCGGCGAATTTTCCACTCAATATCAAGTTGAGGACGGCTTGATAATCTACAAAAGAAGATTAGCCATAAGAAAATTGTTGATTCCTTCAAGTTCGCACAAGGAAGTGAAAAGCTTTTTCAATCAGGTTTTCGAGGAAGATCAAAAAACGATCATTCTTAAAAAGAAAGAATAGATGATGTGCTATGAGGGGTCGGACCCTTACAAATCAAAAAAGCCAGCCAACTACGAGGTGTCAGAACCCCTGTTCTGACACCTAATCCCAAATCTCTCTCACCACAAAGTGCAAAATTACCACAACTCTTATGGTGAAAGACATAGCGCACATGTTTATAGAGAGACCATTATACATAAAAGATATTTGATATGAACCATCTAATTGACACAGAAGACAAAAAAGTCGTAGACCCTGAGTTTTGTCCAACCAAACAGCCTAACGACCTCAAGCTCTTAGAATTACTAATCGACGAGAGCGTTAAAAGATTAGAGAACAACTCCTGTGAGCCCAAAATTCAGGATGCCTTGAAAGCCATCCACCTTAAACAGAAAGTAGCCAAAACCTCGGAGGCCGAAAAAATCTTTTGGCAACAAATTGAGGAAATAAGAAGAGAGGAATTGCCAAAACTTTATCCTGAACCTATTCAACCTAACAGCTTGGAGGCTCAAATTCTGAAGACCATCTTAGGGCTAAAGGATCAAGTAAAAAATGGCATTCTTCCGGTTAAAACCATCACCGACACTTTTAATCAAGAAAGATCCAGCGAAAGTCAGCTTACTTATCAACGGGTTGGACGGACTTTATCTGCCATCGGATTTTCAAAGAGAAAAACAGGAAGCGGAGCCTCCGCCATCATCTGGGAGGAGCAATTCAGAAACGCCAGAGACAAAAGCAATCCCCATTCCGCTGGAGAAAGATCATCAAGATGTTTCACAGGGTGAAAGCAAGGTCTTATTCCCGCTACTGGAAGGAGAGGATCAGGTTGAAAATCCCGCCCTTCGACAGGTTCCCTTCGGGTTTGAGCCTCAGGGTCGAAGACCGGGCGACAAGCGACCTGTCCTGAGCGAAGTCGAAGGAAGTCGAACCACCAGAGTCGGGGGTGAGGTCAATGCAAACTTATTTTTGTGTCAACCACGTCTTTGGTCACATCGGCATTAGTTTCCAGTTGCGTCAGGTCCTCCTGATTTGACGCACACACTGTCGGGAGAAGCTCTTGACAGAACAAAAAAACAGAAAAATCCGGTTATAAAAACATCTCCATGAAGATTTCGTTATCATAAGTGTCATCTATTTTAACCTGTTTTTTCAATACTCCCTTCGGCTCAAAGCCAAATCCTGAATAAAAGTCTTGAGCATCGGTATTGCTTGATCGCACATAAATGACCACTTTTTCGTAGCCCTGTTCGCGAGCAAATTCCACAGTCTTTTCAAAAAGCGCCTTTCCGATGCCTTTACCACGGTATTCAGGCAGAACGTAAGTCCCAACTGTTGCAACATGATTCATGCTTTCTGTATATTTCGCAAAACGGTCTATACTTTGAAAGCCTACTACTTCACTATCAACTTCCGCCAAAAATATTGCTTCCCGTTCACTCAGCGAATTTAAATAATCGACCTCCTGCTCAAGAGTGAATGGTTCACTTATAGCGGAATATCTTCTTTCACTTGTAATCACTTTCCAAATATCGCATGTTGCTTGAGCATCCTTCTGGGTCGCTTTCCGGATGATTGTTCTCACTTTTCAATCCCGTATTCTTTCATCTTTAGCCGTAGCGTATTGCGGTGGATTCCTAAAATCTCAGCAGTCTTGCCCAAGTTCCAATCAGTCATTTCTAAAGTATTCAAAATATGATCTTTTTCCATATCCTTCAGCGTCAGATTGGGAGATGGAATAGTCTCTTTGGATTTGATTAGACCTAAATATGGCAGATCATTTTTATCTATCACATCAGTTCGAGATAGCACCACTCCCCTTTCTATCATGTTTTCTAACTCCCTTACATTGCCGGGCCAATCATAATCCAAGATTATATCTTTTACCTCTGTGGTTATGCCCTTGATGGACTTGCCACATTTTTGATTTGCCTTTTTTATAAAATGGTCGACCAACAGCATAAGGTCTTCTTTTCTCTCTCGCAAGGGAGGAATAAATATGGAGATAACGTTAAGCCTATAATATAGATCCTCTCGGAACGTTCCTTCATTTATCTTCTTTTCTAAATCCTGATTGGTAGCGGAGATTATCCTTACATCCACCTTCAAAGTCTCTTTTCCACCTAACCTCTCAAACTCCTGGAATTCCATAGCTCTTAAAATCTTGACCTGAGTTTCCAAAGGAATATCTCCAATCTCGTCCAAAAATAGCGTGCCACCATCGGCTAACTCAAATCTTCCTTCTTTTCTTCTGACCGCACCGGTAAAAGCGCCTTTCTCATGTCCGAACAATTCCGACTCGAATAGAGTCTCAGGCAAGGCGGCGCATGAAACCGGGATGAATCTTTTCTCCATCCTATCGCTCAAAGTATGAGTGGCTCTTGCCACCAGTTCTTTTCCGGTCCCACTTTCCCCTCTGATCAAAACCGTTGATTTCGATTTTGCCACTCTGGAGACGGTGCTTAAGACCTCTTTGATCGCTTTGCTCTCCCCTATTATTTGAACATCTTTATACTTTTCCTCCAACTCCTCTTTCAAATATTTGTTCTCTGCAAGGAGGTGATAATTCTCCAAAGCTTTCTTGATATTTAACTTTAACTCATCTAAGTTAATTGGTTTATTTACATAATGATAAGCACCCAGTTTCATTGCCTCAACTGCTGTCTCAACAGAGCCGTAGGCGGTTATCATAATCGCCTGAATTTCCGGATTCATCTCCTTCAATTTTTGCAGAAGCTCGATTCCATCCATTCCCGGCATCTTCAGATCGATCAAAGCAACCTCGAAATATTCATTTTCACAAAGCTTGATTGCCTCAAAGCCGGATTCGGCTGTGGCAACACTATATCCCTCTTTTTCCAGGGATCCAGCTAACATATCTCTCTGCGATTTTTCGTCATCCACTATTAATACCCGATACAGAACCATTTTCCTTCCTTATATTAATACAGACATATTTTTCTACATTCTACTTGCTTTCCCCTTACTCTCCCCATTGGAGGAGAGGGTCAGGGAGAGGGGACAACACGGTATCAGAAATATTTACA
>LJVD01000071.1 GCA_001304225.1 candidate division Zixibacteria bacterium SM1_73
CTGCTACCCCCGGGGCGATTTTTTTGAAATCCTTCATCGCATTTAATACTATGTTTCTTCTCAACTGTGCTAATTTGGGATGATCTACAGGAGAATATCTGCTGGGATTTTTGGGAATTCCGATGAGGATCGCACATTCGGAGACTGAAAGGTCTTCTACATTTTTGTTAAAATAAACCAGAGCCGCCGCCTGAACTCCGTAAGCCCCCTTGCCAAAATAACATTGGTTTAAATACATCTCCAGAATTTCTTCTTTTGAATAATTCCTTTCGATCTTCATGGCGGTCAGTATCTCTTTTATTTTCCGAGATATGGTCTTTTCCGGAGTCAAAAATAAGGTGCGGGCAAGCTGCTGGGTGATGGTGCTTGCTCCTTGAGCCCACCTCCATTCCCACAGATTATTCCAAAATGCACGTGCCAGAGCCATGAGATTAACCCCCCAGTGTTTGAAAAATCTACGATCTTCAGTAGCCAAAAGAGCATCTATTAGGTGAGGAGGCATTCTCTCCAAGGGGATCAGTATTCTTCTCTCGGTATAAAACTCCTTGATCACCTTTCCATCAGCGGAGTAGATTTTGGTGATCAGACTCGGCTCGATATTATGCAGTTGCGCCAAGGAGGGCAAATCCTCTTCACAGATATTGTAAATTATGATCGGTCCTCCCACCAACAGAAGCAGAACAAAAAAGATGCAAATCAAAAGTCTCTTTCTTTTTTTGACGAACTGTTTAAGAGATGGCATTTTTGCTTTTATCCTCTGAAGGAGTAGCAGAGATTGTTGGAGCGAAGCCCCGAAAAATCGGGATAAGCTCCAATCCCGCTATGCGGAAGCCTTAAAAACCATTGCTACTCCCTTTAAAGATATCCCATCAAATTACGATTAGAAACTAAAGACTATTAGCAAGAGAGTCAAGAGAAATTTGACTTGCTTTTGTGGAGTTTTTGTTATAGTATGATTCAGTTTGAATGAAGGTTGACTTTGTGTCCAAATAACTAAAGGACTTAAGGCGTGAGCCTTCTAAATACCTCTTTAGTAGGAAGGATCAGCCTCACGATAGCATTTTTCTCTTCGTCTTAGGAGGATAAATGTTGAGTTTAGAAAAACAGCTGAAGGTCATAAAAAGAGGGACGGTGGAGATTCTGCCGGAGGAGGATTTGATCAGAAAATTGGAAAGATCAATCAAGGAGAATAAACCTCTAAGGATAAAACAGGGCTATGATCCCACCGCTCCGGATATACATTTAGGGCATACCGTCTGTTTAAGAAAACTGAGGCAATTTCAAGAAATAGGACATCAGGTGGTTTTGATCATCGGAGATTACACCGGGATGGTGGGCGATCCTTCCGAACGATCAGAAACCAGACCTCAGCTTTCGTTAGAACAGGTAAGAAAAAATGCAAAAACCTACCAGGAGCAGTTCTTCAAGGTTGTGCAAAGGGAAAAAACTGAGATGCACTTCAATGGAGAATGGTTCAGCAAGATGAGCTTTCAAGAGATAATGCATTTAGCTTCGAAATTCACTCTGGCCAGAATTCTGGAAAGGGACGATTTTTCCAAAAGATACAAAGAACAGATTCCCATAAGCATTCACGAGCTTTTTTACCCTCTAATGCAGGCATATGATTCGGTCATGATAAGTGCGGATTTGGAGATTGGGGCCACCGAACAGAAATTCAATCTTCTGGCAGCCAGGCAGATTCAGGAGATATATGGGCAGGAACCTCAGGTGATTTTGACCATGCCAGTATTACCTGGGACCGACGGAGTACAAAGGATGGCTAAATCCGTGGGCAACTATATCGGAGTGACGGAGCCTTCAAAGGAGATTTTCGGCAAGATCATGTCCATTCCCGATGACTTGATTTATACATATTTCGAACTCTTGACGGATGTTTTAGAAAATGATCTGCTCAAGATAAAAAGACTTTTAGAAGACAAAATGACTAATCCTATGACCTTGAAAAAAAGATTGGGAAAAGAGATTGTGGGAATGTATTACAATCAAAAAGAGGCAGATAAAGCTTGTGAGGAGTTCGAAAAGGTATTTTCTAAAAAGGAGCTGCCTGGAGAAATACCCGTCAAGCATTTTGAACATGATGAGCTTGAGATTTGGATTCCCCACATGATAGTTAAAGCTGGATGTGCCAAATCCACCAGCGAAGTGAGGAGATTAATAAAACAGGGCGGGCTTTACATTGACAATAAAAGAATAGACGACGAAGATTTGAAAATCCCGATAGAAGGGGAAAAGCTGGTCAAGTTAGGAAAAAGAAGGTTTTATAAAATCATAGGTAAAGTCGGCAAGTAAATAGACACTTGGGCCGTCATTGCGAGGAGTCCATATGGACGACGAGCAATCTCAAACATGGGATTGCTTCGCTAACGCTCGCAATGACAATGGAATTTCTTTTGGTTGCCCCCTCAGCTTCTCCCCTCGGCGAGAGGGAACCCCACAACTCCCGTCCTCGATGGGAGGGGGTAGGGGGAGGGTGTTAACTCAATCTTATCAATGTTACTGTTGTTGCGGGGTGCCCACACCCCGCAACTCTTATGGTTCGACAAACCTCGAACCGTATGGATAGTGGCAAGGTACACCGAAGCAAGGTGTTTGTATGGAGTTAAGACGTTAGCCTTTTAATGACGTATATGGGGACTTAATGCCAGATTTTCTTAGAATCTTGATAAAGCAAAAAGCGCGGTGAGGTCTTGCAGAAAGTGAGCAAATATTCCGGGAACTAAACTTTTCCTCCAGATGAACAAAAGACAAAACAAAAAACCGTAAGTGCCGGTTAATATGATTCCGCCGGTGCCCTGGTAGAAATGACCTAATCCAAAAAAAAGAGAAGATATAACAATGGTAAAATACCAATTATTGACAAAAAGATTCAACTTGGTCAAAACATATCCCCTGAATCCAGTCTCCTCACAAATTCCTGCCGTTATCGATAAAATTACCCAAACAAGTTTCTCGCCTTTAGTGCGGGGCAAAATAAAGGCTACTTCCTTTGGCACTGTGAGGTGAAAAAGCTGTAAGATATGAGCTAAACCAAAAAGAATGATGTTAGCAACTAACAGAAAAATCAGCCCGATGCCCAAATTAGCCAAGGTGAACCTGGAAAATCCTATAGCAGATAGATTTTCTTTTCCTCTTTTCAGAACCAAAAAGACCACGAGAAAGATGAGCCATTCGATAATGATGGTGGGAAGATAGATCTGGGAAATGGGATCCATTCCAGCAAAACCTGTCTCGGGCTTGCTTCCCGTCATTATCACGTAGCTCAGAAGTGGCCATCCCACCAGCAAAAAAATAAGCAAGATTATGGGCCCCAGACGGGTCTCCGAGGTTACTTCATTTTTACCATCCATAAAAGTTTTGATTTAATTGAAACCTCACCCCCGACCCCCTCTCCGTGACATGGAGAGGGGGACAAAGAGGGTGAGGCAGAAAAAAGCGATAGATTTGCCTTTTGGTGCAAATCCAAGCTTATAGATTATTGACTATTTTGGAGAAGACCCAAAAATTTCTATTCTTGTGCCTCGGAAGTCTTACCCTTCTTCTTCGGTTCTTTTTTAAAGGCAGCGCCAATCAAAAGCGCAATTCCCACCACCACCAAAATAAGGGGCCACATTTCTCCGATATGGGGAATAATGTCCAGATTGCTCAAAAGAAAAAGGATGCCGATCCCCAAGACAATTATGCCGCCTATTACCATACCATGTCGATCTTCTTTCTCTTCTTCTTTTTGCATGACTCCTCCTTTTGTCAATTCAGCTCTCTTTACGCTAAGATAGCCAATTTTGTTACGGTGCACAACTAAATTTGGAGATTCCCGTCCAGAGGGGAAAAGGCCAACACCTAACTTAAGTTAGGTGCTGGTTTTCTCTTAACAAAAATATTCAGAATCAAAGTGATTCCGAAGTGAAGCTAAGGTGATCCAGATGTGACCGCGAAGTGATTGCCTATTCTTGTTCCTTTCTTATTCTTTCTCTATGAATTGAAAAATTCCTGAGGATGAGAATATGAAAGAGAAGGTCCGACACGTCCCTGGATCGTATGGTTCGGGGCAAGCTCACCATAAAAAGAAGAAAGATAGGCGTTGTGGACATCACTTCGTTGACTTCTACAATTCTTCCCTCTCCTATGGGAGAAAAAAAAGAAGCCGGATCAGATACTTAAATTGGGCTACTGAACTTTATGACTGTTTAGATGAAGAGATAGAAAGGACAGCCCTCGCTGAGCCCTGCGATGAAGGCAACCAAGAGGTTGCTCATGAACAAACCAATCAGAGGGTAAGAGAAGCGATAGGAAAACTTTCGCCTTTAGAAAGGAGGTTCATAGAATATTTTTATTTTGAATATAAAAGTTATCAAGAGATCTCCCAGATTCTAAACAAGAAAATTCATAAACTAGAAAGAATACATTATCGAGCTTTGGACAAATTGAAAATGCTTCTATCTAATTATGTGAAAACTCGTTTCAAGCTACACCTGACTGAAGAAACCAGCTGTATGATCTGCAAAAGCCCTTTTCGCAAGGAACTGGACAAGTTGATCAGAGCCAAAAAGAAGGAGGAAACTTATAAACGTTTAATGAAAGTTTTCCACGAGAAATATGGGCTTGAGGTTAAAACACCCCAGGTGATAATTGGACACAAGAAAAAACACATGGTTTGAGAGCCAGTAGCCAGTATGCAGTAGGCAAATAAATTCTTAAGTAAAGGAGGTGAAAATGAGCGAAAGTATTACCAAGCTGAGAGGTGAGCACTGCTTGAATATCTTTATTTCCTACCAGCTAAAAGAAAGAATCATGAAGCTGGCAGAAAAATACGACCGCACCATGGCGGATATGGTGAGAACTTTGATTAAACTCGGCATACCCGTCATGGAAGGGCTCACCGAAGCTGAGGAGAGGATACTAAAAGATTCTGTCACCCTGGCCAGAAAGATGAGAAAAGTTAGACAGATGAAAATCGAAGAGGCTGGCTTTAATGAGAATGAGCTTAAAACCAAGCTTTAAGGATTTGGAGTGTCGAGTTTCGGCTTGACCAAAAATTCCCTGCAATATTGCAAAACATTCTATTGGTCCACCTAAAGGTGGACACTCCAGTTATTGTCCTCTAAGCTATTTATTTGCCCAGGGAGGATATTATCCCAAACGGGTCTCCGTTATCCTCGCTAACCTGTTGGCTGACTTCCTGACAAGGCTCCTCGTGGATGTCATCATCCACGAGCAAAGTCGGCTGAGGACGGATAATCTCCCCAGCGAGTAGAACTTTCCTGGGTCCACCTATAAGTCAACAACTTTTTAACCTGACGAATTTAGGCCTTGGCTTCGTTGATTTTTGGGCAGGGGAAGTAGCCGTCTATATGGACGTGGGTGGAATTTTTCCGCCCAAATGGGCGGCTACAATAAAGCATGTCTTAACCTGCTTCACAAATCCTTATCTATCAACCGGCCATTCGCTCGGGGTTGTCTTATTGGGCTATTACGTCATGTTAGATTGTCAACATAATTAGTTGATGACCATAAGGTGGACACTCCGGTTTCCCTCCTCTTTGCCATTTTTAAAGAAACCTCCAAAAAATTATTGACAAAAATTTGTGGGGTTCGTATAATAGGGCAACAAAATTTTATAGGTCGCCTAACCCCCCAATTGGGGGGGCGGAGGAACCAAGTGTTCGCCACGCAAAGCGAAGCGGACATTGTGCAAATTAATCATGGGGCGAATCCCCCAAATGGGGGTAGGGTCAGCTCTTGATCCGAGCCCGACAGCTAACTTCGTAGGCGTCAAGAGAGGAACAGAAAAACGAACATCACGACCACAGGGTTCCCCTCTGGTCTTTTTTATTTTGAAAGGAAATCTCATGGTCAATACAAGTACATCTCTGCAAGGCAAACCTGAGCTGAGAAGGGACGTGTCGGTGTGGGGCTCCTACATGTGGGGTTTTGCCGATGTGGGGGCAGATACCTTTGTTGCACTGGGTCTGGTCATGGCATATGCCCAGGGAGCAACCAGCTTGGTGTTTGCCTTAGCAGGAATTGTATACATACTGATAGGACTTGCCTATACCGAACTGGCCTCAGCTTATCCGGTGGCTGGAGGCGGTCCGTATTTCTGTCTCAGGGGCTTGGGTGATTTCTGGGGATTTGTAGCAGGCTCAGCCTTACTGTTGGATTACACCATAGACATCGCTCTGTTTGCTACGGCTTCGGCCGGATACCTTAATTTCTTTATGCCGTTCGTACTCGGTCGCAGTATAGAAAGCTTTGCAACAAACATTGGACCCTTTCACAGTGTGAATCCAATGTGGGGGGTAGAAACACTGATCCTGATCGGGATCTTAATCTGGTTGAACGTAAGAGGAATAAGAGAATCGTCTTTTTTGAATGAGGTCATCGGAGTGATAGTGATTTTAACCGAGTCCGCGTTGGTGATCATGGGCTTTCTTTTCGCTTGGAAGCCGGAACTTCTGGCACTCCAGTGGAAAACACAGTTTCCTTCGCTAAACCACTTCATGTATGGCTCCTCTCTGGCGATCATCTCCTTTGTGGGCTTGGAATCTATCTCACAGGCGGCCCAGGAAACCCGTCGCCCGGCCACCATCATACCCCGCACCTCTTTAACCTTGATATTCACCGTCTTCATCTTTGCAGTGGCATTTTCCACCCTGGGGTTAGGCATCCTTCCGTGGCAGGATTTTGCCAAAAATGTGGACAACCCTGTTGCCGTCTTGGCACATGCTCTTCCCTTTATAGGGTTTGCGGCAGGACCCTTTGCCGCCGGACTTGGAGCCTTGATTCTGTTTATCTCAGCCAACACCGGCGTGATGGGCGCTTCAAGATTGACCTACTCTCTAAGCCAATTCAAGATTATCAGCTCCTGGTTTGATAAGGTTCATCCCCAATACCGAACACCCGTCCGTACCATCTTAGTTTTCTCCATGATCGGGGTAATCGAAACCATCCTGTCCTTTCTCACCCCCTCAGCCATGCACACTTTAGGAAACATGTATGCTTTTGGGGCCACTTTGGGGTACACCATGGTATTTATCGCGCTGATCAAACTGAGATTCACCGACCCCTATTCCCCGCGTCCTTACAAGGTACCTGTCAACATGAGTTTCAAATATAGGGGAAGGAAAGTGGGCCTACCTGTAATTGGGATCGTTGGACTGTTAGGAGTAGCCACTATTCTTTTCGAAGTGGTCTGGACTCATTCCATCGGACGGATTGCGGGACCAGCTTGGATCATCTTCTGTTTCATCTATTATGCCTGGTATAGAAGAAGACAAAGACTCCCGCTTTTTAGAAGCGTCAAACACGATTGGGAGAAGGAACAGATAAACGTGTTGACCTCGGCGGAAGAATTTGATTTATTAGAACAGTATAAATTGGCTCTGGCTGAGAGAGATAAAAAGAAGGTAGAGTTAAGATGAGCATCTTGAAGTCTAACCGTCACCTTCTTCGTCCAAGCCTGATAGATTGTCCAAGTACGATCCTTTTGGTTCTAACGGGAAGAAACTTGTAAGCGTACTATGACCGTCGAAGCAAAAGCTGCTCCCCGCCAGGGAAAGTCTGAACTCAGAAGAGACGTCTCGGTCTGGGGCTCCTACATGTGGGGCTTTGCGGACGTGGGAGCGGACACTTATGTTGCCTTAGGCTTGGTCATGGCTTATGCTCAGGGGGCAACCAGCCTGGTGTTCGCTTTGGCCGGGATCGTCTATATAATGATCGGATTAGCTTATACCGAGCTTGCCTCAGCTTATCCGGTGGCGGGAGGAGGATCTTACTTTGCCCTTCGTGGCTTGGGCGATTTTTCGGGATTTGTAGCTGGATCAGCCCTGCTTTTGGATTATACAATTGACATCGCCCTTTTTGCCACTGCTTCTGCTGGCTATATCAATTTCTTCATGCCTTATATAATAGGTAGAGACATAGCAAGTTTCGTAACCAATATTGGACCTTTTCACAATGTCAATCCGGTGTGGTGTGCTGAGACTCTTATCCTAATAGGATTTTTAATCTGGCTCAACGTAAGAGGAATACGGGAATCTTCTTTTGTGAATGAAGTCATAGGCGCGGTGGTTATTGCTACCGAGTCAGCTTTGGTCATCTTAGCTTTCCTATTTGCCTGGCGGCCTGAGTTGCTTGCTCATCAATGGAATACCCAGTTTCCCTCGCTGCATAACTTCATGTATGGCTCATCCATAGCCATCATATCCTTCGTAGGTCTGGAATCGATCTCGGAGGTGGCACAGGAGACCAGACGTCCAGCCACAGTCATTCCCCGCACCTCCATCACGTTGATCTTCACCGTATTCATCTTCGCTGTGGCTTTTTCGACCTTAGGTTTAGGGATACTGCCCTGGCAGGAGTTTGCCGCAAACATCGACAATCCCGTTGCGGTTTTAGCCGAAGCCATACCTTTCGTGGGCTTGATAGCAGGACCCTTTGCCGCCGCATTAGGCGCCTTGATCCTTTTCATCTCAGCGAACACAGGCATAGTGGGATCATCCAGATTGACTTATTATCTCAGCAAGTTCGGAATCATCAGTCCCTGGTTTGATGCGGTTCATCCCAAATACAAGACTCCCATTCGCACCATTTTGGTATTTTCGGGGATTGGGGTATTTGAAACCATATTATCCTTTCTCACTCCATCCGCCATGGACACTCTGGCAAACATGTATGCCTTCGGAGCTACTTTGGGATATACCATGGTATTCATAGCCTTAATTAAGTTGCGGTTTTCCGAGCCCTGGACACCTCGACCTTATAAGATGCCTTTGAATATTAAATTGAAATATAAGGGAAGAAAAGTCCTCTTTCCTGTTTTAGGAGTCATCGGAACGTTGGGAGTGGGAACGATACTCTTCATGGTGGTTTTGACCCACTCCATTGGACGAATTGCCGGACCTGCCTGGGTTCTTCTCTGCTTTGGTTATTACGCCTGGTATCGAAAATCAAGAGGACTTCCCATCTTCAAGAGCATCGAGCACAATTGGGAAAAACAGCAGATGGATGTATTGACCTCGGCAGAAGAATTCGATTTATTAGAACAATATAAAATAGCTTTAGCTGAAAGAGATAAAAAGAGAACGGAATTAAAATGAGCTTGTTAAGGCCTGGTCAATCTAGCGCAGACATGCCAGATAAATTGTCTAAGATGGATTATTATCAGATTATCACCAGCACTCTTATGGTAATATTAGGAGCGATAATCTTGTTTCGGTCGCTAAGTCAGAACATCATGATAATGCCTCTGCTTGTGGGTGGTGGACTTTTGGCTTTAGGACTTTATCGGCTCAATTTCGTGGTAAAGTATCTCAGGATCCGCAGAGACCGTAGGAAAGGTCCTAAATGGAATCCAAAGGAAAGAAAATGGAACCACAGGTGACCTTTTTGGGAGCGGCATTAGCTGTTCTTTTCACCATATCAATGGGCGGTCTGTTGTGGTGGATGCTACATCCCCCTCGTCAGATTCAGCCGGCTGTGGCTAAAGCTCGCTATGCTGTGGGGGCTTTTAAGCGAATTTTGGTGCCTACATCGGGGGTTCCTTATTCGGAAAAGGGTATAGAGTTAGCCTGCCGTCTGGGAACAGAACAGGAGGCTGAAATCGTATTGACCTACGTATTGGAAATTCCTCGAACTTTACCTTTAAACGCTCCCATCCCCGAGGCAGAAGCACAAGCAGATGAAGCTTTGAAAAGAGGAAAAGAGATCGTGGAACTTCATCACCTGGTTCCGATACTTAAATTGGAAAGAGCAAGAGAAGCAGGAGAAGGAATCGTCAAGGTGGCTAAGGACAATCAGGTGGATGTGATCGTCCTGGGAATCCGTCCCAACTGGCGCGGGACCCAGAATATTTGGGGAAAAACCACCGACACTCTCTTGCGTAAAGCCCCATGTGAGGTGGTTATCGACAAGCTGCCAGAGTAATGGACTATTTCCCAACAGATTAAACAAATTGAACAGGTTCTAAATTCGTTTAATCTCTTTCATAGGTTGGGAATTAATTAAATGGAGAAAAACATGAAAGTGGTTATCTTGGGATGCAGTCTGGTGGGTGCAGAGGTGGCATCCTGGCTTGACTCGGACAAAAACGAGGTCTCAATAATAGACTCAAAGGAGAGCTCCTTTAGCAGGCTTCCCAAGGAATTTAAAGGAGAAAAGATTTTGGGAATGGGGATTGATGTTCCGGTTTTGGCCCAAGCGGGTATAGAGGGGGCAGATGCTTTTTTGGGTTTAACCAACAGCGATAACACCAATATCATGGCCGCTCAGTTGGTCAAACAGAGGTTCAAAGTTCCTAAAATCATCATTCGGGTGTACGATCCCGAAAGAGCTAAAGCTTTTGGGGAGATGGGACTTAACATCATCTGTCCCACAACCATAATAGCTGAAAAATTCAAACAGTTCTTGTTGTAGTGGTGGAGCGGTCGGGCAGGGTGCCCGACCTACGAAGAATCAATGATCTCCGCCTTCGTAGGCAGGGCTCCCAGCCCTGCAAAAGGAGTTTTCCAGAGCTCTTTCATAGATAACGCAAGCTTAGTGAATCTTCAAAGTCTATAGCACGAAAAAAGCGAGGTCTTATGTATATCGTAATTGTCGGCGGTGGGGATGTAGGTTACAGCTTGACCAAGCTTCTCATGGAGGAAGGGCACGAAGTCGTCTTAGTTGAAAAAGATCCGGCCAGATATGATAAGCTTTCCGATGAGTTAGGAGAGTCGGTGGTATTTGGCGATGGTGCCCAATTGGGGACTCTTCTGGATATGGGAGCTAATCGGGCAGACGTGTTAGTTGCAGTCACCGGTTACGATGAGGATAATCTGGTGATCTGTCAGTTAGCCAAATTGGTCTATCTGATTCCGCGCACTATTGCCCGAGTCAATGAGCCGAAAAATGAGGAACTCTTTACCTCTTTGGGAGTGAACGCTACCGTATCCAGCCCCAAGATTATTGCCTCTTTGATTGAGGAAAAAATAGACGCTGGCATGGCCATACCGCTTCTGGCATTCAAAGAGGGCGGGGTTGAGATATTCAAAACCGAGCTTTCCAAAGAGTCATCTTTGATTAACAAAAAAATCTCCAAGCTCCAACTGCCCAAGGATTGCATAATAATCGCCGGCTTAAGAGGAAATGAGGTAATAATTCCCAGAGGCGATACCAGATTCCGGGAAGGAGATACCATCATTATGCTGATAAGAAAGGAGAGAAAGGAAGCTTTCAAACGCCTCTTTCTGGAAGCGGTATGACCCTCAGATCTAATTTTGTCAAGCAGTCCTGCGCACGTGCTTGACTACAAAACTCTGCTTCAGGCAATCTGCTTTACACACAACAGCCAGTCCT
>LJVD01000072.1 GCA_001304225.1 candidate division Zixibacteria bacterium SM1_73
CTTTGCACTTACAGATATTAGTAGCTTCAGTTTATTTGGCTTGTGGGGCGATACTTCTGTTTTTGGGCGGAATAATCTTAAAAGAAAACCCCAAAAGCCGGGTCAATCGGGTGACCAGCCTGATGCTTCTTTTTGCAGGCCTGGCACCTCTTTTAGCCTCCCTGGGAACCATAATAAGAGTCATAGGAGTTCCGGATGAATTCGTTAGGGCACCTTTGACTCGTAACATCTTTTACCTTTGGGAGTTTTTCTTCCCTTTTCTGCTATTATTTTCTTTGGTTTTTCCCGAGGAGAACCGCTATCTGAAAAGATATCCCAAAATTAAATATTTGATCTTTATTCCCCACGCATTTCACCTTTTCCTGGTTTTAGTTTTCTATGAGCCCAGCAGAATTATTAGTTCCTTAGATGTGGAAAAAATGGGCTCTTTGGCACGGTTTTTTTTAGATCCCATCTCTGCGATATTGAAATATGTGGCAGTCTTTTTTGGAGTGTTGTATGAAATTCATGTTCAGTTTCACTCCCTGATAGATTTGATTTATCTGATTTTGGCCGTCTGGCTTCTGTATCAAGGATATAAAAAGATCAAAATCCCCACCCTCAAAAAGCAGGTCCGGTTACTTATCTGGGGTATAAGGTCATCGGTGGGACTTTATGCGGTCGTCTTCATCCTTCCGGTTCTGACCCCTTTGGATTTATCCGATACTTCAAGGTATTTTTTGACCATAGTAGCTTTGGTGGTGGGGAGCGGATCCATAGCCTGGGCCATCATCAGACATCATTTCTTGGATGTGAGGTTGATCGTCAGGCAGAGTTTGGTTTATACTTTGACCACGGCCCTTTTTGTGGGAGCATACTTTTTGATCATCAGACAGTTCGGAAAACTCATTCAGAACATGATCGGAAGACAGACCCCGGCCGTTGACATCGGCTTTGTGATTTTAGCCATAATTTTCTTTCAACCGATCATGTCGCAGTTGGACGATTTGATCAAGAAATTTTTCATTAAGGACAGATCAGACTATCGTGCCATGATGGAGACCTTCAGCCGGAAGCTGGTAACCATTTTTGATTTCCGGGAGCTGAGAGAGACGGTGGTTGACGTATTGAAAAAAGAGATGTTAGTGGAAAACGTCTATCTTTGCGCGGCTGACCAGAAGAGATCCGAAGAATTGAGAAGAAGCGAATATGCCTTATTTTCTGATAATCTTCAAGATGAGAAGACCCATCTGTTTAATGAGAGTGACCCGATGTTTCCAGTTTTAAAGGAGAAAACCAGACCTGTTCTTTTGAGTGACCTGGGTGGGACAGAAAAGAAGAGCTTGCTTTTTGGCCTCCTTTCACGATTGGGGGTGTTCTTGGTCGTGCCGATGAAAAGTCAAGATGAATTGGCAGGGTTTATCGGCCTGTCCAAAAAGACCACCCGATTCAGGTATAGTTACGAGGACCTCACCCTTCTGGGAGTGTTGGCTAATCAGATGGTTGTTGCCATGAACAACGCCCGCCTTTACCAGGAATCCTTGGAGAAACAGAGACTGGAAGAGGAGTTGGCATTAGCTCGCCAGATTCAGCTGGGTTTGTTGCCCAAGGTGTGCCCCAAAGGGGATTTTTTTGAGATTTGCGCATTCACCCAACCGGCTCGACAAGTGGGCGGTGATTATTACGACTTTGTGGCAACCGAGGAGGGTCGGGTAGGGATTGCCATTGCGGATGCCACAGGCAAAGGCATACCCGCGGCCATGCTGATGTCTTTGGTTCACGCTTCGTTGAGAGCAGAGGTGAGAAACAGATTGTGTCCCTCCCTGGTGATAGCCAATATAAATCAGTTGATCTTCTCCTCCACTTCACCAGAAAGATTTGCCACAGTTTTTTATGGTGAACTTGATCCACACAATTATCCGATGGTGATCCATCAGGATGGCAGGATAGAGTTTTTGGACACCGGAGGTTTGATATTGGGAGCCTTCGAGGAGGCGGTATATGAAAAAGGCGAGGTGCCCCTTCAAAGGAATGACATTATATTCTTCTATTCAGACGGCTTGACTGAAAATTTCAATGACAAGGGTGAAGAGTTCGGAGAGAAGAGGCTTTTGGAACTGCTTTTAAAGAATCGTTCTCTTGATCCGGAAATGCTGAAAGATAGGATAATAGAGAAGGCAGCTGATTTTACAGGTGGTATCCCTCCTTATGACGATTTCACCATAGTAATCCTGAAGATCTACTAGAATCGAGAATTGTAGGACCAGTATCCCTCAGGGTGTTCGAGAAAGAGGTTAAAAGCACAAAATGAAAAAAGCAAAACGGGCTGATCAAGTAAAGATAAAGAAGCCTAAGATTAGAAGAACCTGGACGCGTAGTCCGGTGACCAAGGTAAAAGAGAGTGGGAAAATCTATAAAAGAAAAAGGTCAGCGGATGAGGCGAATGAAACAGATTTGACCAGGGATATTGAAAAGACTTATAAATATTGTCCCAGGTGTGGGGCGGAGATGATCAACAAAAGAATCGATCACAAGCAAAGAAAAGTATGTCCAGTTTGCAAGTTTGTTTTTTATCATAATCCCGTCCCGGCAGCAGGAGTGGTGATCGAAAAGGATAACAAGATTCTTTTGGTCAAAAGAAAGTATGAACCCTATAAGGGAGATTGGTGTCTGCCGGCTGGATTTATGGAATACGACGAGTCGCCACAAAAATGTGCCATTCGCGAAACCAAAGAGGAAATAAACTTGGATGTCGAGCTTGAAGGTCTATTTGGTGTATACTCCGGAAAGGATGATCCAAGAACACACGCGGTTTTGGTGATGTATTGGGCCAAAGTAAAAGGGGGAGAGATAAAGCCTGGAGATGACGCAGAGGAAGTAAGATTCTTTGGGAAAGACCAAGTGCCCTCAAACATTGCCTTTCTAGCTCACAGACAGATCATAAAGGAATATTTTGAAGACAAATAGCTATATTCAATAATTATCTTGACAAAAAGATTTACCAACCAGCATCACAGTTGTTAACTTCTACAAATCGATATTTAGTACCCCGCTTAAAAATGAGCAAAAGCAAATTAGAATTTTTCCTTTTAACTTTGCTCCTTATCCTAACTCGCTTTTGGGATGTAATAACAACTTATATGGTAACACCTGATCTGGAAAGAGAAACCAATCCCTTGGTCTCTATCTTCGGGCGAGGATGGGTGGCCGTGATAATTTTTCAAGTAATACTGGTCTCTATTATAATTATCCTTAGCTACCTCAGTTTATTTAAGATAAAAAGCAGTTATCCTTCACAAAAAGGGTATTCCTATAAAGAATTCATAAGGTATTACTATTTTGGGAAAAAAGAGAATTTGATCAAAATGATCTATAAATTTCCCAAAGACAAAGTCACTCTGATGAAATTATTAGGATATGTTTTGCCCAGAGCCCTGATTGTCGTTAGTATTTTCATTTCCACCTCTTCCACGTTTCTGATAATAAGTTCGGATTACAGTAGATTTTATGCAGAAGCAAGACCATATTATTACATAGTACTAATTGGAATTGCTTTTTTGTTCACTATCTTGTTTTTTAAAAGAGAATACAGCATTTACCAAAAAATTCTGGCGGATGAATAATTTCTTCCTTGTTGGTAACGGACACCTTGTCCGTTCTCCCGCCTAAGGCGGGATCAGGATGAATCCGTTCACGGTGAATCCGTTACCTAAAGCCATCACAGACGAGAGAGTTGTCAAACTCCCTTGGGGATGGTTGATCTACGAGACTAATATAAACGTATTAAATAAAATGTCATTGCGAGGCGCGAAGCGACGAAGCAATCTCAATGCTCGGAGATTGCTTCGCAATCGCTCGCAATGACAATGTAATAACATTTAGTGCGTTTGTATTAATTGAAGCGAGTGATCTTACAGACAAAAGTATCACTAAAGCCAGTATATTGGAAATTTTACTTTGAATACCCATAGGAGGTAAGTTATGAAACTGAAAAGTTATTTTGGGAATTTTATTATGTTAAGTCTGTTATTTTCTTTAATAGGAGGAAGTCCCATGTGTGATCAGATGTGGTGGGAAAGGACAGGAGAGAAGCATGATTATGATCTTTCCGGATATCGTTTTCTCATTTTGCTTGGAGAGGATTTCGATTACCACGAGACCATGATCCTCAAGAAACACTGGGAGGATTGGGGGGCAAAAGCCGACATCGCTGGCACTGATACTCTGCTGACAGGACATCTCTGGAACAGAACGGAAAAAGGATGGGACCGCTCCGAACAGAAGCAAATCAAAACGGACTTGCTCCTTCCAGAAGTTGATCTGTCCCGTTACCATGTCCTTTTCTTCCCGGGCGGAAATAGTCCCCAAAATCTTCTGAAGAAGGAGAGCTTACGTATAGTTCGTATGGTAAAGGAGGCACATCAGAAAGGCTTGGTGCTGGCTGGCATCTGCCATGGGCCCTTGATCTTAGCGGTTGCCGAAGTAATAGAGGGTTGCAAAGCAACTGGTCATCCAGAAGTAATTGAAAACATACAAGAAGCTGGTGGCGAATATGTCAACAAGGTTTGTGTAGTGGACGGAAACATCATTACCGGGAACTGGCCCTACTTCGAGACCATGGCGGTCAAGGTCGCGGAGAAGCTTCTCTATCCTGATGGTGGCGGACCGAGCGAAAAATCTCCTTTCGAAACAAATCCAGTGCTGAGAGCTATCAAGGAACGAAGAAGTATTCGGCGGTTTCAGGACAGAGATATCGAGCAAGCCAAGATAGAGCAAATTCTCAAAGCCGCGAGCTGGGCACCCTCAGCCAATAACGATCAACCGTGGAAATTTGTGGTGGTCAAAAATAAAGAGACCAAAGAAAAGGTGCTGGAGGCTTTTTTGAATCGAATGAAGGATTATTTTGAAGGTCATGGCATTCCGCTGGACAAGATCAGACCATTCTGGTCTGGAATTTTCTCAGCACCGGTCCATATCTTTGCTTTCTGCGATACGAGTGTGGTTGAGATTGAGGAAGATTTCGAAAAGACACAAATGCTGTGGAGCACCCAGTCGGTATCCGCAGCATGTCAGAACATCCTTTTGGCTGCCCACGCCTTAGGTTTAGGAGCGGTATGGGCTGGGGCTAGTCTGGCCGTGGAGGATGAGATTAAAACTACGCTCAGCGTTCCACCGCAGGTCCGGCTAATGACGGTCATTGCCATCGGTTATCCGGCTTACGAACCTCTACCTCCAGTGCGTAGGCCTATTTCTGAGATCATGTTCTTTGAGACATGGGGAAAAAGGTGAAAGTCAGATAAGCTTGAATCGCATCAACCGGAACACCAGAAAGTAGATTCGCCAATCTTTTGGACTTGCTTTCTGATTCCTTTTTCTAACCTGTTTAATCTCCTTGGCCGGAAGATCAATCACATGAAGTTGGCGTTCCAGGTTCTCTTTGTCAGGAGATTCCAACTCCGGATTTCCCTGAAAACCCTGTCGGAATCCATAAAAAAATAATTGACATACTTGAAAAATATCTTAAATTGTATAAGATTATAGATACTAAAGGCTTATAAAGCAAGGTTGCATATGTTACACAGAAACGTTCTGGTTTTAAATCAAAATTATGAGCCGCTCTCGGTTTGCACGGTGAAAAGGGCTATAATTTTAGTATATTTGGGCAAAGCCGAAATCATAGAGAAGCACGACGGATACATGATTCACTCAGTTTCCTTGAGTTTCCCAGTGCCCAGCGTGGTGAGGTTAGGATTTTATATCAAAGTGCCAAACAAGAGGATACTTTTAACCCGCAAGAACATCATAAAAAGGGATGGACACAGGTGCCAATATTGCGGCGTCAATCACGGTTCCATGACCGTCGACCACGTGATTCCAAAAATCTATGGGGGCAACGACACCTGGGAGAATTTGGTTTGTGCCTGCCTTAAATGTAATAACATCAAAGGCGACCGGACTCCGGAACAGGCTGGACTCAAACTTTTGCGTCGTCCCAAAAGGCCCAATCACATCACTTTCATCCAGCAGTTTATCGGTATTTCAGATAAAAGATGGAAACAGTATCTGTTTTTGGATTGAAAATAGTTGTCAGTTATCAGTAGTCAGTGCTTAGTTTTTTGCAATTTCGAACCTTGAACTTTGAACCTTGAAAGGTTTTCAGGAGAATAATAGATGGCAAAGGAAGTGATCTTAAGCGGCATGCAACCCACTGGCAAATTGCATCTGGGTAATTTAGAAGGGGCTTTGAGACATTGGGTTCAGCTCCAAGAAGATTATGAGATGTATTGTTGCATAGTGGATTGGCATGCTTTGACCTCTGATTTCGATCATACTTCCGACCTTTATGACAGAATAATAGAAGTTACCATAGATTACCTCTCCGCAGGACTTGATTCTGAAAAATGTGCTATTTTCGTCCAATCCCAGGTCAAGGAGCATGCGGAGCTGCATCTCCTTTTCTCCATGATCGTTCCCACTCCGTGGCTGGAGAGGGTCCCTTCATATAAGGAAAAGAGCGTGGAATTGGGTTTGGATAGTTATGGGTTTCTGGGCTATCCGCTTCTTCAGGCCGCAGACATTTTGATCTACAAGGCTAACTGGGTTCCGGTGGGAAAAGACCAATTGCCCCATATTGAGCTCACTCGGGAGGTGGCACGAAGGTTCAATGGTTTATATGGTGAGGTTTTTCCTGAGCCTCAAGCCAAACTCAGCCAGTTTTCGGGAATCCTGGGAATAGACAACCGAAAGATGAGCAAATCCTATAATAACGACATAACCATGGGAGAATCGGAAGAGTCGACTTCCAAAAAGATTTCCATAATGTATACTGACCCCACCAAGGTACATCTTGGTGATCCCGGACATCCCGACGAATGCCCGGTTTATCTTCTGCAAAAGATTTACAATCCGGATCATAAAACCATTCATCAACGCTGTTCAACCGGAAAATTGGGGTGTGTGGAATGTAAAAAGGTCTGTGCTGAAATCGTCAACAAAGCTTTAAAGCCTATCCGCCAGAGACGAGCCGAGTTGGAAAATAATCTGCCGTATGTGGAGAAGGTATTAGACTTAGGAGCAGAAAGAGCCAGAGCCACAGCCCAAAAGACCATGCAGGAAGTGAGAGGGGCAATGAAATTGAAATAGACGGTTTCCGTTGCAGCGAGATTTTGCAGTCCCGATGCAATAGGTCAAATTGCTGATCATCGTTGCATTTAATGTAGGAGGAAAGGATTATGATTTTCCATGTAACGCTTGAACGGGCAGAAGATGGTTGGATTGTTGTTGAATGCCCAGCGCTTCCGGGGTGTGTTTCCCAAGGTAAGGACGAAGAGGAAGCTTTAGAAAACATTAAGGAAGCTATCACTGCTTGGTTATGGGCTGAAGATCAGAAGGTAACGGCAGCATTGCCACAAAAACCGGATCAAAAACCATACGTGGTTGCGGTGTAGCTTATGGGCAAATTAGGAAACATCTCTGGTTAGAATAGCAGAGTAAGAATATGATTTAAAAAAAAATAGAGGCAAAAGTGAAAAAATTAAAGCAGGATCCAGCTTAATAAAACAAAAGCATGCTAACAGGAGATTGCTCGTGAATAATTGAGAGGGGGAGAATGGAATCGATCGAAACAAAACTACAAGAAGAAAGTTCAGCATATTCGGTTAAACTGGACGTTTTTGAAGGTCCGTTAGACTTGCTTTTGTTCCTTATCAAAAGGGACGAGATAGATATCTACGATATTCCCATCGCTCATATCACCAAGCAATATTTGGAATATATTGAGTTGATGAAGGTTTTGAACTTAGAGGTTGCCGGCGAATTCATCGTCATGGCCGCCACCCTGATCCGAATCAAAGCCAGGATGCTTCTCCCCAAAACTACGGATGAGGAAGAGGAGGAAGATCCCAGAGAGGAATTAGTTCAAGCACTATTAGAGTATAGAAAGTACAAGGAGGCTGCCCAGATTTTAAAAGGAAAAGAGGAAGAACAATCCCATTGGTTTCCCCGCACTGATCCCGATTTATCGGGATTGCCCAAAGAAGAGATTTTAGTGGAGGCAAGTTTATATGACCTGATGTCTGCCTTCAAAAAGATTCTCGATTCTCAGCCCAAGGAGACATTCCACACCATAAATTATCCCAGGGTTACCATCGAAGAAAGAATCGAATATGTTTTGAGCTGCTTGGCTCAAAAAGACGGCATGGTCTTCACCGAGCTTTTTTCAGATAGCCCAATAAAATTGGTGATGGTGGTCACCTTTATAGCTGTTTTGGAATTGATCCGATTGCAGAAAATCTACATTAGACAAACGAAACATTTTTCAGAGATTTGGGTTTTTAAAAATGAAAAAACCAGCATCTAACGTAAGTTAGGTGCTGGCGATTATGCAGAAGGTATAAGGAGCATGATCTCTGCAGCGTCCCATCTTTGGGAGGGGCGTTGTTTTTTTCGCAAAAAATTAAAAAATTCCTTTGTTTTTTCCAAAAAGCATGTTATATTTTTCACAAGCTCTTTGGCTTGAAACAAAGTGAAGAATGTATTACTAAATTTAAACTAAAAATAAGAACTGTGGAGGTTGTATATGACTTTTGATGAGAGACTTAGGAATGTATCAGTGATTGGGGCGGCTGGAAAGATGGGGAGCGGTATTTCGCTTCTTTTGGCTCAGGAGATGGCAAAACAGAAGCTCAAGCCAGAGAACAAAAATGTCCCCTACCGCCTGAATTTGATAGACATCAACGAAATAGCTCTGGATGGTCTTATGAGTTACCTCAGAGCTCAGTTGACAAAAGCTGGAGAGAAGACAACTGTTTTGTTGAGAGACTTGTATAGGGACCGCGAAAATCTGGTGGAAAATTACGACATCATAGCGGCATTTGTGGATGATGCCATGTCAGTGCTCAGATTGGGGACAGATCTAAATATGGTGAAAAACTCTCATATGATCTTTGAAGCCATAGTGGAGGACAAGAACGTTAAGGTGGATCTGCTCAAGAAACTGGATCGGCTCTCCGACAAAGACACCGTGTATTTCACCAACACCTCCTCTATTCCTATTCACGTTCTCAACAATGAGGCAAATTTGGGAGGAAGGATAATCGGTTTCCACTTTTACAATCCGCCGGCGGTTCAGAGATTAGCAGAGCTGATCGCGGCAGATAGGATCAACCCCGAATTGAAAGACATGTCGTTGGAGCTTGCCAAAAGGTTACGCAAGACCATTGTTCCAGCCAACGACATTGCTGGTTTTATAGGGAATGGTCATTTCTTAAGAGATGGCTTATATGCCATAAGAGAAGCGAAAAAGTTGGCTCCTGAATATACCTTGCCGGGAGCGATTTACATCATGAACAAAGTCAGCCAAGACCTTTTAATCAGACCCATGGGCATCTTCCAACTGATTGATTATGTGGGTGTGGACGTTTACCAGTGCATATCCGAGACGGTCTCTGGATATATAAAAGGTGAGGACCTAAAGGATGATTTGCTTGCCAAGATGGTTGAGAAGAAGGTATTGGGTGGTCAGCACGCGGATGGGAGTCAGAAAGATGGATTCTTGAAATATGAAAAGGGGCGTCCTGCCGGGGTATATGGTCTGGATAAAGGTGAGTATGAGATGTTTGACCCAGAAGGCTGGAGCGGAGAGATAGACAAAAAATTAGGAGCTTATCCTGAAGGCACCATTCCCTGGAGGAAACTTTTGATGGATCCGAAAAAGAATGAGAAACTCTCCGTATATTTTAAGAACTTGAATGCTTCGGATAGCCTTGGAGCAAAATTGGCAAAAGCATATCTTAAGAATTCCAAGAAAATCGGGGAATTCCTGGTTGAAACCGGCGTGGCAAAATCAGCCGACGATGTGAACAGCGTTTTGCTCAATGGATTCTATCACCTTTACGGGCCAATCAACGATTACATCTGATGCACATTTGAGGCTCGTTTGACGGTGTCGATTCTCGCATGGAAGCTGGAGGTTCGTAAGTGGAAGTTGGTTTTTTTCCAGCTTCGAGCTTCCACAAGCGAGCGTCGATTTATGGTGAGCAAAGTCGAACCATACGAGCTTCGCAAACGATAAACGAAATACGAGGATACTTAACTCAAGGAGGTAAAGAATGAAGAAGTTAAGAAAGCCAGTCTATGCTGCCGCAGGCTATAACACAGTATCCTTTGGCTCGGGCAGAAGGGAATTTCATCCCAAGAAGCCGCGTCCGGGTTTGGAGGAGTACATATCTGAGGCTGGTAAAGGGGTAATCGCTCAAATCAATGACGTTAATAACATTGATGAAGGGGTTATTGGGAATTTCATGGCGGCCAGATTCAACCGGCAGGGCAACCTGCCAGGGTTTATTCCCTTCATCGATCCTGCATTGGAGTATAGGCCTTGCACCAGAGTGGAAGGTGCGTGCGGATCAGGGGGATTAGCACTGTATACTGCCATCAAGACCATTTGCTCGGATTTGGCAGATGTGGTTTTGACCATGGGCGTGGAGGTGCAGAATACGGTTAAAGCAATCTATGGGGCGGATATTTTAGCTGGAGCTGGACACTATAAGTCCCAGCGCAAGAACGGTCATGCCTATTTTTTCCCGGGTCAGTTTTCGGACAGGGCTGGAACCTGTTATGAGAAATTCGGCTATGATTATATGAGGAAAGGAATGGCTCATTGGTATGCTCGCGCTGTTACCAACGCCCGAAAAAATCCCAAAGCCCAGGAATACCACAACCGCATAGAGGATTTGGTGGCGGCTGGGATGACCCCTCCCAATCCAAAGGTGTTCTGCGATCATCTGAACGTGTATGATTGTTCCAAAGTATCGGATGGCTGCTCCGCTTTGATCTTTGCCTCTGAGGAAGGGTTGCAGAAGATAGGCATTGACAAAAAAGATGCCGTAGAAGTGGTGGGCTTCGGTCAATCCCAGGCAGATGTAACAAGACTGCCAGAGGATCGAACCAGACTCACCACCACCCGAAAGTCGGTGGAGAAGGCATATGAGATGAGTGGTCTGGGTCCCAAGGAGCTCGGCGTTCTAGAAGTGCATGATTGCTTCACCATTGGCGGATTGCTTCATGTGGAGGCAACCGGTGTGGTCGGTTATGGCGAAGCTGCCGGGTTTGTGGCAGAAGGCAAAACCGCCATTGATGGGGAAATGCCTACCAACGCCACCGGCGGACTTGTTGGTTTCGGGCACTACACCGGAGGAACCGGAGTTAGGCAGGCTGTGGATCTATTGCATCAACTAACAGGAAAGGCCGGAGACTGCCAAGTCGAAATAAAATCCGACAGACCCTATGGAATGCTGATCAGCATGGGCGGAAACGATAGGACCGTGACCGCTATGATATTCAGACAAGCGGCATAAAAACTGATAACTCGCTTTAGGGTGGATGTTATCATCCACCTGCCCACCCATACGGGTGCCCTTCTGGACAGACGGGTCCCGCCTTTGGTGGGAATGCCGTGAGGAGATAACATCACACGCACAGCAGAAAGGCGGGTTGATCAATATTGCGCGAGTCTTCTCTTGAATTTGTATAGAAATACGTATACCTTCCGTTTAATTTGTTTTGGTGGAGGATTTATTATTTCTCGCCAAACCAACTTAAAGGTCGCGTAGCGGAGGGTTTACCCCTTCGCAGAGCCATGAAGGCTCTGCTACGCGTCGAGCGTGAGGTATGAATAAAACAAGGAGCTTTTATGGATTTTGAACTTACTGAAGAACAGAAAATGGTAAAAGAGGCTGCCGCTGATTTCGCCAAGAATACCTTGGCACCTCGTGCTGAGGAGTTTGATCAAAACGAGGAAATCCCGAAAGAGATTTATCAGGACCTTGCCAGTTTGGGCTACATGGGAATTATGGTTCCCGAGGAGTTTGGCGGATCCAATTTCGATTTCATCAGCTACATCCTGATAATGGAGGAATTCGCCAAGGCCTGCGCAGCTTTGGAGATTTCGATTTCAGTGCATAACTCTTTAGTATGCGATGCTATCTTAAGATTCGGAACCTCTGAGCAGAAGAAAGATTATCTTCCGATTTTGGCAAAGGGCGGAAAGATAGGGGCATATTCCCTGACCGAGCCGGGATCGGGCACTGACGCCGGAAGCCTCCGAACCAGTGCGGTGCCAAAGGACGATCACTATATACTCAATGGCACCAAGGCATTTGTCACTAATGCCGGGATCGCCGATCTTTTCGTGGTCTTCGTTTCCACCAAACCGGAGCTTAAGTCCAAGGGGATTTCTTGCCTTTTGGCGGTGAAAGGGACCGAAGGATTCTCCGTAGGAGCTAACGAGAAGAAAATGGGACTGAAGGGCTCGGATACTCGCGAGCTTTCCTTTTCAGACTGTAAGATTTCCAAGATGAATCTTTTGGGAAAGGAAAATGAAGGGTTCAAAATCGCCCTTTCTCTTTTGGACCCCAGCAGAATCGCAGTGGGAGCGCAATCAATCGGTATAGCTCAAGCTGCGTTTGATGAAGCCTTAAAATACTCCAAAGAAAGAGTTCAATTTGGCCAACCCATCTGCAATTTCCAGGCGATTCAATTCAAGTTAGCGGACATGGCGACCCAGATAGATGCGGCCAGGCTTTTGGTTCATCGTGCTGCTTACATTCACAGCCAGGGCGTCAGATGCAGCCGGGAAGCTGCTATGGCCAAACTTTATGCATCGGAAGTAGCAAACCGAGTAGTGAATGAGGCGGTTCAGATCCATGGTGGATACGGCTACATGAAAGAATATGCCGTGGAGAGATACTTCCGGGATGCACGGGTGACAGAAATCTACGAGGGTACCTCGGAAGCCCAAAGAATCGTTATCTCCCGTCTTCTTTTGAAGGATTAATCGGAGGAGAACTATATGAAGCTCAGCCAAAAACACGAAGGATTTCGCCAAAAGATACGGGAGTTTGCAGAAGCAGAAATCGAACCCAAGGCTTCCTCCCTCGACGAGAAAGTGGAGTTCTCCTTTGATACCGTGAAAAAACTGGGAGACATGGGGATTTTGGGGATGGTGGCCCCCAAAGAATACGGTGGAACGGGATATGACACCGTCAGCTATTCGATAGCGGTGGAAGAAATCTCCCGGGTTTGCGGGTCCACCGGGATTACCGTTGCGGCTCACAATTCTCTGG
>LJVD01000073.1 GCA_001304225.1 candidate division Zixibacteria bacterium SM1_73
TATATCTTTGCCACACGGCCCAGACTAAGAGTCTCAGACATACCCTCTGATGAAGAGGCCTCTGTCTTTTTCTCTCCACCGGCGTATGTGACGACAATTAGACCAATGCACAATGCCATCACGCTCATTATTATAGCTTTCCTCATCACCATATCTCCTTGTTCGGGCTTCAACTTGTGTACTCAAATCCGTATTAATGAACCAAGAACGTATTAAAAAAGTTTCGGGCTATCTTCTCCCATTGCTGAGTCGTCAATTCATCGCCCAAATCAGGTTTTATCTCTCCTCCTTCTTGTAAGACTGGATAACTGCTGGGCACCAGGGAGGCGACCAACTGTTCTTTGACCGCCTGATTCCACCGCGCCAGCATCTCTCCGGAAAGGAGATTTCTTGCTTCTCGAGTAAGACGAATTGGTGCAATTTTTAAAATCCAGTTCCTTTCTGGATCTTCCTGGTTCAGAAGCTTCGGATTTTCGGCAATCTTCCTATTCACCTCCACCACCCTGCCACTGACAGGAGATACCTGAACCAATTCTCTATCTTCTTTTTGTATTTTCCAAGCTTTACCTCCTTGATAGATTCTATCTCCTTGTCTGGGCAGCTCAATCTTTTGAACGGAACCAAAAACCGAAGAGGTGAACTTGTCCATTCCCACATTGACCAAGCTGGGTTGGACAACTTCTGCCCAGGTGTGGCTGGGATGAGCGAACATCCCCTTAAAGACCTGAAAAGATTCAGCAACGGATTCTCTCAAAGGACGGCGGCGAGGAGCATTTAACACCCTCCAAAAAACAATGAATATTACCATGAACGCAATAGCGATCAGATACTCGGTAGCTTTGGTGAAAAGCATAAATTCCTGAAGATTTTGCATTGTTAGATCCTTTCGATGTTAAAAAGCCATGCCCATGCCCATTTTAGGGAGATTCAACTTTACCCTTATTTGCCTTCGTTCTAACCTGGATTAAAGAACTCAGCGGTTATCTTCTCCCACTGCTCAGAGGTCAGTTCATTCCCCAAATCGGGCTTGATCTCCCCTCCTTCTTGTAGCACTGGGAACTCAGCCGCGGTTAGGGTAGCTACCAGTCGATCCTTGACAGCCTGGTTCCATTGACTCAGCAGGTTTCCATGAAGCAGGTTATGCAACTCGCTTTCTAGTCTCAATGGCCTGATCTTCAACATCCAATTATTTCTACCATCCTTTTGGGCCAAGAGCTGGGGATTTTGCATCACGTCTTGATTGACCGCCTCCACTCTTCCGCTGATGGGAGAGATTTGAGCCAATTCACGGTTTCCTCTTTTTAACCTCCAAGCTTTTCCACCTTGCTGAAGCATACTCCCTGTATCTGGCAGAGTCAATCGCTCAACCGAACCGAAGACCGACCTGGTGAATTGATCCACTCCAACCGCAACCAAATTGGGTTCAATCACCTCCACCCAGGCGTGCCCAGGATGAACAAAAACCCCTTTCAGGAATGCGGGCAGTTTTGCTTTCAGAGCCTCCTCTTTCGGTACCCCTGCACGTCTTCTTTGAAGCCAAACGCCAGTCCCAATTGCGATGCCAGCGAAAAGAAGAGCAAGTATTACAGACATTTTACTCACCTCGACTTTCTAAACAACTCTCTTTAGGGAAGCCCCCAAGTTTTCGTTCACTCCACGTGCTGATCCCGGTTGCAATCACCACGAAAACTAATCCAAGTATTACCGACATTTTACTCACCTAACCTTTCCTTTAACCGTTAACTCCTTTCATTCCACCCGCAATTATCGCAAAGGGGATGCCAAAAAATACACTGCAAAAGAAGTTGTCAGCTAAGCTCAAGATTGCGTTGCGATTACAAGTAAAGACTATGCCGGGGGGCATAAGGATAGTTAAAAAATTCTACAGCCGACCGTAGAAAAGTTCTACATCATTTGGCCCGTATTGCTATTCGAATTGAGTAAGTTGTTTACGTTAATAAAGAAAAGTTGTGTAGAGAAAGTCCACACCATGTGTCGTGATTTTCAGCAATCACTCTCCTTAAATGTTGAGAAGATAGCAGTAAGAGGAGTTCCAACATAAAGTGGTAGGGTCCTATGGCAAAACGGGGATCAAAGCAAATCTAAATTAGCAAAATCCTTCAAGTTAACTCTTTTGGATCCAATAGGTGTTTTCTCAAAAAACAAAATGTAAAAAACTTTTTGACTTTTGAGGCGAAACCGTTTATATATAAACGGGAGTGAATCCGTTAAGAGAACTACAAGCCCGTTGATTCGAACAACAATGGGTACAATGCGAATTTATAGGATTTGGCAATGAAATCAAGCGCTTTTGCTATCATTTCGGTGCTGGCAGTATTAACCTTCTCTTATGGAGAGTCGTTCTGCCAGAAGTGGGGAAAGGCAAGTAAGGAAGAGCTGAGCATGACTTCGGTTCCCGAAGATCCGGATGCGGACGCAGTCATTTTATTCGATAAGGGAGAATATTTTTTTGGCTATATTTACCCGGTCACTTTTAGAGAACACAAAAGGGTTAAGGTTTTTACAAAGAGGGGAACTGAATTTGCAAACATTTCGATCCCTTTTCTCCACGGAGAAAAGATAAAGGAACTTGAGGGACAGACCATAACCCAAGAAGGCAAGAAACTCAGGTTAAAACAAAATCAAGTTTTTACCAGAAAAGGAAAGGATTGGGACGAGATCGTTTTTACTTTGCCCGGTGTTGAGAAGGGGTGTGTTTTTGAATATCGCTATGAGAAGTGGAGCGAATATACCTATGTTTTGGGTCCCTGGTACTTTCAGAATGAGATTTTCATTAAGCTATCACAAATCTCTCTAAGACTTTATGGTCCCTGGGTATACTCTTATCGTTTCGTAAATCCAGGGCTGGCAAAGATCGAGCCCAGGGTGCAGGCCGGAAACATCACTCACCCAGGCGAGATGGAATACATTTGGACTTTTGAAAATGTTCCTGCAATCAGAGAAGAGCCATATGTGGATTGTATTCATGATTATCGCACCGGCGTCTATTTCGAACGAGTAGGCTATGAACGTGTGGATTCCCGCACCCGAGAGGCAATCGATACCTGGAGAGAGCTTGGCGATGGGGTTGATAGCTTATACAAAAGCTTTACTCACGGCAAGGAGAGGGTTAAGGAGAAAGCTTTAGAATTGACTAAGAGTATGGCGACACAGCCTGAAAAGGCGGTAAAGATTTATGACTACGTGCGTCAGAACATCGACTGGAACGGAGAGAGAGGTATTTTTAACTTCGAGGAGAGGTATCTTGAGACCGTCATGACCCGATTGGAAGGAACAGCGGCGGAAAAGAATCTTTTGCTTTTGAACCTCTTAAACTCTGCCGGGATTGAAGCATATCCACTCTTGATCAGCACGCGGGATCATGGCAGGGTTATCAGAAACTTGCCTGGTCTGTTCCAATTCAACCATTTGATAGTGTATGTCAAACCCTTTCGACAGCTCGGAGGAGAAGAATGGTTTGTGGATGCAGTTGATCGGTTTTGTCCCTTCGGGATGCTGTCGGTCGATGATCTGGTGTCATGTGGGTTTATGCTTAATGACGAGGAAAGCCGCATCATCGAAATCCCACCATGTAAGGTAGGTAGTAGAAAACATTTCATTACTCAAGGAGAGCTTCGGGAAGATGGTGGATTGGTGTGTAGTTCTGCCGTTGGTTACCACGGGCATTTTCGCATCAATGCTCGAAAGCAGTTTGTCAAACAAGGAAGAGAGGCATTCGCAAAACAGGTGGCTCTACGTATAATTCCCACAGCATCTATTGACACCATAACATATACTGCCCTTGACAGCATAGATAAACCTTTAAAGATGAACTTCACTTTGACCGCTCCCCACTATGCTCGAGTGATAGGAGAAAATCTATATGTCAATCCCACACTTTTCTCTCGTGTTGAGTCAAATCCTTTCAAGAATGAGAGTCGCAGTTTTCCCGTGGATTTTAGTTATCCTTTCACCGAAATAGAAAAGACAGAGCTGTCAATTCCGAGTGGATTTGAAATCGAGGAACTGCCAGAAAATGTCTACCGAGAAATTGGGGGAGCAGAATTCAGTAAAACTTTTTCTGTGGAAGGAAACGTTATCAAATGTTACCGCGAACTGGCTATTACCCAACCAGTTTTTTTAGTACAATACTACCAGGTACTTCGGAACTTTTACCAGGAAGTCGTCAACGCTGATCAGCTGATGGTGGTTCTGACCAAAGAACATGAGTGAAGTCAGATGCGAAAAGAGAAACCACAATCAGAGGAGAATCCCGGACTTGAACAGAATTAGTGGAATCGTCAAAACTAACTTTAAAAAAGGTTACCGGCCGAGGTTTTCCCTGATAATTCTGTTTGTTGCTGGCTGGTTTGTCTGGAACAATTCCTCCCGATCTTTCGCCCAAAATTTGGTGTCTGGAGAAAGTACATCGGAAAAAGGGGCTATATGTGAACTCGACGAGCAGGAATTTATTGTTAAAGGCAAAAACAGCGCTGAGCTTCGCGTGCATCGAATCTTCCATATATACAACCATGAAGGTAGAAAATATGGAAGGGTTCATACGCAGCTACACAAGTTTGCGAAGCTTGACAATATAAAGGCTCAAGTGAAAGATCTGGATGGCAGACTAATAAAGAAATTAGAGAAAGATGATATCAAAGAAGAATCGCTCTTTTCTGATTATGTCCTGTATGCGGACCGGAGAGCGAAATCTTTTGATTTAAGCACGACAGCGTTTCCTTACATTCTGGAATATAGTTATGAAGTAAAATATAAAAGTCTCTTTTTTTGGCCAGCCTGGTTTCCCCAGATGGAGATCCCGGTAAAGCGTTCCGTCTACACCTTGACTGTTCCCAAAGACTTTGCTTTCAAAATGCACAATTGCAACTTGGAGATCCACCCAATCGAGAAACAGAGCAAAGGAAAACGGCAACTTATCTTTGAACTTGCCGAGGTACCACCATTCGAATCTGAAAGGAACATGCCCTCTGAAATAGACTATGAGATGTGTATTCTTCTTGCAGCAGAGGAATTCGATTTGGACGGCTACAAAGGCTCGACCAATTCCTGGGGGCTTTTTGGAAAATGGTATGCTTCTCTGGCTCACAAACAATATGAAATTTCTCCGAAACAACAGGACATGATTGAGGAGGAGATAAAGAATTGCTCTTCCCCTAAAGAAAAGGTAAAAGCTCTGTATCAATTTCTGCAACGCAAGACTCGATACGTTGCCATAGAATTGGGCATAGGGGGATATAAACCCCGCGATGCGGAATCAATTCTCGCCACCGGTTATGGTGACTGCAAAGATCTCGGAACCTTGTTCACTGCTATGCTGGGTGTCGCGGGAATCGAGGCTTACCCAGCTCTGATCCGAACCCAGAGCGAAGGAACGGTCTTAGCCGACTTTCCGTCAAATCAGTTTAACCACATCATCGTCTGTGTTCCCTTAGAAAAGGATACTCTCTGGTTGGATTGCACTTGCAACTATTGTCCCTTTGGTGAATTGCCTTGGCGAGACGAAGGATGTCAAGTGCTCGTGGTAATGGAAGACACTTCCACATTGGTTAAAACGCCAATCAGCTGTGCAGAGGAAAACAGAATCGTCAGGTCTCTTCATGCCAGGCTTGATCCGGATGGTTCGATGGAGATCACGGGAACCATTACAGCAACCGGGAACTGTGAGTCAAGCTATCGAGAGTTCTTGAATTCATTAACTGCAATTGAGAGAAGGGAGTGGCTTGGCAGAAAAATAGGCAGATATGCTCCCAATTACACCTTGTTGAGCTATGACTTTGAGAAGATTCCCAAATTGGACGTTCCTTTTACCATAGGGTTTGGTGCAAAGCTAATCAAGTATCCCATAAAATCTGGAGGTGAGCTTTTAATAAATTTGAATCTCTTAACGAGAGTTGATGATGAAGACATTCTAAAAGAGAAGGAAAGAAAGTATCCAGTTGACAATCAGTACGCTTTCACCCAGGAGGATGAGGTTACTTTGGATCTTCCTGAGAATCTCGAAATAAAGGCTCTTCCTAACGATCAAGATATCGTTTTCCCTTTTGGTTCCTTTCACACGCAGTTTGAAGTGAAGGGAAATCAACTAACCTATAAACGAATTGAAACCATAACCCAAAAATTGATTGAACCAAAGGATTATGAGAAATTCAAGGAATTTCTTGAGAAAACATACTTGGCAGACGATTCCTTTGTCGTTTTGAAGAAGACTGAATAAGTGACGAAATAAATGTAAGCACCGTTTTATCATAAAAGCCGAAGAAAAACATTCCTTTTGAAACACAGAATATAAATGAAAGAAAGATTTTGTCAAAATGACGCTGGTTGCTCAATAGCACGGGGCACCTTTCCCTCGAGGCGGAGTGGACTGCACCCAACCTGTTGTGGCCATGGCAATGGAGAGGAAGTGATCAATCCATCTGAAGTTGTATAGGTGATAAGTTCCACCTTCAAATATAGGCTGACACCATATCCTTTCATCCCGCCATATTCCTGAGCTTCTCATCGTTTCTCGGCTTCAGTATTTCTATTTACCTTCTAAATGACAACTCAAATTCGTATTACCCAAGATAGCTGGTGAAAGTGTCAAGGACAAAGATTGAATTTTCTCCTTTGAGAATCTCTTTTAGAAATAATATGTTTCAATCGTTCTTAGCTTTAGATGCATTAAAATGAACAAAATAACTTCCATTTTCATTTTGATGTTTGTTCTGGGATCATCTTATAGGGTCCAGTCTTCAGAGAAGATTGAAGAAGCCAAAGCTTGCCTTGAGAATTATGTGAGAGCGATAAAGAGTGAGGATCAGAAAAAGGCAGAAGAATTTTGGAATAAGAAGGAAAGACAAAGATACAAGATTTATGATTGGCGATTAAAGGATATGGTTTTCAAAAAAATCGATCTTGAAAGATTGGATTACCATATAAGAGAAGCAGAAGAAAAAGACGAATATGTAGTCATGCATGTTGACTGGTACTACCCGGGAGATAGCTCCGAAGTCGTGCAAAGGGATGTAAGATACTTCCTCCAGGAAGAGAAAAAAATGGTGGGGGCAAATCCCATTTTCCTCGTCACCAAAAATTGGCTGGAAAAGGTATCTAAACATTTTGTTTATCATTTTAAAACAAAAGAGGACGAGCCAGACTATAGGCTTCTGGACAAAATGGATGATTTTTATGAAAAGATTGTGAATTTCTTGGAAGTGGAATATCAAGACAAGATCGACTACTTTCGATGTGATTCAAAAGAAGAGGTGGGGATGCTTTTTAATCTGGAAAGGAGTTTGGCCCGATCTGATATGATAAATGGGGTGGTGGCAGCTGTGCAGGATTTCGTGCCTCATGAGATAGTTCACATAATTTCCTACAGGATTCTCCCGAAAAATGAAGGCAAGCTCCCTCCGGATTATCTGAATGAAGGGCTGGCTTATTTTTTGGGAGGAGCAACTTTTTTTGCCCCCGATTTGATGCTATCCTGGGCGAAAAGAAGAATCACAAAAGATGAAACGGTTTCACTGAATACGTTGATTCACGACCCCTTTAACTATGGCAGTAATGATGGTCCAAGTCTCATGTCTTCTTTGGTTAAGTTTCTGATAGAGAGGTATGGACTTTCAAAGTTTAAACAAATCTATAGATTGGGAAGAGAAGTAAGGGAACAAAGACAAAACCTGGAAAGAGTCTATCATAGAAGGATCGAAGAATTGGACAGAGAATGGAAAGGTTATGTTTTGTCCTTGAATTTATCTAAGGTAAAGGCAGGAGTTAGCTTGGAGGGGAAAGAAATTTTTCATGTATCTGACCCCGTTGGGGACGACAAAGGAGATGGTGATTATACTTATCCTGAAAATGAAAAAGCCATTCCTGGGATTTTTGATTTGACCGATTTTAAAATAGGTAAGGACGATGAATTGGTCTATTTTCAGCTAGAGTTTTCTGATTTGACTCAGGCAGAGATTGAATCAGATCAAGGATTCAACGGAACCTTCGCCGCTATCGTCATAGATGCCGATAACGTAGAGAGAAATGGAAATACCCAGTTATTATTCAACAATGGAAATTTCTTGTTATCCGAAAAGGATGCTTATGAGCATGTGATCGAGGTCAGCAATGCTGGAGTATTGGTTTATGATCAGGATTGGGTCTGGCAACTTTTATTCTTAAAGGCCTTTTCGGAAGGAAGTCACGTTGAAGAGAATAAATTCGTTTTTGCCGTTCCCCAAAAGATCATAGGTTCACCCGATTCTAATTGGAAGATTCAGGTGATGACTGGGGGGCAATGGGGTGGATATAAGAACACAGCCTATGGAGCAGGAAGTTTTATGAAAGTAGGCAAAAGGGCGAAGAGAGACGAAGGCGGCGGTGGTTCCGACACCAAATTTAACCCCGACGTTTATGATATTTTAATTCCGAAAGGCAAAAATCAGGTTCAAATCCTTAGCGACTACGATACAGACAAAAAGAAAAGAGTCACTATTCCAATGATCAGTTTGGGTCAGAGGTGAGATTCAATAAATTTATCAAGCATGATAGATTTCAAAAATCAGAGATCAGGATAAAATGTAGCGGAAACCTTTAGGTTTCCACAATGGAAGGCTAAAGCCTTCCGCTACATTTCTCCAGGGAGAATAGGGTTTGCGGTCCATATTTGTATTACAAAGTATAGAAGAGAATATCTCTTGATTAGAATGAACGCAGATCAGGAAAAGATTTTAGAGTTTGTATCCAGAGAAGCTTATCGTCCTCTGAAACTGCGGGAACTGGCAAAAGCCATGAGAATTCCTGAGGAGGAATACGGTGGTTTCCGGAGAATGGTTCGATCCATGCTCAGGAACGGAATGTTAGTCAAAATAAAAAGAGGGAGATTGGGACTACCTGGTAAGCTGAATCTGGTAGTTGGGAACCTGGTATCTGCCAAGAATGGATATGGCTTCGTTGTGCCTGAAGATAAGAGTGAAGATGTCTATATACGAGCAGAAGATGTGGGGACCGCTCTGCATGGGGATAGGGTAGTGGTCAGATTATATGGCAGAAGAAGGGGACCCACACGTGAAGGGACAATCATAAAAATCCTGAAAAGGGCGCGCACGGACTTGGTGGGAACCTACCGTCAAGGCAAATTCTTCAACTTCGTGGAGCCGGATGACCGGAGGATTCAAAGAGACATATACATTGCGCCAGACAACTCCAAAGGGACTCAAGATGGACAAAAGGTGCTGGTTTCCCTGGAAGAATGGATCGATCCACATTTGGGACCTGAGGGCAAAATCGTGGAAGTCTTGGGTTACCCAGATGATCCAGGAATGGACATTTTAACTCTGATAAAGGATCATGCACTTCCTTTAGGTTTTCCCCAAGAGGTGGAAAAGGAGGTAGAGGAGCTTCCTCAAAGAATTGGGAAAAAGGAATGGGAAAAAAGAGTCGATTTCAGAGAAAAGAACTGTTTCACCATAGATCCTACTGATGCCAAAGATCATGATGATGCCGTTTCATTGGAAAGAAAGGCAAATGGTAATTATCTTTTGGGCGTGCATATAGCGGATGTCTCTTATTATGTAAAAGAGAATTCGGCTTTGGACAGGGAGGCACTAAAGAGAGGGAATTCCATCTATCTGGTAGACCGGGTCATTCCCATGCTTCCGGAAAAACTCTCCAACGATCTCTGCAGTTTAAAGCCCAACAGAAACAGATCGACACTAAGCTGTTTTTTAGAGCTTGATCCCGAAGGTGAATTGGTTGAATACCAGATTGTGGAAAGCCTAATCAGAAGCAAGGCCAGATTGGATTATAACGAGGTGCAAAGATTCTTTGACACCGGGAAATCATCGGGACGACTCAAGGGATTAGAAGATGATCTCTTGGAGATGAAAAAGCTCAGTCAGAAGCTTCTGGAGAAAAGAATTGCAAGGGGTAGTTTGGATTTTGATCTTCCAGAGGCGAAGGTGATTTTGGGAAAGGATGGAAGGATTCAGGAGATATTTGAGGTGGCAAGATTGGAAAGCCACCGACTGATCGAGGAGTTTATGCTTCTTGCCAATCGAACTGTGGCAAGACACGTGAGCCGTTTGAGCATGCCATTTCTATATAGAGTACACGAGGAGCCGGATAGAGAAAAGATGGAGGCATTTTCTGATTTTGTGGCAACCCTTGGGTATTCATTTAAGGTCTCGGGAAAAATCCGTCCCAAGAAGATTCAGAGATTTTTAGAGTCAGTGGAGGGGAACCCAGAAGAGGAATTGATCAATGAAGTCTTGCTGAGGTCTTTGAAAAAAGCTTGCTACCAACCTGAAAATATCGGGCATTTCGGTTTAGCTTTCGGACATTACACTCACTTCACTTCGCCCATCAGAAGGTATCCCGATCTTTTGGTACACAGAATTTTGAAAGAGATTGAAAATGGAGAGTATAGCTTTGAAAGACAGAGTCAACTCCTGCATCGACTCCCCAAGGTCGGAGAGATTACCTCTGAGAGGGAGAGATTAGCCGATGAAGTGGAGAGGGAATCGATAAAGATCAAGCAGATTGAGTATATGGGAGATAAGTTAGGAGAAGAATATGAAGGACTGATTTCCGGCGTGGTTCCTTTCGGCTTCTTTGTCAGATTGGATAATCTTTTGGCTGAGGGGTTGGTGCGAATCTCCAGCCTGGAAGATGATTACTATCTATTTGACGAAAGACACCACAGATGGATGGGAAGACATAACAAAAAAGTCTTCAAACTCGGAGATAGGGTTAAAGTCTTGGTGACAAGAGTAGACAAAGAAGAAAAAGAGATAGATTTTGTCTTGGCGAATAATAAGTTATATCCTTCGTTTAAGAGAAAAAAGAGAAACAGAAGAAAATATAAGAGATCCAAAAGATAAAAGACTGAAAAACAAAATTGCAATGCAAGAGTTTGGGTCCACTGATGCGGTTTGATTAGGCTATGCGTATTCATCTATGTGGATTCTCTATGTTGGAAGCAGATTTTCGCCTCTTTCCCTAACTTGTGCGTAGGCAAGCCTTTATGGCTTGCCAGCCAAGCCATGAAGGCTCGGCTAGACTACTTCAGGGAAACATTTAAGCGTTATTATTTTTTAGTTGTAGTTTTAAGTTTTTATCTTTACATTTTTAGTCAGCCAACTTGTTTCATTCCTATTGACGAAGGTTGAGGTCGTTTGATGAACCAAGAAGCGAAAATACTGGTGATAAGTCAGGACAAAAGGCTTCACCAAGAGATGAAGCCTTGAAAAAGCTGAAAGAAGATAGATTCGATGTGGCCATCATTGACAACAGGATTGAAGATTTATCCTGCGATCTCTTGATAAAAAAGATTCTCACCAAAGACCCTTACCTGGACATTTTGGTGGGGATAGAGGTTAAAGATAAGGATAGGGAGAAAGAATTTCTGGATTGCGGTGCGGACGAGGTCTTTGAGCTTCCCTTTAGATCAGAGGAGTTTCACCTGAAGATCAAAAAGCTGCTCAAAGAAAAAAGCTTTCTGGAATCGTGTGGCTTAGTAGGAAAATCGACAGAGCTGGTGCGCATTGCCGAGTCAGCCCTTCAGGTGGCTCCCACCAGCATAACGGTCTTGATCACCGGTGAATCCGGAACGGGAAAGGAACTGATCGCTCGAGCCATTCATAAAAATAGTGAGAGAAAAGATAAACCCTTCGTCGCTGCCAACGTGGGAGCATTAGCAGAAGGAGTTTTAGAAAGTGAGCTTTTCGGGCACGAAAAAGGAGCTTTCACCGGTGCGGTCAGTCGTCGGCAAGGGCTTTTTGAAACAGCGCACACCGGGACGATATTCTTGGATGAGATTGCAGAGTTCAAACCTGCTACCCAAGTGAAACTTCTTCGGGTTTTGGAAGAAAAAAGCTTTATGAGGGTGGGCGGCACCTCTGATATCAAGCTCGATGTTAGAGTAATCGCTGCTACCAATCAGAATTTAGAACAAAAAGTGAGGGAGGGGACTTTTCGATCTGATCTATATTTCAGATTGGCAGTGGTAAAAATCGATGTTCCTCCGTTAAGAGAAAGAGTTAAGGATATTCCAATTTTGGTTCGCAATTTTATCGAAAAGCTTAACCAGGAGAGCCCCAGGAAGATTTTGGGCATAACCGATGAGGCACTGGAACTTCTGATAAGATATCATTGGCCGGGCAATGTTAGGGAAATGAGGAATTTTTTGGAGAGCATGCAGGTTTTGGCACCAGATAGAAAAATTGGAGCATCTGAGGTAAGGGAATACATTGAGAAACAGATGCAGTACAACCGCCAGCTTCCGGTGATAACCGGCAAGTCAGTTGAGACCGCCGAACATGAACTGATCTATCAAGCCATTTTGAGCCTACGCTCGGAAATCATCAACTTGAGAAAAGCCATGTTGGGTCAAGGTGAACTTAAACCAGAATATCGGGTTGAACCAGAAGGTTCAACCTGGTCCGGACAGATCAAAGAGGTGGAGGCAAGCAACAATTTTAGCATCGACGAGATGGAAAAGGATTTGATCGAAAGAACCTTAAGGTATACCAGAGGGAACCGAAAAAAAGCTGCCAAGCTTTTGGGTATCGGCGAAAGAACCTTATATAGAAAATTGGATAAATACAATTTGACGGAACTTACTTTTTGGTTCAAGGTGCCCTCACCCTGAACCGAGACTGGTGGTGGTTAGGGAATCCGTGACCAACAATCTTATTATGGCGAAGGCGTGAAGCCTTCGCTACGCGTAGCCGACCCTTCATGGGTCGGAAACTTCTATTTTTTACCTGGTAACGGACATCTTGTCCGTTCACGGTGAATCCTTCGGGACAAGCCCTCAGGACAAGTCTGTTCAGGATGAATCCGTTACCCAACCACGTCACGGACGAGCGTCCATGACGAACTGAGAAGTATCATGGTTAAGATTGCGTCATGTGGACTCCTTTTGAAAGACGCTAAGGTCTTGTTAGCTCTTCGTTCCAA
>LJVD01000074.1 GCA_001304225.1 candidate division Zixibacteria bacterium SM1_73
GATGTAGATAGATAAAAAAACTTCTCGTTGCATCGGGACTTGGTAGTCCTGATGCTTTTACGTCAGGATAACGGAGACCCGTCTGAGCCAACATCCTGGAGCAACAAAAAGATTGAAGGAGAGTTTTTGTTCGAATTAGATAACGTCATAAAAGCAGTATATAACTGGTTAGACAAAGTCTTTGCTAATTGGGGCATACCTCACTTCTGGCTCGACATTCTCTCAATGTTTATAGTCTTCGGAATGATCGTAGCCTTCATCTCCATCGCAGCTCTGTTTCTGGTATGGTGGGAAAGGAAAGTCTCCGCCCATATGCAGGTCAGGTTTGGTCCCATGCGAACTGGATGGCACGGATGGAGACAGACCATAATCGACGCCATAAAGTTAATCCTGAAGGAGGACATAATTCCAACCAAGGTGGATAAAGCCGTCTTTGTGGTAGCTCCTATTGTGGTTTTCGTTTCAGCTTTGATGGTTTATGTATGTATCCCTTTTGGAAGAGGATTGATAGTAAGAGATCTCAATATAGGCATTCTCTACATTTTGGCCATCACCACTTTTACCGTGGTGGGGCTTTTGATGGCGGGATTCGGGTCAAACAATAAATATTCGCTTTTAGGAGGTTTGAGGTCTGCCGCTCAGATTGTAAGCTACGAAGTTCCTTTGACTTTGTCTGTTTTGGGTGTAGTGTTGTTAGTGGGGTCTCTCTCCATGGTCAAAATCGTTACCGCACAGACACATTTCTGGGATTGGTTTATTTTCAGACAGCCAATTGGATTTTTGGTATACATAACCGCAGCCGTAGCTGAGGTAAACAGAACCCCCTTTGATATCCCAGAAGCAGAGCAGGAATTGGTGGCAGGCTACAATGTGGAATACAGCGGGATGAAATTCGCCATGTTCTTTTTTGCCGAATACACTAACCTCTTTAGCATAAGCGCTGTATCCACGACGCTTTTTCTGGGAGGATGGAATGGTCCCTTTCTGCCCTCCTGGATGTGGTTTTTGGGCAAGACCTTGTTTGTAATTTTAGTAATCATGTGGTTCCGGTGGACTTATCCCCGGATAAGGGTGGATCAGTTGATGGACTTTGCCTGGAAATTTCTGCTCCCTCTGGCATTTCTGAATTTAATTGTAACCGGACTAGTTGCTTAAGTCATGAGATTAGTGAAGACAATATATCTGGGAATATATAACCTGATTTTGGGTTTGATCACCACGGTGAAACATCTGGGAAAACACGCCATCACCTTACAGTATCCCAAAGAGAGATGGACCATGCCGGAGAGATCTAGAGGCTGCGTGGTTCTTTTGTCCGATCCCGAAACCGGAAAACTAAAATGTACTGCCTGCACCCTGTGCTATAAAATCTGTCCCAATAATGCCATCAAAATCACCTCGATCAAAGATGAGACAGGAAAGAGGGTTCCAGACATCTTTGACGTGGATGTTGGAATTTGTATTTACTGTGGATTGTGTGAAGAGACATGTCCGGTGAAAGGAAAAGCCATCAAATTGGTGCCCAGATATGAATTTTCAGTTTATGATAAAAAAGAGCTGATTTACCATAAGGAGAAATTGGCGGAGATAGGTAAGGAATATCAATAAAATGGGTTTTGGAGTATCCCGCTTCCTTCGACAAGCTCACTTCGTGCCGAGCGCACTCGGTGCGAGGCAGGACGGTGAGCAAAGTCGAACCGTTAGCGGGATCGGAAAATCCTGGAAAGACGAAAGGCTTGTTATTGGTTCACCTAAAGGTGAACACTCCAGAGCCGCTTTTACAGAAGGAAATCGAAATTGTTAACCGGCGCGTAAGCAAGCCTTTATGGCTTGCCGGCCAAGGCATCAAGCCTTGGCTACGCGATATGAGGATAGAATAGAAGGAAGTCAGAATTGTTAACCGGAGTTCCAGCCACCATATTTTACATATTGGCCGCCATGATCATCGGCTCTGCGGTGATGGTAGTGAGCATGAAGAACATTTTTCATTCAGCTTTATTTCTGGTATTGTGTTTTTTCAGTGTGGCAGGGATCTACATTCTTTTGGGGGCAGAGTTTTTAGCAGCGGTTCAGATATTGATTTACGTGGGAGCAATCACCATCCTGATGATTTTCGCCATCATGTTAACTCACAAACTATATAGCGCCAAAATCAAGCAGTCCAATGAACAGGTTGTTCCCGGATTAATAATCGTGGGTGCCTTACTTATAGCTACCTTATTTGCGTTGGGCAATACTGCCTGGAAGCTATCTTTTGAAACTCCAGAAGCACAATCCACGGTTGGCATAGGTAAATTGCTTTTGACCGAGTATGTCTTACCTTTCGAGGTGGTTTCGGTGGTCTTGTTGACAGCATTGATAGGAGCAGTAATCATTGCCAGAAGGGAGTAGGTTTTGGTCGGTCTCAATCATTATTTGACTTTGAGTGCGATTCTCTTTTGCGTTGGTATATTCGGCGTATTGACCCGAAGAAATGCCATCGGGATACTGATGTCCATTGAGCTGATGTTTAACGCGGTCAATATCAATTTTGTGGCATTTTCAAAATTCGTCACCCCCACCGGATTTGCAGGACAGATATTTGCGATTTTTGTGATCACCGTGGCAGCCGCAGAGGCGACCGTGGGTCTGGCGATTGTGCTTTTGATATACAGAAATTATAAGGGAATCAATGTGGATCAGATAAACATTATGAAATGGTAAGAAATCTGGAGTATCCTGCTTTAGCAGGATCCGGGTCAAGCTGAAGCTTGACACTCCAGGAGACTCTGAAGGCTAACATGAGTTGTTATGTTCGACATTTAGATGACATCCTTAAAGCATCAGATGTGGAGAGCAACAAAGATAATCTTAAAAGGATGGATAAATTCATCCGCGAAATTCTGAAAACCGATGAAGCCTGTCCCGAAGTATGGAAGCAATTAAAGGCTATCTTGGCTGACGGAAAAAAGAAAAAGGATTTAGTTAGAAGACTCAAAAAGGAATTTGTTAAAGTATAACTTTAAATTTATTTGCTAATATGTTGCCGTATAGCTGGATAATACCACTTTTTCCTCTGATCTCCTTTGTGGCGATCGTATTCTTCACCAACAGAAAGCCAAAGCTGAGTTCTTTGGTCTCCATCGGGGCGATATGTTTGTCTTTCCTCTTCTCCTTGATCGTCCTGGGAATGGTGTTGAAGAATCCCGTTACGTCAGAATTCAAATTTACCTGGATTGATCTTTTGGGGCTCAAAGTCCAGATGGGAATGTTGATTGATCCCCTGGCTGCGGTTATGCTTCTTGTGGTTTCGACCGTTTCCATGTTAGTGCATATCTATTCTGTCGGATATATGGAAGGCGATCCCAGATTCTCCAGATTCTTCTCCTTTCTATCCTTATTCTCCTTCTCCATGCTGGGCTTGGTAATTGCCAACAATTTCTTTGAAATATTCATATTCTGGGAACTGGTGGGCTTGACTTCATACCTGTTAATCGGCTTTTGGTTTGAGAAGAAGGTCGCTGCGGATGCAGGAAAGAAGGCATTTATCACCACCCGAACCGGCGATTTAGGGTTCATAATTGGTATCTTAATTCTAACTACAGCCGCTGGAACCTTTAATTTCACAGAGATATTCCATCAAGTTGAAGCAGGGCACGTCTCCGCAGGTTTGCTCACCCTATCTGCCATTTTTCTGTTTGGCGGAGCGGTAGGGAAGTCGGCGCAATTCCCTTTGCATGTGTGGCTGCCGGACGCGATGGAGGGTCCCACACCGGTCTCTGCCTTGATTCATGCGGCCACCATGGTGGCGGCCGGAGTATATCTGGTGGCTCGGACCATCACCATCTATTTGGCCGCTCCGGACGCCGCTTTGGTGGTCGCATCTATTGGATGTTTTACCGCCTTCTTAGCTGCATCCATTGGTCTGGTTCAAAATGATATCAAAAGAGTTCTGGCTTACTCCACCATAAGCCAGTTAGGATATATGATCATGGTTTTGGGCTTGGGAGGGATGACCGCCGGGATTTTCCACTTATATACTCACGCATTCTTCAAAGCTTTGCTATTCCTGGGAGCGGGGAGCGTTATTCATGCCATACATACCAACGACATCTGGGAGATGGGAGGTCTCTATCCCAAGATGAAGACCACTGCCATAACCTTCATCATCGCCTCGCTATCCATCTCAGGAATCTTCCCCTTGTCCGGATTCTGGAGCAAAGATGAGATATTAGCAGTAGCCAGCCATTATCCCAATCCCATATTTTTGATAGTCGGAATCCTGGTGGCCGGAATGACGTCATTTTATATGTTTCGCCTTTGTTTTGTCACCTTTTTCGGCAAACCCAGAGATCAGCATAAATTCGAGCATGCTCATGAATCTCCAAAGGTGATGACCATACCTTTGATGATCTTGGCTTTTCTTGCGGTCTTTGCCGGCTGGGTGGGAATACCATGGCTTAAACATGGCTTTTCGTCCTTCGTCTATCATCACCATCCACATCATGTGGAGCCCGACTTTTTGCTCATGCTAATCTCCACCATTGTGGCTTTATCCGGCATATATTTGGCTTATGCCATGTATTATAAAAAATCCATCTCTCCAGAAAAGTTGAAAGAGAAATTTGCATTTCCCTACAAGGTCCTTTACAACAAATATTATTTTGATGAATTGTATCATGCCATCATCGTTAATCCACTTTTGAGATTGTGCGATCGCCTGTTTGTCAAATTCGATTTGGGAGTCATAGACTGGCTGGTCAATGCGGTTGGCAATTTTACAGTCTTTTTGTCAGACATCAAGGAATGGTTTGATAGTCACATAGTCGATGGTATGGTCAATGGGACCGCTTATGTCACCCGAGGAGTTGGTTCTGGTTTAAGAAAGGTCCAAACCGGACAGGTGCAGACTTATGCTTTTGTCATATTTTTCGGTTTGGTTTTGATAATACTTTTTAAACTCGGATAAATTAAGAGAAGCCGTAGTGGCAGAGCTTGCTCTGCCACCTTCGCGGACTCAAATACTGGAAACAACATAGGTAAGGAGGAATGGAAACTCGATGAACTTTCCAATTTTAAGTGCGATGACTTTTACCCCGCTTTTGGGGATGGTTCTGATCTTACTCCTAAGAAAGGAACAGAAGAATGCGGCTCGCTTTTTGGCTGGGGTCTTCTCATTTATACCTTTGATCTTGTCCTTTATGCTTTTGTCCAAGTACGATGGTTCCACCTCGCAGCTGCAGTTTGTGGAGAGATTTGACTGGATTCCCTCCTTGGGAGTAACCTATTTCATGGGAGCAGACGGTCTTTCGGTCCCCATGCTTTTTTTAACCGCCCTTTTGTGTTTCGTGGCAGTCATTTATTCCTTTGGCGACATTAAGGAGAGGGTTAAGCAATACTTTGCCTTTCTCCTTCTTCTGGAGGTGGGGCTGATGGGCGTCTTTGCCGCTCTGGATTTCTTTTTGTTCTATATTTTCTGGGAAATCGTGTTGGTTCCCATGTATTTCTTGATCGGGATTTGGGGACACGGAAGGAAAGAATATTCCGCCATCAAGTTTTTCCTGTACACCTTGTTCGGATCCTTGTTCATGTTAGTGGGGATCTTGGCTCTCTATTTCACGGTCGAGCCTCATACTTTGGACATGATGGTTTTGATTGAAAAAGCCCCACAACTAACAAGAGGATTTCAGCTTATCATCTTTTTAGCTTTTTATATAGCATTTGCCGTAAAGGTGCCTGTTTTTCCTTTCCACACGTGGTTGCCGGATGCTCACGTGGATGCGCCCACTGCGGTCTCGGTGATCCTTGCCGGGATTCTTCTGAAGATGGGAGTTTATGGTTTCTTAAGAATCAGCTATCCCATGTTTCCTGAAGGAGCGATATATTTCGCCTTGCCTATTGGTATTTTGGCTTTGATAAATATAGTTTATGGTGCTCTGGTTTGCATGGCACAGAAGGATTTGAAAAAGATGATCGCCTACTCTTCGGTCAGCCACATGGGCTACTGTATGCTGGGAATAGCGGCCATTACAGTGACCGGCATCTCCGGCTGCGTTTTTCAGATGGTCTCTCATGGACTGATAACCGGAGCCCTATTTCTTCTGGTGGGTGTTCTTTATGAAAGGGCTCACACCAGAGATATTGGGGCCTTCGGTGGTTTGTGGATAAAACTCCCGGTCTACTCGGGAATCATGACTCTGTTCTGTTTAGGTTCGTTAGGGCTCCCTGGACTTTCTGGATTTGTGAGCGAATTCATGGTCTTCATCGGTTCCTATCCATCATTCAAGGTGATCGTTCCCTTGGCGGTCACCGGAGTGGTCATAACCGCGGCCTACTTCCTTAGAATGATCCAGAGAATGTTTTTGGGCACATTCAATACCAAATGGGAAGTTTTAACTGAAATAAATGGCCGAGAGATTTTCACGGTCACACCTTTAGCAATTCTGATGATCGGGATCGGGGTTTATCCGGCACCTTTAGTTAACATGATTAAAGCTACCATGGAGAATATCGTCCGTCTGGTATCTGGATGATTGAAATTATTCAATCGCTACTCAGGAAAGGTTTTTAGAGATTTTACTCTTAACTTTTAACTCTGAACTCTAAACTGGCTTTATGAACTATCAACTTCTATTCCCCCAAATCTTCCTCTTCCTCTGGGCGATTTTGATATTCGTTTTGGATTTCTTCTGGAAGAAGGGAAAACAGAATCTGGGCTATTTGGCTCTCATTGGGATAATAATGACTATTTTTCTGGTCTTAGACTCCCCTGAAGGGAAGCTTTTTGGTGGGATGTTTTTAGCTGATTCCCTCTCATCTTTCTTCAACCTGATATTCTTGCTCACAGGCTTTTTAACCATCGCTTCCTCTATAGATTTCACCAAAAGACTATCCGCACATCAGGGTGAGTATTTCGCCCTGCTCTTGTTATCCATGGTGGGGATGATGTTCCTTGCCTCTGCGGGAGAACTTGTCACCTTATACGTAGCTTTGGAGTTGACCACCATCAGTTTGTATGTCTTAGCGGCTTATTTGAAAAATCAATCAAAATCAAGCGAAGCGGGATTGAAGTATCTCATCTTGGGCGGTGTCTCTTCCGGTATCTTGCTTTATGGTATAAGCTTGATTTTTGGACTAACTGGAACCACTTTCCTCAAAGATATCAAGATGGCGTTGATCACCACGTTTCTAACTTATAGAGAGATCGGTCCTGCACTGGTATTATCCATCGTCTTCTTCATTGCTGGTTTTGGATTCAAGTTGGCCTTGGTTCCCTTTCACATGTGGGTTCCCGACGTTTACGAGGGAGCACCCACGCCCATAACCGCATTCCTTTCCGTGGCTTCCAAAGCCGCAGGATTGGTTGCTTTCATCAGGGTTTTCTTCGAATCGTTTTTGGTCTTTCAGGTCGATTGGGTTTTGCTCGTAGCGGTTTTGGCAGCCTTAGCTATGATCGTTGGAAATATCATTGCCTTGCTTCAGACTAATATCAAGAGAATGTTGGCTTATTCGAGCATCGCTCAAATAGGGTATATTTTACTGGGAATAGTGGCAGCCACATCTCGAGGTTTGGCCTCTGTGTCTTTTTATATCTTCGTTTATCTTTTTGCCAACATGGGAGCATTTATCACCGCCATCGCCTTTAGCAACACCACTGGAAGTGACCAGATCAAAGACTACGCCGGGCTTTCCCGAAGATCTCCCGCTTTAGCTGCCATGATGGCTGTGTTCATGTTATCTCTGGTCGGCATTCCACCTCTGGCAGGATTTACGGGGAAATACTATCTCTTCTCAGCGGCTATTGAGCAGGGATGGATCTGGTTGGTGGTGATAGCGGTCTTAACCAGCGTTATCTCCTTATACTACTATGTGGGTGTGGTGAGGCAGATGTATTTTAGAACCTCACCCGCAGAAAATCGCATAGCTATGCCCGCGCCATTGACGCTCGCCCTGATAATTTCTGTAATCGGCGTCCTGATTTTCGGCGTCTACCCCAACATCTTCATCAACTTCGCTAATCAAGCCGCCCTGGTATTTCATTTTTGATTGGCTTTAAAGAACTTCTCAAAAGTATTAATGCCTGTGTGAGTAAGAAAGGTCAAGACTTGCTCTTCATTCGCTGACACTTTCTTTTCGGAAAGGGCTTTATGGAGTTTGAAGAGTTCATACGTCCCTATAATTGTGAATTCATCTGATTTAACCCTCTCTAAAGCATCTTGACTGTATGCACCAAAAACTTCACCTCTATTTTTGGGATTTACAGACAATTCATGATTTAAAAGACCCAAAGAATGAATATCGTCAGCATGATAGTCTTTTTTGTGATGCTTCAGAAAAATTCGTCTGTGTTCGGTCAATTGATTCAATGGTCCTTGACCAAAAACCTTATCTGTTCCCTTGACATCGATTAGAATTATTTTGTTGTCTTGTAATTTGATACGAAGATCATCCTTTAACCTGCGGTCTACATCCTTCATATCATCTTCAATATCGACATCGGCCACTGTGAGGTCGGAACCCACCACTTTCAGAATCTCTTCCAAAACTCTTTTGCAGCTGCATTTTAGGATGTCATGCTTTTGGGCGAGCAAATCTGTCAAATATGCTTTTTCCTTCTTTATTTTATTCTCTTTTTCTTCATACTTGGCTAATGTTTCGTGGTAGCCTTTTTCTAAGTGCCTTTTTTCTTTCTTAAGTTCGATTAACTCTTTCGGGAGAAACTCATCTTGAGATAGATAATTGAAATCTACAATATTGGGAAAGAGGTTGGGTTTGATTTTGGGCAATATTTTTTCTAGAATATATAACACCTGCTCTGGTGTATCTTGATAAACAGGAAGAAACACTGCGATCGGGACAACTGGTCCATCAACCCAAATCCTACAGAGCTCCACCGCGTATTGGTTCCCCATATCATCAAGCAAAAATGGTCTTACCTCGAAGGCAAATCCAAATTGAGAAAGCTCAACTCCGGACAATGCATAGTATGCCTTCGCCTTTTGAAAATTGGTCCTAACAAAATTGAAGAACGGGTTGTCTGCAAATTCATTGACGAATTTGTGTGGCGTTCGATTGACCCTGAACTTTTTGTCAGAAACTTCAATGTGTGGGAAAAATCTCTGTATGCTCGGCCCTGCATTGTGTCCAAGAAAGCACACGAAGAAACCGTTTCTTTCGGAAATCAGGAAATCTACAAATTGCTTGCAGCCAATGGAAGAACCCTCAGCTAAAAAGCTGTGCGGAAGCCGTTTTTCACCTGCCGGATATTGCGCATAAAGAAATACAATATCTATTTCATTGTATTTTTGTTTCGTCTCAAAAGAGCAAAGAACCTCAGATATGGGAAGCCCGGGCAACGAAAGCTTGAGAGGATAACAGCCAATTTTGAAATTTATATCCGTTTTCTTAAGTGTCTCCACGTCCTCCGGTTTAAAGTCAATTAAGAGTACTCGCGGCAAAGGCTCATGATAAATTAAGTCATTTTCGCCATTCATTTTTGTTTCTCCTTGACCTAATCATCTATTAAATTATCCTTTCAAATGTCATTTGCAAAGAATTTTTTATACGTTTCCATTGGCTGATTTTTCTACGGACATAGCTGAAGAACCCGTTTTTCATGGCTGGGAGCCCTGCCTACGACAACAAATAGTGCTGTTTTTTTCGTAGGTCGGGCACCCTTGCCCGACCACTGTTTGTTGTTTTTCCATAGACCTCTTACAAAACAATTGACAAAGTTCGGAAAATCAGTAATTTAAGCTCGAAATTCGAGGATGGTAAGAAATGTGGGAGTGCACAAAATGTAATCTAAGTGGGAGATAGTCTTTGAGATCGACATATGTCTTTTAGAGAGAAATTTAACACAGCTTTACGGCGATATTTTTTATCCGGGATTTTGGTTATTGTGCCCCTTATTATTACTATCCTGGTCTTGCGTTTTCTTTTCAAGGGCATAGATGGTCTTCTCTCTCCATATATTGCGCAGCTTTTGGGCTACAAGGTTCCGGGATTGGGAGTTGTCGCCACCATAATATTGATCTTCTTGGCAGGATTTCTCACCGCCAATGTGATCGGCTCACGGCTTTTTAGGATATGGGAGATATTCTGGATCAAGACTCCTTTGGTGCGTACGATTTACGGTTCCTCCAAGCGGTTGGTCGAAGCTTTGACCACCACCGAAAAGGAATCTTTCAAGCAAGTGGTGTTAGTGGAATTTCCCAGAAAAGGGATGTTCTGTCTGGGATTTTTAACCAGAGCAATTGAGGTGGAACGGAAGGATACGAAAGACGAACTTGTGGCAGTTTTCATCCCTTCTACTCCCACTCCTTTTTCTGGATGGACCATGCTTTTTGCAAAAGAGGATGTGGTTCCCCTGGAGATGACCATTGAGGAGGGAATCAAATTCTTCGTCTCGGGAGCAATCGCTTCTCCGGATAAATTAAACTGCAAAGATATCTCCAAATTGGCAAACCAGAATTTATTTGATCTCAAGTAATAATCCTTATACATGTTTTCTGAACTCAAATCAATAACTGACGTCGGCGCAAAAGCTAAAGCTTTATCCGCCATCTGGACCTTCCCCTTCATTATTTTTCGGCCTTGGTCATCCACTTTGCAGGAGAGGCGACCCAGTTTTTGCTCTCTCCTTATGAAAT
>LJVD01000075.1 GCA_001304225.1 candidate division Zixibacteria bacterium SM1_73
CCCTTTTTCACTCGGTACAAGGGCGGCTGGGCGATATAAACGTAGCCTTGTTCAATAAGTTCTTTCATGTGTCGGTATAAGAAGGTCAAGATCAAAGTTCGGATATGGGAGCCGTCCACATCCGCATCGGTCATGATGATCACTTTATGATACCGGGCCTTGCTTATGTCAAACTCATCTCTGACATTTGTTCCTATGGCAGTGATGATGGTCCTGATCTCCTCATTGGAGAGCACCTTATCCAGACGAGCTTTCTCCACATTCAATATCTTTCCCTTAATGGGGAGGATGGCTTGAAATTTCCGGTCACGCCCTTGTTTGGCTGATCCTCCGGCAGAATCACCCTCCACGATATAAATTTCGCAAAGGGCGGGATCATCTAAGGAGCAGTCGGCTAGCTTTCCGGGAAGGGCGGAAGACTCCAAGGCGCTTTTTCTGCGAGTTAGCTCTCGCGCTTTTCTGGCCGCCTCTCTGGCCCTGGCTGCGGAGATCGATTTCTCCACGATCTTCTTGGCGTCAGCAGGGTTTTCCTCAAAGAACTCGCTTAAGCTTTCGCCCAAGACCGACTCCACTATTCCTTTGACTTCGCTGTTGCCCAGTTTGGTCTTGGTTTGACCTTCAAATTGAGGGTCGGGAACCTTGACCGAGATTATGGCAGTCAATCCTTCTCTCACATCCTCTCCCTCCAATGGAGGCTGACCATTCTTCAAAAGATTGTTCTTTTGGGCGTAATTATTTATGGTGCGCGTCAGGGCGGTCTTAAAACCCACCAGATGAGTGCCGCCCTCGATGGTGCTGATGTTGTTCACGTAAGAGAAAATATTATCCACATACGAATCGTTATACTGCAGGGCAATCTCCACATCCACTCCCTCTCTTTGTTTCTGAAAGTAAAGAGGTCGCCGATGTATGGGTTGCTTATTCTCATTCAAGTAGTCTACAAAAGAGACTATACCTCCCTTGTATTTGAACAGATGGGACTTGCCGGATTCTTGCTCTTCAATCTCGATTTTCAAACCTTTGTTCAAAAAAGCCAATTCCCTCATGCGGCCGGAGAGAACATCGAAATTGAAATCGATCTTCTTGAAGACCTGTGGATCGGGACTGAAGGTGGTTTTGGTTCCAGTGTCTCTGGCTTTTCCGATCTCTTTTAAGGGCGCTATGGTGTTCCCTCTTTCATATCTTTGAAAATACTTTTTACCATCTCGTGCCACCTCCACCTCACACCATTCAGACAATGCGTTCACCACCGAGACCCCCACTCCATGCAGACCACCGGAGACCTTGTAGGTGCGATGATCAAATTTCCCTCCTGCATGGAGCATGGTCATCACCACCTCCAGGGCCGGCTTCTTCTGGGTGGGATGCATGTCAACCGGAATCCCTCTACCATTGTCCTCCACCATCACGCTGTTGTCTTTGTTAATTTCCACCTTGATCGAATCGCAGAAACCGACCATGGCTTCATCTATGCTGTTATCCACCACCTCATAGACCAAATGATGTAAACCCTTGGCGCCAGTATCGCCGATATACATGGCGGGCCTGCGGCGGACCGCATCCAGCCCCTTTAAAACCTGGATGGTGGTTGCGTCATAATGATGCCCCAATAAAGTTGGGGTCTTGTCTTTCCTTTTTTCTTTTGAAGTATCCATGTAAATATTTTCTCCCCTCATTTAAGTTCCCAAATCGAGACGTCAGAACCTTGTTTTGACGCTTCCCTGCTGCCAGATCGGTGGGATCTGACAGCTCAAGAAAATAACTGTGTCGGCTTTCCTGTTAATTAGTAAAGACTATATCCTTAATTACGTTGTCTTTTACCGATTGGTTAAGTTCTTCTATTATCTTTCTTTTCATGAAGAAGAGTTCATTTCTCCACGAAGCATTCATCACCCTAACAAAAAGGATCGAATCTTCAATCCTTATAGGATTGGCTTTGGAGGCGATCCGCTCACCAACTAATCGCTCCCATTTTAAAACGATACTTTCCTCCTTTATCCGCCGATCAATCTGCAGACTTTTCAAACTCTTGGTTAAAATCTTACCTATCTGTTCGGGGCGGCTCGATCTCCTAATCATAACCTATTAATATAATATTAGTTATTCATTTACGCAAGAATTTTTAGATGAATTCTTCATATCCTACAATGCCATTTACTGCCAGTATAATTCCTTGCTTTTATGGTCCTAACTTTCAGTGTTACAATTAATTAATCCGTCCCTCTTTTCTCAACAGGGAGAACAATCGGTTTGTTTTGCTACCAATTCTTGTCCACCTCGGGAACTAGAAGGGGACGGTCTGATAAAGATTACAAGTACTCAGAGAGTTTAAGGTGGTTGGGACTTCAAGTAGGATAGTAATCTCCAAAGCACAAACAAGCGTCTCTACTCTGCTAAGCGGAGTGGCATCAGAAGATAAAGATAATCATCTTCCTCCTTCTTCTCGGAAGAATAAATCATCCCGGCAGAGACTGGGGTGCCTAACTCAAATATCACTTCATCTCCATCTATTTGTTTAAGAACATCGAGCACGTAATTGGCATTATAACCCATATCCATTGGCTCGGCGGCATAATCACAACTTATTGTTTCCTTAGCTTCTCCACCTAAGTCGAAGTTAGCCGAAGAAAGCTCCAAATTATCCTTCTTTAGGGAGAATTTTATCTGATGGGTCAAAGTGTTCGACAATATGGATACTCTTCTCACCGTGCTCATCAGAAGCTCTTTATTTACCACCAATCTCTTATCATTGTCCTTGGGAATCACTTGTTCAAAATCGGGATAGCGTCCCTCGATTAAACGAGATGCTAAGATGGAATCATCTAAGTTGAAGATAATATTGTTCTCCCCAAAGATCACCCCAACCTCTTTTTCCTCCTCACCTAATAATTTTACTAAAAGATTAAGAACCTTTGGTGGTATTATCACATCCTCGTGCAAACCTTTAAGTTTATTATTTTTCTGGGACGCCTTTGCCAAACGATGTCCATCCGTAGCTACCATCTGCATAAACTTTCCAGAAGTCCGCCATAAGACACCATTTAATGCCGGTCTAGTCTCATCGGTCGATACCGCAAAGGAAATCTTCCGGATCATTCTGGCCAAATTTACACCTGGCAATTTGATCTGCTTGGCTAAATTGACAGCTGGGAGTTTAGGAAATTCATCACTGGGAATTCCAGAGATCCTATAACTACCGCGTTCAACCTTCAACTCCATTCTGTTCTCTGTAACGTTAATCTCTATTTCCGATTCGGGAAGCTCCCTTAAAATTTCAGCAAAAGTTCTTGCTGGTATGGTTATGGAACCTTTCTTGGTTGTAGAGATTGGAATGGTGGCAATCATGGATATATCTAAATCGGTAGCGGCTAGTTTAAGTTTCGAATCTGTAACTTCAAGAAGTATGTTGGATAAAACCGGTAAAGTGGTTCTGGTGGGGACAACATTTAAAACATCCTGGGCCACTGAGAAAATTTTGTTTTTAGATATTGAGAACTTCATATATATCCTCCATTAAAAGATATTTAGTAAATAATATTCATAGTGTGCAAATCTTTATAAGTTATAATTTTATTTATCAAGTTTTTATTCCTTTTGGTTTTAGAGACACATGTTTACTATTTAAATGTGGATAGGTATATTGAAAATTTGTGCATTCATATTTACCAAGAACAGATTTCAATTTATCCACAAGTTTTCCCAAAAAACTTAACAACATCTAAACATATAAAGAATTGATAATTTTATCTATCTGCAACTTAAAATCAAAATCCTTTTTTATGTTTTCTCCCACCATGGTACAAGCATGAATGACTGTGGAATGGTCCCTTCCTCCAAAGTGCAATCCAATGTTCTTTAAAGAATTGTTGGTTAGGCTTCGAGCCAGATACATTGCTACCTGACGGGCAAGGGCAATTTCCTGGGTTTTCCTTTTGGAACATAAGACCTCAGGTGAAAGATTGTAGCTTGCTGCTACCTTCTTCTGGATTTGGTCGATACTGATCTGCTTTGTTCCATTTCTTATAGTATCCTTTAAAACCTCTTTGGCCAAATCTAAGGTGATCTCTCTGGAATGAAGGGAGGCATATGCTAAAAGTCTGATCAAGGAACCCTCCAACTCTCTAATGTTTGAAGTTATGTTATCTGCAATGAAGGTGGAGACTTCAATAGGAATGAATACCCCGTCTGATTCCGATTTTTTATTTAAGATCGCTATCCTAGTTTCCAAATCGGGAGGCTGGATGTCGGTCACCAGTCCCTGCTGGAAGCGCGACAAGAGCCTCTCCTCCAATCCTTTAATCTCTTTGGGGGGTCTGTCTGAGGTCAAAACTATTTGCTTTCCATTTTGGTATAAGACATTGAAGGTGTGGAAGAATTGAACCTGGGTGCTCTCTTTTCCAGTGAAAAATTGAATATCATCCAGAAGCAAGACATCTACGTTTCTATAAAAATTGACAAAATCCAGGGTTGTGTTTGAGGTTATGGAGTTGATAAAATCATTGGTGAACCTCTCTGAGGTCACATAGAGGACTTTGATATTTTCATATTCATCCTTGACAAATTGTCCTATGGCTTGCACCAGATGTGTCTTACCCAATCCCACCCCCCCGTAGATATATAGGGGATTGAATTTGGTTTTGCCCGGTGCTTCCGCAACTGCCATGGCGGCAGCATGGGCGAACTGGTTGCTTTCACCAACCACAAAGGCATCAAAGGTATATTTGGGATTCAATCCCATTTCCCCATTGGGAGAATCCGTCGAAAGCCTCTTTTTAGCGGTTGGTCCTACCTGCTCGAAATCAATAGACATCTGTGGATGATAACCGTGAGAATCTTTTGATATATAAAAGCTCAGGGGCAGATCCCTCTGCGTGACCTCCCTGATGGTTTCTCTGATCAATGTAAGATAATGTTCTTCCAGCCAGTCCGCTACAAATCTGTTAGGCACAGCTACTTTGATATTACCATCAGAAGAAGGTAAACCTCTGGTCGCCCTCAACCAGGTGTAGAAGCTTTGCTTTTTAATTTTTTGTTTCAAATAGGACAGACACTCATCCCAGATTTGAATACTATCAATCTGTCCGGATGGACGTGTTTCCGTTTGCATAATTCCCCTCGATTTAGCAAAAATCTAATAGCTGGTTAATGACAAGATATCCACATTTGTAGACAAATCTTAACCTCCTGCAGAAACAGGAGTTATTTCGATTGGAGCAATACGAAAAGAAAGATTTCCACAGTTTATTTGAAAATCTACACTCCCCTTATCGGATAGCTTACATGAAGTTGTAAAAAGCACCACAGATTATCCACATCTTATTAACAGATAAAAACTTATAGAGTTTTCACTTGCATGATAACCTATAAATTTTGCTTGTCAAGTTTTTTTCTAAAGAAACCTCAAAAAACTCACAACTCGCTGAGGTTTGTCTAATTATAAGAACGGCTTTTCTCGATTTCTAAAAATTGCTAATTTTCTTCTGGTTTGTTTTGAGTGAGAGAAAATGTCTCGCTTATTTTATTAGAAGTTATGATGATACAATCCTTTGGTTTTTCTATTTGACAGGGGTAAGACTTGAATTTTCAGGTCCGTGTTAGGCAAATCTTTCAAGGGTCGAGCGAAAACCCTTAAAGGAAGAAACTCAGAACAAGTTGGCAAATGTAAGGAGGATTGTATCATTCATTTTAGGGAAGAGAGAGAATACATCGACTTTTGAAGGAAAAATGAAAAAGCTTTCTTTTTTTGTCGGCTTTATTGCTATCATTACACTCGTCTGTTTCTTTCGAAGGGACCAATGGAGACGATAAGGGGACAGGGAAGGCCAAAGCAGGCGAAAATGAGTTGCACAGATTAGGCCTGCGAATGATGGGCCCCGCCTTAAGCTTAGTTTGACAAAAGAGGGGGGTTGCCAGATAGAAAATTTCCCACTTTAGCCAAAGTGGGAAATAAGAAACGCTCAAGAAGGACATATTATAAGGCCTCAGAAATTATGTAATCTCTGAGGCCTCATGTTAACGCACCGGTTATTGCGAGCAAAGACTAACAAGCCCACTCAGAGCAAGGTAATCGATGGACTGGCCATTGATCTTGGGTGGTATCCTATTCGGATTAACCGGTTTGTCCTGAGGTGATTTAGGTACAACATGAACTCGATCATTACCGGATGACATAACGAATGAGACCTCAGGATAGTTGACTCGCACCATATCTTTTCCACCTTCTTTCTTTTGCCCGGTATGTTTACTCTGCGGACGGATTCACCGGACACTTTTTGGGTTCTTGGCGACGGTTCCTCCTGAGGGGATTCACTGTGGAGGACTGTCCTTACGACAATCACCTCTCGCCGATTAAAGTCTGTGGAATACTTTTTAAATATTACTTAATATACAATATAAGAGTCAAAAAAAAACTTGACAGTCGTTAGAAACAAAATATATTTAATAAAACAGGTCAATTGAGAACCACATGAAAAGAAGGCCAAACCATATAAAACAATCTAATTACATAAGGAGGTTTAGAATGGGGAAGTCCACCTACCTGGTTATAGCGGCTTTGATGGTCAGCTTGATTATTTTTTTTGGTGGTTGTGGAAAAAAAGCAACTGAGTCAAAGCCAGACAATGGTACGGCTGCGGAGAAGGTTAAAGAGGCAAATGCCCTTCTGGAGGATGAACTTTATACTTTGGTATCAACCGAACTGGAGGGAGTTGAGAGACCAGAGGATATAAATTTTAGCCTAGCCAACAGCTTATATAAAGCGGCATTAGAACTCGATCCTAGCAATTTAGATGCCCACTTCGGTGCAGGATTAACTGAGATTTTGATAGTAACTTTGGATAATTCAGTGAATGAAGTTTTCGATGAGTGGGACACATTTCTGGATACAGCCTCTTTATTCGAAGCAAAATCCGCTGTCAATTCTGAGGAAAAATTCGCTAAAAAGATTGTGAATCGGGGTTTTCCCACCGGCAAAGAGGATTTTTTACTTCCCTCCAATTTTTTGGTGAGTTCAATTTTCAGTGTTTTTTATACGGGTTTGACCAATCCACCTCAAATTCACGAGATACAGGACTTAATCGATAACAAACTGCTCCCCAAAGTGGATTATGCTTTGGTCCACTTGGAAAAAGTTGCTTCTGATACACACTACTCTTTTATCATAACCCCTGAGATGCAGGGAGATCTGGAGGAGGATTCCTTAGAGTTGGACATGACAGAAATTTTTCTTATTATTACCGGACTGGATCTTTTGAAATCCTTCTGCAGTATAGCCATCGCCTACAATTTTGATTTCCCAAGCTACGACAGTGCTGGGCTGGCGCAGGTTATACCTCAAAACTCAGATTTTCTTTCTATGCGTTCAACCGGAGAATCTAAATTAGCATCAGCCAAAAGCGCATTCTTGGATGCGTGTGATGATTTAGAGAATGCCGTCAATTTCTTAAGAGGTGAGACGGATAACCAGAATGATGATATCATAAAGATAGACTCTGATGGAGTGGCGGATGATGACTTGGATTCGATTTTGACTTATCTGCCCCGGATAAGAAATAGCTTCAATACCTTTGAAGATGTTACAGCTGATTTTGATGATGATGGAGAAGACGAGACGGTCGCTATTGCAGTAGGGGCGTTCTTTGGTAATCCCATAAATAACTTAAAACAGGATCTTCTGCCCGGATATACTACCAAAGTTGAGAGAGATTCGACTTTATGGTGGCATGTTGAGCCCTGGCATGAACCCCAATATGGATACGAGTATTTTTTGGTTCCAGTGATAATCTGGAATGCCAACTCCTTTGACCAATGGGTCTTCCCCAACCCCAGCTTTAACGGAATTCTGCCGGAAATAACCACAGACCTTGTGTTCAAGCAAACCTTTGGAATCGATGCAGTTGACTGGGAAAAGGAGTTCAGACTCGAGATCTTTGAAGACTTTTAATTAAGAGCCAAAAATCTAATTCTATCCAACGCTATACTCTCTGAGACCCTCCGGAGATGCGATGTAAAATTGTCTTTTTTACCACGCTTCTTTTCTTTTCTTTCCAAACTGTCACGGTCGTAGGTCTAACCCGTCAAAACAGCCAGTTATTTCCTACTTGTTTTCTTGATGAGGTACTGAGTTTGGAAAGAGATGTCGATAGTAGAAATTTCAGCCATCTCTTTCTTCACCCGGTGAACCTTTTAAATCGCAACGATAGATTGTTAATTTTTCAAGGAGACTTTGAGGATGTTTACCACCAGAAAAGAGGTGGCGAGAACTATCACGAGATTTGGCTGAAAAATAATCGGGTGACTGCCATATTGCCGTTGCAGGAAAGCTTTTTGAAGGCCAATTTTGCTTTCGGCTTTGCTGATGAGGGATTTAAGTTGAAAATTCCTTCAGAGCCGAGATATGACTTGGACTTCGACCGTGACAAGAGTTTTGCTCAACTCGTTTACGCAAAAAGATTATTCCCACCTCTTGTCCAGATAGGATTAGGCGCTAAAACCTTAGAAATTTCAGGAAAAAGATTCTGGGATTATTCTTTTGAAGTAACCCTTTCGCCCTTTGACCGTATGAAGTTTGGTCTGGCACATCGAAATCTGAACATCAACTATTTACTCAAGTTTCTCTATAAAGATAGCTTTATGGATCTGCCGGTGAATTTGGCTTCAGAAGAAAATGACTGGTATTTTAATTTCGATCTGATATCGGATATGCAATTTTGCTTGAATTATCAAGAAGCCAAGTTAAAGGAGAATCGGAAGCTATCCCGTCAAACTGACTTTTTTCTGGACCCAGGTGGCGATGTTTTCAGTTTTTCAGGTCGACTCAACTTCAAATTATCTCCGGATTTCCAAATCCATTTTGGTCAAAAAAAGAATTATTTAAAAGGCAGAGGCGACTTGTACTACCTGAATCAGAAATTCGGTAAGGTGACGAGTATAAAAATAATTGAGGAAGGAGCATTCGGTGGAGTTTCTTTTGATATAAAGAAGAAACACTTCTTTGCGTGGGAGGTCGAAGTTGTAAGAATAACCGGAGAAGGAAAGGGTCATATCCAGACCTGGCCTTTTACCCCAACTCTTGTGGATCTTCTGGGTCAAAGGCTTTATTTTCGATTGAATGGAGAAGCTGAGATTTTGCGGCTGGGTCTTGAATACCACCGTCCAGAGTTTGGCTTCCTTTCCCTTGGAACAAGAAGCAGCATCGATTATTTGAGCATCCGTCCATCTGGAAAAGCAGTCACCTGGAACCCGGTGTTTTTAGTATTCGGGATAACAAATCTAAAAGAATACTTTCTGAAGTATCAAAGGATAGACGGGCTCCTTCTTAGGCTCGGACTTGGCCGTAGATTTAAGAATTTATCTTTAAACTACAATTTTTTCCAATTTATTCCCATTCACACAAAAACCAGAAACATAGATGAAGAAAAATCAAATGGAAATACTCCCGCAAATTTGATTAAGAAGTCCACTCGGGGCGGGAGAACCCACATGTTTTCTCTGTGCTGTCATCTCCCCTAATAGACTTTAAATAGGTAGCGGGTCGGGTTTTCCCCGTAAGGGGGGTATCCGACAAAAAATGTATCGTGTAGCTTCCTACGGTCGCAACCCGACCTACAAGATTTTTCACCAGTTTTTCAAAAACTCTTTTTCTGGTTTAATCAAATTTAGTTGACAACAGGGATAAAATGAATTAAACTAAAATCAGTTCTCTAAAGATACTTTAAAGGCGGATATCATGCAGAAGGTTTTGATCAATCAATACAAAAGGCAGGATGTTTTCCAGTGTGGGCACAAAGCCCATTTCAAGTTCGAAAAGAACGTCTCAGTCTATCATGTTTTGAAGGAAAAGAGATGTTACCCAGAAGGATGCGTGTATTTTTTGTGGAAATGTAAACTGTTGAATAAAGGTCACAGCTGTCCCAAAAGATACCAACATGTGGGGAGAAATTGTTTTTCCTGCAAAAATTATTTTGAGGAGAAAATCACCTATCAGCCAGAGATTTTGCTCAATAAAGAAGAAATTGAAGACTTCCAAAGGGAATTGGAGGAGTTCGAGGATTGGCTGCAAAGTGTCGTCGGAAAAAGGATCGAATTTTCGGGAACCCTAAATTCGGTCAAGCCCCATTTCAAAAAGAAAAGATTTGGATCAAAAGAGATTTTGAATTTTCCCGGCTTTCTGATAAGCTTCAAAGAAGGATACTTGGACCGAATCTTTTTCAAAGATCACATCTTCCTGACCATTAGCAGAAAAACTCAGGAGAACTTAAAATTTGCCAAAGGAGACAAGGTTGAATTCGAAGCGTTCCTGAGAACTGACAAAGGTAGAATCATACTGGAAAAGGCAAGATACGTGGAGTTCTTAGAGAAAAGAAAGGAAGCTTTTTGGAACTTGAGCCAAGCCATTGTGGCAAAGAACACCGGCACCGAGTTTGATTGCCAGCCGGAGAAATGCCTGGTTTGTGAGCAAGGTTGTTTATTAGATGTGATAGAAAAAGAGGGTCAACATTCAAAGACTTATCGCCATCTTTTCTGCTTGGCTGGAGTTACCGATCCGGAGAATTGTGTTTACCATTTAGCCAAAAAAATAAAAATGGTAAAAACGTAGTTGCTCGATTTATGCGATGCTGCCCCCTCTCCCCCTCTCCCCTAAAAGGGTGTGTCAGAATTTCGATTTTTGTAGCCGCAGACTTTAGTCTGCGAAATCGAGATGTTGAGTTCCAACGACTTACGCAATCTAAAGATTGCGGCTACAACCTCAAAACACAATTATGACACAGCCTCTAAGGTGAGGGGGAAACGAAGCAGGATATAAAGAAATTGTGAGTTTGGATTAAAAAGTATTTCAATTATGACAGGTTTTTTCCCACCAGAACTAATCGATCAGATCAGAGATGCCAACGATATAGTCGATCTGATCACAGAATATGTTCCCTTGAAAAAAAGGGGAAAAAACTATGTGGGCTTGTGTCCCTTTCATGCAGAGAAGGCTCCCTCTTTCAACGTCAGTCCAGATAAGCAGATGTTTTACTGTTTCGGCTGTGGTGAGGG
>LJVD01000076.1 GCA_001304225.1 candidate division Zixibacteria bacterium SM1_73
TAGTTATGGAAACGCCGGAAAAGATTTATACAGTTACCGAGATCACAAGAGAGATTAAAGCCGTATTAGAGGAAAGTTTTCCCACAGTCTGGGTTGAAGGGGAGATATCCAATTACACATTACATTCATCCGGACATCGCTATTTTTCCTTGAAAGATGAAAACGCCCAGATAAGGTGTACTCTGTGGAGATTTCGAGGAGACTGGCTTCGGTTCGAACCGCAGGATGGGATGAAGGTGATCGCCTTAGGGAGCGTTTCGGTCTACGAGAGAAGTGGACAATACCAGCTGGATGTGGTTGAACTTATCCCAGCCGGTTTGGGTAAATTGCAAATTGCATTTCAAAGATTAAAAGAGAAACTTTTCAAAGAGGGGCTGTTCGATGAAGAACACAAAAAACCAATTCCGGAATTTCCAGAAAGTATCGGATTGGTGACTTCTCCTACCGGAGCGGCCATAACAGATATAATAAAAATCATTCAAAAGCGTTTTCCCACCGTAAGAATAATAGTGAATCCGGTGAGGGTGCAGGGCGAAGGGGCGGCGGAGGAAATTGCTCAGGCTATCTGTGAGTTTAATGAATTTGCACAAATTGATGTGATGATAATAGGCAGAGGAGGGGGATCTTTGGAGGATTTGTGGGCATTCAACGAGGAGGCAGTTGCCAGAGCCATCCATAATTCAAGAATTCCTGTAATCTCCGCAGTAGGTCACCAGATAGATTTCACCATCTCCGATTTTGTTGCGGATTTGAGGGCTCCCACTCCGTCTGTGGCTGCACAAATGGTGGTAAAAGACAGGGAGGAACTTCTAAAGGAATTGACATCGACCACACAAAAGTTAAGCTCCTATCAAACCTCCTTGATCGAATATTTAAAGCAAAGAACAAAGGCTGCCCAACAAAGCTACGGTCTCAGGAGACCACGAGATCTTATCAGTCAGAGATGGCAGAGGGTGGACGAGTTGACCCGACAAATTCTGAATAGAGTCAAAAACTATTTTGAATTTACCAAAAAGAGTTTATCTTTAAAGGATGAGAAACTTGAGGCTCTGTCTCCTCTATCGGTATTGAAGAGAGGTTACTCTGTTGCCCGGAAACTGCCGGAATTGGAGATAATCAAGAATGCTGCCCTACTAAAAAAAGAAGATAGATTGGAAGTTAAGTTTTTTAAAGGAAGAGTTGAATCTAAAGTGGAGCACATCGATTCGGGCTAGATTAAGTTTTGTATCAATAGAATCAAATCGGAGAAAAAGGTGGCTAAAGAGAAAACCTTTGAACAAGCCATGAAAAGGTTGGAAGAGATCGTTGATCAATTGGAGGAAGGAGAACTGCCTCTGGAGAAGTCTCTGAAACTCTTTGAAGAAGGCATCAATCTTTCCAAATTCTTAACTCAAAAATTGGCAAAAGCCGAAGTCAAAGTTCAGAAGTTGATCAAGACCCAAGAAGGCAAATATAAAACTGAACCTTTGGATTTGGAAAAAAGAGAGGAAGAACTGTGATACTGCTCATTACCCGGTCACCTCGGGTTCCCAGAGCGTAGCAGAACCTTTATGGCTCTGAATTAATGATAAAAAGGTTTCTGGGATTCATGAATTTAGAAGACTACTTAAATACAAAAAAAAGAATCATAGAGAAAGCCCTGAACAGGTATCTTCCTTCGGTGAAGAAGTCACCTGTTGCTCTTCAACAAGCCATACGTTACTCGGTCTTTGCCGGTGGTAAAAGACTTCGTCCTATATTGGCTATTGCTTCCTTTGAATTAGTGGGAGGCAAAGGAGACGCGATTCTGCCAGTCGCATGTGCCCTGGAAATGATTCACACCTATTCTTTGATACATGACGATCTTCCCTGTATGGATGACGATGATTTGAGAAGAGGAAAACCTACGTTGCATAAGGTCTTCGGAGATGGAGTGGCGGTTTTAGCCGGTGATGCTCTGCATGCTCTGGCATTTGAGCTTTTATCTAAGACCCAAAATCCAAAGCTAATTTCAGAAATCGCTCGTGAAATAGGAACGGATGGAATGGTGGGAGGGCAGGCAGCGGACTTGCAGGCAGAGGGAAAAAAGGCAAGCATTTCGGAGGTGAATTTCATTCACTGAGAGCGGGGGGCCTCTTAGGTGGCGCAACAGGAAAAAAACTCAAAGCTTTGACCTCCTATGGAGAAAAATTCGGCTTGGCTTTCCAGATCATAGATGACATTCTGGACGCCACTGGGAGAGCTGAGAAGTTGGGCAAAAGAACCAAGGCAGATGAATCTAAAGCTAAAGCCACTTATCCCAAAATATTAGGTGTAGAAAGATCCAAAAGAAGAGCGAGAAAACTTTTGGAGGAAGCCAAAGCTGAACTGAAAATATTTAGTGACCATGAACAGATACTTAAAGATTTGGCAGATAAAATGATTGAGAGGATGGATTGATATTGTGGAGTAGCGACACTTGTGTCGCGTCACTGTTTTCACGAACGCAGACCAAGGTCTGCTACTCCTAAAGGGCTTCCTATGTGAAATGAGGTAAAAATGAAAAGATGGCTGGATCAAATAGATTCTCCAGAGGATTTGAAAAGCATCCCAATTGAGAATCTAAAAGAATTAGCAGAAGAGATCAGAGAAAAGATTATAACCGTAGTATCGAAAAATGGTGGGCATTTGGCGCCCAACTTGGGAGCCGTTGAGCTCACTTTGGCACTCCATTATGTGTTTGATTCCCCTAAAGATAAAATAATCTGGGATGTAGGGCATCAATGCTATACCCACAAACTCTTGACCGGTAGAAAGGATAGATTTGGAAGTTTGAGAAAGCACGAGGGAATAAGTGGCTTTCCCAAAAAATGTGAAAGTGAGCATGATGTTTTTGACGTTGGTCACGCCTCAACCTCCATTTCAACGGCCTTAGGCGTAGCCTGTGCCAGGAATCATAAAGAGGAAAATTTCTTTGTCGTTGCGGTGGTGGGTGATGGAGCCTTAACCGGCGGCTTATCCTTTGAAGGATTAAATAACAGCGGCGCCTTAGGAAAAAATCTAATCGTGATCTTAAACGATAACAAAATGTCCATCTCCAAGAATGTGGGAGCAATGTCCAAGTATCTTACTGATCTTTTGACGGATGAGAAATACAATAAGCTGAAAGCAGAGGTCTGGGAATTGGTAGGAAGGTTTAAAAGAAGGGATAAGATTCGAGCAGCTGTAGCAAAGGTCGAGGAGAGCGTCAAGGGGTTTTTGGTTCCGGGAATCCTTTTCGAGAAGTTAGGTTTCCGATATTTCGGACCTCTGGACGGTCATGATATAGCTGGTCTGATAAAAACTTTGGAACATCTGAAAACTTTGAATCGACCCATTTTACTTCATATATTGACCAAAAAGGGAAAGGGTTATAAGTTCGCGGAGGAGGACGCTCCTCGTTTTCACGGGATTGGAGCATTCGATAAGGTGACCGGAAATTCCAATGGACAGATTGGAAAAACGACTTATACTGATATTTTCGGGAGCACCATAGTTAAATTAGCACAAAATGACGAAAAAATTGTGGCCCTCACTGCTGCTATGACTCTGGGAACTGGTTTGGTAGATTTTGCCAGGATTTTCCCAGAGAGATTTTATGATGTGGGAATAGCCGAGCAACATGGAACCACCTTCGGGAGTGGATTAGCTTCCCAAGGTTTAAAACCGATATTTGCAGTCTATTCCACTTTTCTTCAGAGGGCATTTGATCAGGTGATCCATGATGTCGCTCTTCAGAATCTTCCGTTGATTCTGGCCATAGACAGAGCTGGTTTAGTGGGTGAAGATGGGCCAACCCATCATGGAACTTTTGATCTTTCATATCTCCGTCAGATTCCTAACTGGGTGGTGATGGCTCCAAAGGATGGGAATGAACTGAAAAACATGTTATACACCGCAGTCAGATGGCAAAATGGTCCTGTGGCTATCAGGTATCCGCGTGGTCCTATCCCTGACGATCCTACTTGTGGTGACCCTGTCGAACCCACGCATGATTTCACTTCAATAGAAATGGGGAGTTGGGAAAGGTCAAGGAAAGGGAAGGATTTAGCCATCCTGGCGGTTGGCTCTATGGTCTACCCCGCTCTTGAAGCTGCTGAACAGCTTAAAAAAGATGGGATAGATGTAGAAGTGGTGAATGCACGCTTTGTGAAACCATTGGATGAGGCGATGCTTCTCTCTGTTCTAAAGGGATATGATAAAATAATCACCGTAGAGGAGAATGCTCTTTTGGGTGGTTTTGGATCAGCTATTTTGGAATTTGCCGAAGCCCATGGAATAAAAAATGTGCTAATCAAAAGAATGGGGATTCCCGACAAATTCATCGAACACGGTTCCAGAAAAAAGCTTCTGAGTGTTTTGGCATTGGACAGAGACGGCATCATTCAAATGGTGAGAAATATTTTGGAACTAAAACATAGCAAAATCGCATCTGCAACATTACGATAAACTTTCGTTTTGTTACACCATGAAAAGCATAGGAATCGTCGCTAATATCAAAAAACCTCTGACCAAAGAGGTTGTGGAGAATATCATCCAGTGGGCAAAACAGAATAAAGTCGATTTCTTTTTGGGTGAGGAACTTTCCTCTCTAGTCGATTACAAAGAAAAATCTTTCCCCAGAGAAAAACTACGCCAACTTTGTGAGATGATTATTTCCTTGGGAGGAGATGGGACCATGCTTGCCTCTGCTCGAGCGGTGGGCGAACATCAGACTCCCATCCTGGGAATAAATCTGGGTGGCTTGGGATTTCTGACTGAGATTACTTCAAACGATTTAGATAAAACCTTAGAGAGGTTAAGGCAAAAAGAATTCCTCATTGAGAAAAGGATGGTTTTGGAGACCGAGGTGGAGGGATTAAAAAAGTTTGACCAATACGCCTTAAATGATGTGGTTATAGACAAAGGTGAAGTAGCGCGGTTGTTTCAAATGCATCTTTATGCTAACGATGAATTCATATGTTCATATTCCGCTGACGGTTTGATTATCTCCACCCCAACTGGATCCACTGCCTATTGTCTGGCTGCCGGGGGACCAATAATAAATCCGAAGACGAATGTTATCATAGTCTCTCCCATGTGTCCCCATACATTTACTTCGCGTCCCATAATTTTTTCAGAAAACGAAAAATTAAAAGTGGCGGTTGAGCTTGCTCAACGAGAAGCTGTTTTGACCATCGACGGACAGGTGGCCTTCGCTTTGAAATCTGGGAGTTCGGTCTTGGTGCGCAAAGCCAAACATTCGGTGAATCTAATTAAATTTAAAGACAGATCCTTTTATGATATTCTAAGAACAAAACTTCACTGGGGCGCCAGACCAAAATTAGGCGAATAAATCTTGGTGATTCCCCTCTCCTTTTTTGGGGAGAGGGATAGGGTGAGGGGGAATCGAGTGGAACCTTTCAAATTTTCCTCCATTCACATAAATCAAAGGTTCATTTATACCGTAAGTTTTGTAGCATTATTCCTCTTGACCCAAAATTTTTGTGACTTGTGGTAAGTTCTTTCGTATGTTAAGAAATCTTCGCATCGAAAATTATGCTCTGGTCGAAGATGTAGACGTGGAGTTCCATCACGGACTAAACGTGCTCACCGGAGCTACAGGTGCAGGAAAGTCGATCATTGTGGGAGCAGTGAATCTGGTGTTAGGAGAGAGGGCAAGTTCCGACGTGGTCAGGACCGGCTTTGATACTGCAACGGTGGAGGCAACATTTAAGCAGAACTCTAATGACCTTTTCAAGAACCTGTTAAGCCCGCTGGGCATAACCTGTTCCGAAAATACGCTGATTATCAGAAGGGAGGTCTCAAGCAAGGGGGTCAGTCGTTGTTTTGTAAACGACCGACAGGTCACTCTGGGGACCCTCAAGATGATCGGAGATAGATTAGCCGATTTGCATGGGCAGCATGAGCATCAGTCGCTTTTAAACGTTGCAAGACACATAGAATACCTGGACAATTTTGGCGATCTGAATGAGTTTTTGGATTCGGTGAGCCAAATTTATCAGAAATTGAGAGAAAGGCAAAGAGAGTTGGTGGAGCTGGAGAAGGGTCGGAAATTGGACCAAGAAAGAAAAGCACTCTACGATTTTCAGATAAAGGAAATCGAAAAAGCAAATTTGTCTTCTGGAGAAGGGGAGAGGTTAATTCAGGATAAGAAGATATTGGAGAATGTAGAAGAGCTATATCAATTATCCTCATCTATTTATCAAAGCCTCCATGAAGGAGAAGGATCAATACAGGATAGATTGTCTATTTCTTCAAAAGAAATGAAAAGAGGAACCGAATTGGATTCACGATTGAAAGAGCCGGGTGAAACTCTAAATTCGTGTATGATCCAACTTCAGGAGGTGGCAAGATTTTTAGAAGGCTACAAAGAGTCTTTGGAATTCGATCCAGAAAAACTGGAAATGATAAGGGAGAGGTTGAATCTGATTAATACCCTTAAGAAAAAATATGGGAATACAATTGATGAAATCTTGACCTACTCACAAAAGATAAAAGAGGATCTAAGTAACATTGAAAATAAAGATCAGACCATTAATGGATTGAAAGATGAAATCAAGAAGCTTTCAGATGCCTTTAAAAAAGACTGTCTTTTGCTTTCCCAAAAAAGAAAAACAAAGGCATCTGATTTAACTAAAAAGATTCAGGCCAGCTTAAGTGGATTAGGGATGGATAAGACTAAATTTGAGGTTCAAATCAGATCCAAAGAGCATGAGAATGGCTTGCTTGAAATAGATGGCAGAAAGTATTTTGCGGACCAGAAAGGTATGGATCGGGTGGAGTTCTTCGTCTCCCCCAATCCGGGCGAGGAGTCAAAACCATTAGCTAAAATTGCTTCTGGTGGAGAAATATCCAGGATAATGTTGGCGCTAAAATCAATCTTGGCCAAGGCGGATCAGGTTCCCAGCATGATTTTTGATGAAATAGATGTAGGCATCGGTGGAGAGGTGGCTTCTGCGGTGGGAAAAAGTTTGAAGAGTTTAGCCTCATCGCATCAAGTCATCGTGATTACCCACCTCCAGCAGATTGCCTCGCAGGCTGATCACCATTTTAAGGTATTCAAAGAGAGTTTAAAGGGAAGGACGGTCACCAAAATTAAAGAATTGAAAGAAGGGGAGAGGGTAGCTGAGATCGCACGCATGATCTCAGGAGAGAAGATAAGTGAGTTGGCATTGAAACAGGCAAAGGAGATGATCAGAACTGCAAACGACTTTGTAAACGGATCGAGCGGCTGAAACGGATTTGGAGTAGCGCAACTTGTTGCGCGTTTCCAAAAATGCAAAGAAACACTCTGCTATTTCACCATAATATAAAATGGTCATAAAAAAGGCGGATTTCCTGTTAGTTCCCAATCTTTTGGCTATTTTCCGCATTTTGCTTTTGCCCTTTATCTTCTACTTTTTAGCCCAGGACACTCCCCCAGGTTATTGTATTGCCATTCTCCTAATTCTAATTGCCATTGCCTCAGATGTTCTGGATGGATATTTTGCTAGAAGATTGAATCAGATCACCGATTTAGGAAAAATCTTGGATCCTTTGGCAGACAAATTAGGCTTGGGAATCTTTGTGATATTCATCATAGTTCATCGGGAATTTCCTATCTGGGCGGCGGCTCTTTTATTTCTTAAAGACCTCTTAACTCTTGTTGGTGCGATTTTTTTGGTCAAGAGAAAGGATCTATTTCCAATGTCCAACAATTGGGGCAAGCTCAACTCCTGGGTCTGGTCAATCACCGTGATACTTTATATTGTTCGTTTTGAATTCTTGAAAGAAATTTTTCTTTTCATTGCAGTCGCCACAGTTTTAAATTGCACTATTCAATATTTAAGAATGTTTATTGATCTATCTCGCGTTGGTGCCGTGGACAGATAAGGATTTAAGATAAAGGAGTCACGAAATGCCAAGCGTCTTGGCGACAACTTTACGACCTGCTTAGCGTTTTAATATTTCTCTCTCCCCTCGGGAGAGAGGGAAAGGGTGAGGGGGCGCATCGACTCACTGCTAATTGTGTTTATATTAGGATGTTTAATTCTTTCTTCCATTCTTTGGCAAATTGCAGAAAAGATGAAAATCAAATCCATCAGAAAAGGAAGCATCGCCTGTTACCATACTATTTCTCCAGGAGATCAACTTCTGGAGATAAACGGTCATCCCGTAAATGATATCATAGATTATAAATTCTACTCATCAGAACCCATCCTCACATTAAAACTAAAGGATAATAGTGAAAAGATAAAAAAGGTCAGCTTAAGAAAAAAAACCGATCAAGATTTGGGGTTGGAGTTTTATGAGATAAGATATAGAAGTTGCAAAAATAACTGCATCTTTTGCTTTGTTCATCAACTTCCCAAGGGGATGAGGAAATCCCTTTATTTCAAAGACGAAGATTATCGCCTCTCATTCTTACACGGCAATTTCATTACTTTGACCAATACTTCAGATGAGGACATTGATCGGATTATACGACAAAGACTTAGCCCTCTTTACATTTCTGTTCATGCCACTGACGAAAATCTTCGTAAGAAGATTTTTGCGAATCAGAAAATACCCGAGGTTATACCTATCATCAGAAACTTGGCCGAAGGGGGGATTGAGCTCCATACTCAGATTGTTATATGCCCAGGTATAAACGATGGAAAATATTTGGAGGAATCGGTTATGGAGTTATTTTCCCTTTATCCCCAGGTGAAATCTTTGGCATTAGTGCCGGTGGGTTTAACTCGGTATAGGCAAAATTTACCCAAGATAAAACCGGTAAGTAAAAAGTATTCTTTGAAGATTGTCGGACTGGTGTATGGATGGCAAAAAGTTTTCAGAAAAAAGTTCAAAAATGGTTTTGTCTATGCTGCGGATGAGTTCTTCACCAAAGGTATGAATCTCAAGACTCAAATGAGCCGTATGGCTCATACCAAAGCCGAGCTTGACATTCCAGATAAAAAATATTATGATGATTTTGATCAAATAGAAAATGGCGTAGGGATGATGAGACAATTTCTCCATAAATTCCAGGCAAGACAAAAACTGTTACCCAAGAACTTAAGCAGAAAGTTGAGCATAACATTGGTGACTGGAGTATCAGCCTTCAGGCTGATCAAAAAAATAGTGGAAGATAGGCTCAACAGAATACAAGGTCTGAAGATCAAAGTTATACTAGTGAAAAATGATTTCTTTGGATCAACCGTAACGGTTACAGGTCTTTTGACCGGGGTCGACATAATCAATACTTTAAAAAAACAAAAAGAACTGGGAGATCTAATTCTTCTTCCCCCGAATTGTATCAGTCAAGATGGTATTTTTTTAGATGATGTAACTCCACAACAGGTGGAAAACGAATTTAAACGAAAAGTGATGATTGGATCATATGATCTGGTGGAGACTTTAGCCAACATATTTAACGAGAAAGCTGGAGTGTCCTGCCTTGGCGGGACCACAAAGAATGGAAATTAGAGAACTAAGAGAAAATGAACTCGATCTGGCTGTTCTTCCCTGCGTCGATCCCGGCTTTAGAAGAACTCTAAAGCAGGGGATGGTTCTTCGAAAGGAATTCGTAAAGAAAATGATGAGAATGAGACTTTCCATGTTGGTGGCTCTGGAAGACGGCGTGAAAAAAGAGAAGATGGACTATCCAGGTGTAGGCAAAGTCAGAACGAAGGATTTATCGTTGCAAGGCAAGATCGTAGCTGGACTGATCGAATATGTGCCCATTGAAAAGACCAGCTTTCCTGTGGAGGGGAAGAATCTGGCTTTCATTGACTGCATCTGGGTGATACCACCTTTTTGGCGAAAGAAGGTGGCAACAAATTTGATGAAGAATTTCTTCGAAAAAACTCATGAGCAAAACTTTTCCGGTGCGGCAGTGACCGCCTATCAAAAAGAATCCTGGTGGGGATTTTTTGATTATATGCCCAGTTGGTTTTTTCAAAAGTTCGGATTCAGGCAAGTTGAAAGAAACGGAAATTCCATCCTGATGTTTAAAAACTATAAAGATGCTCAGTCGCCTAAATTCATTTTGTACCAACCGAAATCTACTCCCAAACCAAAACAGAAATCAGAAAGAACAAAAGCCGAACTATTCTGGAGTGGGCAATGCCCCTATTCTTGGTGGGTAAAAAAATTAGCGGAGAAGGAATTTCATAAAATCTCAAACATCGAGTTGAATTTCGTAAATACCGATGATAGAACAACCGTGAAAGAATTTGGTATTAACTTCGGACTGACAATAAATGGGAAGATCATCTATAACAGAATGCCATCTTGGGACGAAGTCAGAAAAGCTTTAGAATCCGTTGCATCCCTTTAATTTGTTAGTATGAACCATACGGTTCATACCGTTAACAGGACCATGCCTTTACCAATCATTGCCATAATTGGAAGACCGAATGTGGGTAAGTCCACCCTGTTTAACCGGCTTTTAAAAAGAAGGATGGCGGTGGTGGATGACAAACCCGGGGTCACCCGTGACCGAAATTACGCTTTCACCACTTGGAACAGAAAAGAGTTCTATTTGGTGGACACCGGAGGTTTCGTCCCTGAAAGCAGAATCGAGATGGAGAGATTGGTCAAAGCTCAAGCAGAGATTGCCATCTCCGAAGCTGACTTGGTTCTCTTCTTGGTGGATGTCAAAGTGGGGGCGCAGAATATTGATTTAGAAATTGCCAACCGGCTAAGGAAAATGGAAAAGAAAGTTCTCTTGGTGGCAAACAAAGTGGATCATCAAAAAGATGAGGCGGATGTTCACCCTTTGAATAAGTTGGGACTCGGTGAACCGATGCCAGTCTCTGGCTTGAACGGAAGAAACATCGGAGAACTCCTCGATCTTATTTCGCAATCTTTGCTGGAGGAATCTGTAAGAGAGGAAATAAAAGAGAGTATCAGAGTTGCGGTGATTGGAAGACCTAATGTGGGCAAATCTTCCTTTGTTAACGCCCTTTTAGGTCAAGAAAAGCTAATCGTGGCTGAAACTCCTGGAACCACACGCGACTCGATCGATACGGAGATTGAAATTCATAATCAAAACTACACATTAATAGATACCGCTGGACTAAGGCGGAAGTCCAAAATCAAAAACGGAATAGAGTATTATACTTCACTTAGAACTTTGAGGAGTATCCAGCGTTGCGACGTGGCTTTGGTCCTGATCGAAGCACAGGTTGGGCTGGTAAATCAAGACGTCAAGATAATAGCTGAGGTCAATGATCTGAAAAAGGGTATGGTGATTGGAGTAAACAAGTGGGACCTTATAGAAAAGAATGGCACAACGGCAGATTATTACACCAAGAGAATAAGACGGGAGATGCCGTTTGTTGATCATGTTCCTTTAATTTACGTCTCAGCTAAAACGAAACAGAGGGTAGGGGCGAGCCTAAATCTGATCTCTCAAGTGTATAATGAAAGAAAGAAAAGAATAGATACCAGAGAGCTAAACGAGGAATTGGGAAAAGATATAAAAAGAAAGCCACCTGCTGCAGTGAAAGGGAAATACATCAAAATCTACTACTTCACCCAAACGGACATCGAACCGCCGACCTTTGTTTTTTTCTCCAATTACCCCGAACTTTTGCAAAAATCTTATCTGCGCTATTTGGAAAACAGAATCAGAGAGCATTTTGGATTTATGGGCACCCCGATCAGAATAAAAATAAAGAAACGACAATAAAAGAAAGTTATTATACTTGTTTACCCGCGTAGCGGAGCCTTTATCTCTCCGCAAGGAAGAGTTTGTAATTTGAGATCGATTATATGCCTGTATTTTATTCGGAAAAAATAGAAGTGGTTCGAGATGAGAAAACGAAATATCCAGTTTCATTTGTATGGAGACATAAGGAATACAAAATAAAAGAAGTGATCGCCTCTTGGGCTGACTATAGCCATTCAAAATCCGGAGCTAAAACAAAAAGATGGTGGCAGAGACGACATAGAAATTATTATCGACTATTAACGGATGAAAACGAAGTCTTTGAGATCTATTTCGACCGGGGATCAAAGAAAGAGGAATGGATATTATATGCAAAGTTAGAATGATCATTGTAGCCCCGCCGTCGCCTTTTACGGCGGGGGATTTAAAATTTAAGTGGAGTATCAAGCTTCAGCTTGATCATTAACTGTTTAAAAAACCTTTAATGTCATTGGGAGGAGTCCATTCTGACATAGTCTGATCCGCCTATGGCGGAATGGACGACGAAGCAATCTGTAACTCGTTGATTTGCATAAAAGCGAGATTGCTTCTCCCGCCTTCGGCTTGATCGCATTAACGGTTCTTTGGGCTTTTTCAACACTCCCTAAAGGTAGACACTCCACTAATGATGAATCTGTTGAAATATCGTTAATTGTGCAGTAACTTTTCAGAGAACAGAAAAATTATGCTAACCATTTCAGTGATCGTAATTCTCAGTTATCTTCTAGGTTCGATTCCATCAGCGGTAATCGTCAGCAAAGCATTTAAGGGAATAGATGTAAGAGATTATGGCTCAAAAAGCGCCGGATTCACCAATGTTTATCGAGTGATGGGGGTTCTGCCTGCCTTTATCGTGTTAATCATAGATATTGGAAAAGGAATAGTGGCTGTGCTTTTGGTAACCCAAATATCTTTCTCATTCTTGGTCACGTATTTCCAGTTTTTGCGGGATTCAGAGGCGGTAAAGGAATTGCGACCGGGCTGGGTGCTCTTTTTTCCTTAATCCCTTTAGAAATTAGTTTAGCATTAATCGTGTTCATCACCATAGTTGCAATTACTCGATACGTCTCTCTTGGTTCCCTTTCTGGGGCAACTTTTATATTTTTTGCTTTGCTGTTCGAAAGATATTATCTTGGGAGAAACGTGCCCAGTGAACTGATTGGTATGATCTTTTTTCTAATGGCTTTCATCTTTTATAATCATAGAACAAATATTAAAAGGTTATTAGATGGAACAGAAAATAAGTTTGGTCAAAAGGGATTCAAATAGATTAGGAACCATTCAAAGAACCTATAGGTTAAATCCTCGGCTAACTGCTGGTTCCGCATCTATCTCTTATGTGAAGTTACTCCCTCTCACCTGTGGAGAGGGAAGGAGTGAGGGGGAAATTGAATAGAACATCAAAAAATCGAAGATACATTTTGCAATTTGTGCATTTGTGTCAATTTAGTATTAACAACTACCGAACAAAAGTGATATGAATGAGGCGAATTGATCCATGGCGAAAATCGCTGTCTTAGGTGCAGGAAGCTGGGGCATAGCCACCTCCGTGCTTCTTTTTTCCAATGGACATCAGGTGACTTTGTGGGAATTTGACCACCTGGAAATGACTAAGCTTGCCAAAGATAGAGAACACAAAGAGAAATTGCCAGGTATTGTGATTCCCAAAGAGATCACGATCACAGATGACCTAACTTCTGCCACTGTGGGAGCAGAAATGTTAGCTTTGGCATTGCCTTCTCATACTGTAAGAGAAGTGGCAAAAAAGTTGGTAAGGCTGAAATTGCCGGACCCGATAATAGTCAACTTGGCCAAGGGCATTGAAAATGATACTCTTTGTAGGATGTCCGAGATTCTGAAAGAGGAATTATCATCAAACCTACATGATAAGATCGCCACCTTGTCGGGACCAAGTCATGCTGAAGAGGTGTCAAGGAAGATTCCCACAACTG
>LJVD01000002.1 GCA_001304225.1 candidate division Zixibacteria bacterium SM1_73
CGCCAACTATGAAGTCATCATAGCCATCGTTGTCCACATCCCCGGCTCCGGAAACCGTATAGCCGAACCAGTCGCCTACCGCCTCGCCATCGAACGTATAGCTCAGGGTGCAAGGACATTGACCCCACACTGCTGCGGCTCCTCCGATTATGGCGACCAGACTTACGACCAGAAATAACGCAAGGTGCCTCAGACAACCAGTCGAAACGAGAGATGCCTCCCGGCACGGCACGTTGGAAGAACTGTTATTTGTTAAGGTTATCATAACACCTCCCTTATTGAGTTGAGGTTTGATTCACGCTTCGGCGTGAACCGTCAGAAAAATTTAATAATTAATCAGCCAGGTGGTCAAAAGAAGATCAAAAAGCATAAGAAGCTTTTGACGACTGGTTGATCCAGAACAAAGGGAACACCCAATCATCCAATGAAGGATTAGGCTTAGAAAACTAAACTCTCCTCTGCCAATTCTTGCCTTTCCACTAAATAATATAAAACGTTTACCTAATTTGTCAAGCTAGGAAATGCACTTCTGGACCTCAATTGTCGTTGATGTTGACCTTATTTTTATGGTTCGAATGGGCAAAGAAATACCCTGACCTCGGCTTTGTCGAGGTCGCGGCAAATCACTACTATAAAGGGAATGTGATCTTTTATCCCAAAAATTCACATTTGTGCTGGGCGCCCAAGCCCAACGAGCGTTTATCTAAAAGTGAACACTCCCAATTCTCCTTCAGCTAACCCTTGCTGGTCTTTTCTATCAGCTTCCTGTTGTAATATGAGATCACATCTCCCCTTTTTAGAACACCGATCAGCTTTTTGGGATTGTGCCTTTCCACCACCGGCAAAGCTTCCACATCTTGCAAGCCAAACTTTTGCAGTGCGCTGATCAGGGTTTCATCGGGAAAAAGGGTCAGAGGATTGGAGGAGACCACGTCTTTTACGATGACCAAATCGTCCAGACTCCTCTTGGTTATCAAATTCCTGATATCCTGAAAAGATATAGTTCCTTCCAGATCCCCCTTGTAGTCAACCACGGGGAAAATGTTCTCCTTGCTCGATTCCACGAACGGCAGAAGTTTACCTAAGGGCATGGAGTGAGAGATCGATTCCCACTGGGTATTCATAACCTCTCTCACAAAAACAGAGCCCAAGATGCTTATATCCTTTCCTGCTTTCAAGTTGATGCCCCTTCTGACCAATTTCATGGTGTAGATGGATTCTCGGGAAAACTTATGGGACAAAAGAGTGCTCAGAACGCTGGAGAGCATCAGGGGTAAGATGATGCGATAGTCTCCGGTCATCTCAAAAATGATGAGCATAGCAGTGATGGGGGCGTGGGTGGTTCCAGCCACCACCGCACTCATCCCCACCAAGGCATATGCCCCAGGGGTGGCAGTAACTTCCGGGAAGGCAAGATGAACCAGGTTTCCAAAAAATCCTCCCAACATAGCTCCTATGAAAAGCGATGGAGCGAAAATCCCTCCCGAACCACCTGAACCCAAGGTCAAAGAGGTGGCAATTATTTTCATAAATATCAAGAAGAATAAAACCCACACCACCGTCTCCTCATGCAATGCCGAACTGATCGCTTCGTATCCCACACCAAAAAGTTGAGGAAAAAAAATGCCTAAACCTCCTAACATCAATCCACCAAAAGCAGGTTTTAAGTAGTTGTTGATCCTCCAGGTTTCAAAAACATCTTCGCTTTTGTATAAAACTTTTATAAAAAGAACAGAAAATACGCCCGCCAAAAGTCCCAAGCCTATATACATGGGCATCTCCCATACGCTCACCAGATCATAACGGGGGACGGTAAATGCAGGATAGTTTCCCACAAATGCACGAGAGATAACCGTGGCTATCACCGAGGAGAGGATCACCGGGCTGAAGGCATGCATGGTGAAGTCGCCCAGAATGATCTCCAATGCAAATAGGACTCCAGCTATGGGCGCGTTGAAAGTGGCAGAGATTCCAGCGGCCGCTCCACAGCCAACTAATATTTTAACCCTTTCTCCCGACATCTTAAAAATCTGGCCAACGGTGGAACCCAGAGCAGATCCTATCTGTACAATGGGACCTTCCCTTCCTGCCGACCCGCCGGAGCCGATGCAAATGGAGGAGGCAATGGATTTTGCCAGGGCGACTAAGGGTCGAATAATCCCCCCTCTCAAGGCCACAGCCAACATAACCTCTGGCACGCCATGTCCTCGGGCTTCTTTAGCCAGACGATAGGTAATGGGAGCAACCAAAAGTCCTCCAGCCATGGGAATTAAAGGAATCAGAAATTCAGGATGAGAGGTTATTTGAGAAAAAAGGAGAGTGCCGTAGTCAAAGAAGAGCGTATGAAAAAATCCAATTAGCCAACGGAAGATCATAGCTCCAAAGCCTCCACCCACACCCACCACCACGGACAGGATGATTAAAACCTGCTGTTCTGAGAGTTTTAATCTCCCAATGGACTTGACAAACCAACGAGTTATCTTTGCGCGAACCTCGCTCAGCATAGATGAGAAAATAAAATTTTTTTTTTAATACGCAAACAAATTTATAAAAAAGCCCCGACACCGATGGAATCGGGGTCGGGGTAAGAATGCGCTTTCAGTTAGAGGTGGCAAAAGGCTGGGGCAGGGGAATAAACCCTTCAGGACGAGCCCCTGCCCCAGCAGAGAATATCAGACGTGGACTTAATCACATCCTGGCGGCGGTCCTCCTTTAAACAGATAGTTGATCAGATAAACCACATCAGCACTGTTGATGATTCCGTCACAGTTGACATCTCCAGCCTCCAGAGGCTCAGGCGCAGGTCCACCTTTGAACAGGTAGTTTATCAAATATACAACGTCAGCTGAATTGATCACCCCATCACCATTGGCATCCCCGCGGAGCAATTTCACAACGGTTATATAATCCTCATAGAGCGTTTCAAGGCCGGGGAAAGTCTTGTAAGCTTGGACAGAGAGAAACCAGATCTCTCCCGGTAGCATCTCCTCAGTCGAGAACTTGAGATGATATTCCCCTTGAATCGGAGGATATAAGCGAAACTTAATAATCTCCGGAATAGTTTTATCTGCTCTATTTGGCGATACAGAGACCATACATCTTACCTTCCATCGTACCGGTTCTCCAGCAAAACTATAATCAACCTCGCTTTCTTCATCATCGCCGATGTCATCCCATTTTGACTGATAGTAACATGGAGCATCTCCTCGCCAAGGATCCATAAAATCTATGTCCCAAGTGCCGTCTGCATTCCTCCTGTTTTTTAGGGAATTTCCGGTGACGTAGTGGCCTTGTGCCGGTTCATCACGTCTAAGCAGAAGTATTACATCCTCACGGTTTCTTTCTAACTCACGTTTATAATCCTCGAATTTAGCACGGCGTCCCGGACGACGATATTCCTCGAATTTAAAATCAAATCCACGTTGATCAATGTATTTTTTGATTCCCTCTACAAGATTGTTCCATGCGACACCACCCGGATGTCTCCATCTCATTTTTTGGGCGAGCTCGTTCACCATCTCTTCATCGCTTAACGCCCTCCTCAGTCTAGGCGAAGTTCCGAGTCCGGCAAATCCGTGGCGGCTCCAATACCATAGGCAACTGGCAGCAGCAGTAGGCCCACATTTGGTATCTCCACCGGGATTATAGTCGCGTTGTCTGAACTTGGGAACTTCTTTGTTGTAATCGAAATCTGCTCTGGCGATCGCCCCCACCACAGAATCTATTCCGGTTGTATCCGTTATGGTAAAGTGTATCTCCACAGACTCTCCCACAGCCGCTTCAAACTCAGGAGACAAGATCGTAGGAATAGCGGGTGTGGAATCTACATGGACTGAAATCCTATCCGATGACTCCAATCCGAACTCAGTATAAAAGGTTCCCCGTATAATGTACCATCCCTCAGATAAGGAACCAGTCCACCAATACCCGCTCCAGCCATCCCCCACTGTGGTGTCAGGACCCACTGAACTCGCCATCTCATCTGCCCCATCAAAATCTTCCCCGATATAATACCAGTCTGTCCCATTGGGTGAATATTCGAACAGGGCACTGGTTATCGTCTCAATTTGTCCCCTCTCGTCAGCTAATGCTATCCGCACCGTGTCATAAAGTGAGGCACTGTCATCGGGTAGAACGATCATGGCGATCACCCGGGGAACCGAATCGACCAAAGTCGTCAGCGAATAATTCGAATAACCTGGTTGGTCACTAACCCATGGTACGAGACTCTCTGAAAAACCCACACCCCCGACAAGCCACTCCAGCGGTAGATAACAAAAAGTATCAGCTTCAAATGCATCAAACTCCGGATTCAAAAAGAATTCCACAGAATTTTGGGAAGTATTGACACTCACCAGATAACCGGCACTATACGAAAGTCCGGCACAACTGGTATCACTGGTCGTATCGTCACACCAGAACATCGGACTGTCCCAGATTAGCTCCTTATTTTCAAAATCTATCTTCCCCAAATAATCTGGGACGGCTTTGGAGGCGATAACAAGACCTCCATAATCATCATCCCAGGCAAGTCCAGAGATCTTCCCCAGGTAAGGGTGCCAGTTCATGTCAAATGTATCTATCAGTTCGCAATAAGGCGGAGGCGTAGTTTTGTAAATAATCCCTTCATCCCAGCCTCCCACATAGATAACATCCTCATCCGGGCGATATGCAATTCCTCGCTGGGGCAAAGCCCAAGGTACTAGTGAGCACGGAGGATATTCCAGGCTACAGGTTATAGGATCCCACGCGAAAATGCCCCCAGGGGTACCAACCTCCACTTGATAGAAAAGACCTCTGCTGTGATCGTAGGCCATACCTGCGATTCCTGAACCGAAGTTGTAGGGACCGCACGGCGGTCCAAGTATGCAGCTAGTGGTAGGTGTGGTACAGATGGTGTCCTTGACCGGCAGGAAGTGCCTCGGGGTATAGTTTTTCGCATCGTATCTGGTGAAGACCAGCCGGCTTGCTGGAGACCAGAACATGCTGTCCAAACATATCTCAGTACAATCGCAAGTATCGGACATATAAACATGGAAGGTTAAAGTGGCAAGAAGCTCTCTGCTTCCCTCGCCCCATCTCTGACAAGACCCTGTGGGCACAAGGGCCAGGAACACATGACCCGAGTCGCCGTCGGAGGAGTGAGACTCTATATCGGTGTACACCTCCCAGGCCGGATGGTAATTCTCCACCATCCGCAACATGCGGTTGAAAGTGGTGTCACCGGTATGAGTATCCACAATGTGACGGAACATGCTCCGGGACATCCTGGGATCATACGGATTCATGGCGGTGTTATTCCAATGATCCCAATCGGGAAAAATCACCGAATCCGCACAGCCTTCTGGCTGATGCCAAAAAACAAGAGGAACCTGGAAAAAGGCAATGGAGTCCTGCACGTATTTTTCTCCGCCTTCCCACCAAAAGCTATTCGAATCATGGGTGACATAAATGGCAACCCGCACCGAATCGAACGAACCCGGCTCTGCCTCGTAGGCATGGTCACAATCAAACGTCTCAATATATAGGGTATCGCATATACCCAGGTCGACCGTATCTTCTGGACACTGAGCCCCCACATTGTGGGGGGTGAAAAACAGCACCGCCACAATCATCACAGCCAAGGGCAATAAATTTCGTTTCATTGTGTTGCTCCTTTCGGATTTTAAGGTTATAGATTGCAGGTTTTGGGTGAAAGCATTCTCTTCAGGTTCTCCGCTATCCCTTGGTATTTCATGGCTGGTCTCACCAACACAAAAAATTCCTAAGTTATTCCCGCCAGAGTCCGGAGAAGACCAACAGCCAGCAAATCATCTTTAACTTTAAGCTCGTTCTCAGGTTCAAATAAGCCTAAGAAATACCCACGCCCCGATTTTGTCGAGATCGGGACTGAAGTGCGCTTTCAATCAGAAAGTGCGTACTTTCTCATCAAGATGCGGAACGCACACGTGTCGCCAACACGGTTCGCACTTCACATTTTTCAGATTACTCAATCCGCTTCAAGTCTCCGGGAGCCTTGGGAGGTTTCCAGGAAGGTTTCTTATCGCAACATTCCGAGCAAGGAAATGGACCCCCACGGAACAAGTAGTTATCCAAGTAGACCACATCCGCATTGTCCACCACACCATCACAGTTAGCATCACCTTGGCACAATGGATCTGGCGGAGGTCCTCCAACAAACAGATACTGGAGGAGGCAAACGAGATCAACCGAATTGACAACATCATCTCCATTACAATCCCCACAGATCACCAGTCTATTGGGGTGAACATACGTCCGTTTGGCTTCGGTGCCTGGCGCGTCATTGAAGGGTGCCCCCACGATCAGGTCATCAAAGTCTTCGTCGTTCGCATCCCCGGCCCCGGAAACCGAATAGCCGAACCGGTCTAACATCGCCTCGCCAGTAAAGGCATACTCCTGCTCACAAGGACATTGGCTTCGTACTGTTAATGCTATTACAATCCAGGCGACGAAACCAACGACCAACAGTGCCACAACCTGTTTCAGGTAAACGATCGAAAACATGGATGCCTTCGGGCACGTACCGTGGGCAGAATTGTCATTTCTTACTATTCTCATGACAACCTCCTTATTGAGTTGGGATTTGATCCATGCTCTGGCATGAACCTTCCCAACATTTTAAATATGTCTAACAAATCTTTGAACATATTTTCTTCTGGTTTTGCTTTTAGAACCATTGCTGAAAGACATCAACAAAAAAGAGATTTATCAGGATATCACGCTCTTTCCGGAACTTTAAGAGTTTTTCGAAACCTAAAACTCACCTCCTTTGAGTGGTTCATTGTTAAGGGTTTAGCTTTTGCTCCTTCCATAGGTTACCTCCTGGTTTGTGGGTTATACGATTCCTTCTTGGCTGACTTCTCTTTGAAAGGTTACCCAAACAAATCTATCTATAACCTTAGATAAGCTCACGAGGACTTATTCATCTAAAACAAAGGAGAGAAATCACCCAGTCATTCAATCAAAAATTGGGCTTGGAAAGCCTAAATCTCCTCTGGTAATTCTTTTACCCTTCCGTTATAGAATTTAAAGCTTTCGCAGAATTTGTCAAGATAATACTGACCCATTTAGACCTGAATTATCTTTGATTTTCACGTTATTGGGGCTATTAGATAAGCTCAAAAAATAGGCCGACGGCGGTTTTGTCGAGATCAGGGCATCCTCATATTACGGTTCCGCGCGTCAGGACAAGCTCCTGACGCAACGAGAACAGGTTCAAATGAAATAATAAAAAACCCCGACCCCTCGGTACGAGGGATTGGGGTAAATTTGTCCTCAAGTAGTCAGATTATGCTTGAGTGTCTAACAAGGCGGTGGTCCGCCTTTGAATAGATAATTTATTAAATACACAACATCAGCTGAATTGATAACTCCGTCGCAATTCACGTCGCCAGATTCCAGTGGCATAGGCTCAGGTCCTTCTCTGAACAGATAATTGATCAGATAGGTCACATCCGCTGAATTTATCTCTCCATCCAGGTTTACATCTCCTCGAGTGAAGCTTCCTGGCTCAATTTTGATGTAAAGCTGCTGACTATCGGAATCCGGAGGAACAGCCGAATCCGTCACCTTTATTGTGAAATCAAAGCTGTCCGCCACCAGAGGAATGCCGGAGATGACTCCGCTGAGAGAATCCAGCTCCAAACCATCAGGCAGATTTCCACTCTCTACGTTCCATTTGTATGGAGAAGTACCCCCTTTTGCCACCAAAGTATCGTCATAAGGGGTAAATTGTATACCCCCAGGCAAATCGGTGGTCACGATGTTTATACTGTAGGAGATTGTTGCTCTATATCTCAAGATCCATTGATCTTTGTCCAACTGTAAATTGGTGGGCACTCCTTCCACCCGGAATTGAAAATCTTGGTGCCTGGGATCATTGAATGCCACGAAGGTGCTATCCTCTCCTCCAGCAGTGATGGTTATATCTACGGGCATGGTGAAATGGGTGGGATCGGAGGTTTGATATTGATCGAGGTGGAGGTAAACGTCATAATATCCAGGCCCTGCAGATTCGTAAATCCAGGAATACCGATACCTTGGAAAATATTCGCCGTAGATCCATTCCTGAAAGAAATAGTCCAAATCCATGCCTGACACCTCTTCACATAATTCTTGAAAATCCTCAGTCACCGCTACTCCATGAGCATATTCCGAATAATAGGTTCTGAGTATATCAAAGAAGGTAGCATCTCCCACCACGTGCCTCAACATGTGCAAAACCCAGGCTCCCTTATCATAAACAATGATGCTGAAGATGTTCCAGGCATTGGTGGTGTCTTCGACAAAGATAGTCCCCCCACCGGTATACTCCAAATAGTCCATATAGGTGTGGTAATAATCTTCTCCGTAAGCGTATCCAGCCCAGAGCGCCTCGCAATAGGTGGCAAATCCCTCGTTTAGCCAGATGTGATGCCAATCGTGGCAGGTGATATAATCTCCCCACCATTGGTGAGCAAGCTCATGAGCTATTACCCACTCGGCATACCAGGAGGAGGAAATGCTGGTGCAGGTCTGATGTTCCATGGCTCCACCCCAGGTGAAATGTGCCATCCCATATTTTTCCTCCACAAAGGGGTATTCACCAAAGGTATCTGCAAAAAATTCAATCATGGACGGAGTTATGGGGTATAGAGCTTGAGCATCGGAGAGCCGCTCCGGATAAACATAATATATAACCTCCATGGAATCCACATCCTTGGAAACAGGATAATACCAGTTGGAAAAGATAGAATAATTTGTAGCGGCAATGGAGATCAGGTAGGTGGTGATGGGATATTTCTCATGCCACATGTAGGTCTTGGTGGTTCCGTTGTCGACTATCTCTTTCAAAAGCCCATTGGACGCCACGTATAAATCCGAGCGAACGGTGACGTTGATATCCGCCGAATCAGCTTTATCTTTTGGAAGATCTTTGCAGGGCCACCAAGATTGAGCAAAATATGGTTCACTTAAGGTGGAGATAATCGGCACAGAAGGACTCCCATGATATCCCCAATCAAATGCCATCAGCCCACCTTCCAAAGGATGACCATGATAATACACAATCACATCGAACGGCTCCTGATTGTATGGACGATCCAAGGTGATTCGAATAAGGTCATCATACCAGTTAAAGGAGAGTGAGGTGGTGCCCGTCTTTACTGAATCCACGTACATCTGAGGATTGTCAAAAAAGTTCAGCTCCAGGTTAATGAATCCATCCACCAAAGCCTGGGCGTACATGTAAACAGATCCATAGATGATCTCGGTGGTATCATTCAAGGTCAAATCGAGTTTGTAATACTTCGCATCGTAGTGGCTTTGATCCAGGGTTTCCTTTGTACGAATTCTTTTTCCCAATTCTCGCAGGTTGTCCAATCTCTTCTGTTTCATCTCCGCCAAGAGCTTGTGAATCTGGTCTGGGGTTGTATTTTGATCAACAACTATCTCCGCTCTTTCTTGAAACTCCTCTTGCTGGGCAAAAAGGGCGGAATTCCCCCATCCCAGACCACACAAAAAGAACCCCAGAAGCAAGATCGTTGCGTATCGCTTCATGGATACCTCCTTGAAGGGTTAGAAGTTAAAGTAAGTGTTCTTGCAAAACAGCCACAAAAAAGGTCGAACCCAACGCCAGATGAGCTCAACCCTCATTTTAATTTAACCAAATATCCGATTTTGTCAACACTTTTTCGATCTTTGTTCAGACTTCAACTTTCTTTTTTAATTCCTAACTATGATAGATTACGATTGACAGGTCAAAAACGTTCACTTAAATTTGGTGGCATGGTGCGGCCAAAAAGAATCAGAAGAAAAATCATAAAAAAAATCCTGATAGGATCTCTCCTTCTCCTCTTTACCTCTCCTGCACTTTCAGAAGTTCAGATGAGTTCGAATCTTACTTTAGTTTCCAGATATATCTGGCGAGGCTTCGACACAATTCCGAATAATAAACCATCTGTCCAACCATCTATAACTTTGAATTTTGGCAAAAGTGGCCTTTGGCTTAATCTTTGGTCAGCCATTGCCCTTGTCGACACTGACTTTGTGGAGCTCGATTTCATTGTGGGATATGACAAGGTTTTGCCAAAAGATATAACCCTCTCCACTGGAGTTGGCTATTTCACCTTTCCCAGTTATCCTAACTATCCAGACAAAAATTCAACCTCACCTGAGATTTATTTGGGAACCGCTTTCTCCTCCATTCCCCTCTCTCCCTGCTTGACCGCGTATTATGATTTCAATCTGGGAGACGGATCATATCTGACCCTGGATCTTCAAAAGAGTTTTGCTCTTGGGGGAAAAGTTTTTTGCTCAACTTTTCTTTTAGGCTACACTAATCAATACAGCAATTTTGACGTGGACTCTGGTCTCTCAGACATCTGTTTTGGACTATCCACGGATTTCGCTTTTCAAAAACTGACATTTACTCCCAGCATCAATTATGTGATCATCCCCAATGAAACCGTTAACGAAGAAGATGAAATCTGGGCAGGATTGTCAATAAACTACGATTTTTAATAATTAGTACGCGGATTAAACGGATAGAAGAATGACGATTCAGGGACAAGGAATAACTGAATATTGACAATCAGAAAAGAGTATATGAATTACGAAGAGACACTTTCTTATTTATATAACTTAGAACGATTTGGAATCAAGTTAGATTTATCTAACATCACCTCCTTGACCAACCATCTGCGGAATCCCCATCAAAAGTTTCCTTGCATTCATATCGCGGGGAGCAATGGAAAAGGTTCGGTGGCAGCCATGATTCAATCAATCCTTTCTGCTTCAGGCTACAGAACCGGGCTTTACACCTCTCCTCATCTGGTAGACTACCGAGAGAGAATCAGAATCGGAGATGAACTCATTGATAAAAACTTCATATTGGATTTTGTAGATGATTTAAAACATGAGATCACCAAAAATGGTTACACTTTCTTTGAAGTAACCACTGCGTTAGCTTTTTCCTATTTTGCGGATAATAAGGTCGACATTGCTGTTTTGGAGACCGGGATGGGAGGAAGACTAGATGCGACCAATATCGTAAATCCCTTGATTTCAATCATCGCCAGCATAAGCCTTGAACACACCAACCATTTAGGAAAAACCCTTCCTCAAATAGCCTTCGAAAAAGCTGGGATTGTCAAAAACAAGGTTCCTACCATTACCTTAATCGAGAATAAAGAGGTTTTCCAAGTCATAAAAGATGTTTGCGCCCAAAGAAAATCTCCGCTTTTTGTATCTTTGAATAACTCGACTGAAAAATCAATTCAGTATAAACCCCTTGTAAGAGGAAATGTAAGAATTCACCAGCTTGTAGTTGATCGAGCCATTTTTGATTTCGGCGAATACAAGGGTCTTGAATTGAACTTGGGTGGTAGGCATCAGATTACAAACGCCTGTTTAGCCATATCCACCGTGGCAAGACTAAAAGAAATCGGATGGAAGCTTGATAACAAAGCGGTGAGAGATGGCCTCAATCATGTGAATTGGAGAGGAAGACTGGAAATCTTCGAAAGAAACCCTCTAACCTTATTGGACGTGGCTCATAATCCAGCGGGAACAAAAGCTCTGGTTGATGCCTTAGATGAATTCTTCCCAAAAAAGAAGATGATTTTCATCTTCGGGGTGATGGCTGATAAGGATTATCCTTCCATGCTAAAGGAGATTTGTCGGAAAGCCAAATTCATTGTGCTCACCAAGCCCGGGTACAAAAGAGCAGCTGATCCGGAATCACTGGAAAAGGTAGTTCGCAAGGAAAGCAAACCCTACAAGATCATCCCCGATGTCAAGCAAGCATATATTTTTGCATTGAAAAATGCAGAAAGTAACGAGGTTATTTGTATTACCGGTTCTCACTTCACGGTGGGGGAATTCTTAAGTGAAGAAGTGAGAAGTTAGAAGTGGGGAGTCAGAAGTGAGAAGTTTGAATTGAGCCTTCGCACTTTCTACTTCTGCCTTCTAAATTCTTGCTTCCCAATTTTTCATTAACCGCAGTCGTTTGCGTTTTGCCCGTATCTTGCCATCATCACTAAGGTTTTATGCTACAACCAGTACCTCCTTTTTCAGTTTTAAACACCCAAATTCGACGCAGATTTTTGCGGAAAGCCAGAAAGGAACAAAAACATGAAATATCGTCCGTGAGGGCAACTCATTTGTTTGCAAATACTTAAAGATTAGGTTTGAGTCTGCTTTAACCCGCACCCTTTCGGCACAATTTTTGTATAACCAATAATGTTGTTTGCCCCTTCAGGTAGTCTTTCTGCTGGTCACTCCGATCCCGAACCGTGGCCGGGATCGGAGTTTTATTATTATGCATTTACGAGTGAGAATTCCTCATCCAATTAATCTACCTGATTGGCTGACCGGTTTTTTCATTTTTCATCCCTTGCTTTTTTACCTCACCCAACCTTTAAAACACAAATCCGCAAGAATCTCTTCAGGTACCTGCCTATTTAATTCTCGCATCTTGTGGAATCCCACTCTTTCTCTATTGCAAAGAGGTTGACTTAATTGTATCTTTAAAGAAAAATGAGGCGGACGGTTTGATTATTGATAAATTTGAGGAGAAACTCTATGTCACAGGGTCAAATGATCAAAACTCTGCTGAAGAATCTGGGACAAAGATTCTCCAGTTCCCTGGGCATTGACCTTTCCTCTGCAGATTCAGAAGAGGTCCTCAAGTGGTTTTTTGCCTCGATCTTATTTGGAGCGAGAATCTCGGAGACCATCGTGATTAATACCTACAGACAATTTGAGAAAGAAAATGTCTTATCTGCTCAAAAGATCGTAGACACCGGTTGGGACGGCTTGGTAAGAATATTAGATGACGGCGGATATGTCCGATATGATTTTAAAACTGCCACCAAACTTCTGGAGATAATGAGAACGCTGGTAGAACTTTATCAGGGCGATTTGAATAAGCTGCATCTGGAGGCAAAAGACTCCTCAGATTTGGAGAAAAAGCTCAAGAACTTAGGTAAAGGAATTGGGGACGTGACAGTAAACATATTCCTAAGAGAGTTGCGCGGCACATGGCAGAAAGCAGATCCACTCCCCAGCGATTTGGTAATTTTATCTGCAAGAAATCTGAAACTCCTTTCGTTTAAGATAGGATCGAAAAAAGAGATTTTAAATGAATTGAAGTCGGTTTACCAAAAGAATAAGGTCAAGGGTAAACATCTTGTCGATTTCGAAGCCGCCTTATTGAGACTAGGAAAAGATTTTTGCCGCAAAGAAAAATGTGAAACGTGTGTGGTCAAAAATTTTTGTAAGAATTGGTTGTAGACCTCTCCCCCTATCTCCCCGTCTCCACTTCATGTTGAAAATCCCGCCAGAGGCGGGAGAGAGAGCGAAAAAGGTTGAGGTGAAAAAAAACCACAAAATAAAATGCAAGATTATCCTCGCTACATAACCCCCAGCTTTCCTCCTTTTGATCCCATCGAGTTGGCGAAAATGACCGAACAGATCGTCTGTCGTGGAGCATCTCGCAAATATACTGCATTTTACAAGGTGGGGGTCTATGGTGGAATTTCCACTGGGTATACGATCGGATGTTGTTTGAGGTGCGTTTATTGCTGGGTGGAATGGTCCAGGGACTTTCCTGAATCCCACGGAAAGTTTTTTACGCCTAAAAAGGCTTTCCAGAATCTGCTTCTTCATGCCAAAAAGAAAAGGGTGTCGAAATTAAGAATCTCCGGTGGTGAGCCTACCATAGGAAAAGATCATTTGCTCGGGGTGCTTGAATTTGTAAAGACCACCAATTATCTTTTTATACTGGAAACCAATGGGATGCTTTTGGGATACGATCAGGACTATGTCAAGAGCTTAAATAAATTCAGTCGGAATCTGCATGTGAGAGTTTCTCTGAAAGCTGGCACTTCGGAGGGGTTTCAAAAACGAACAGGTGCTGTGGGGAAATTTTACGAATTGCCGTATTTAGCCATTAGGAATTTGAAGGAAACAAACCTGGAATATCATGTTGCCTGCATGAGCGATCCTCGGGTTATGCCAAGTCAAGAGAGAAACACGATGCTTCAGAAATTAAAGGAGATAGGTTTTCATGGTTATTTAGAGGAGGAATTCTGTGATCCTTATCCCACCGCGGTGGTAAGATTAGAAAAGGCAGGTTATCATCTTTTTGAATAGAGTAGGAGTAGCGACACTTGTGTCGCGTTTACGCAGAGCAAGCTCTGCTACTCCAACTTAACATTATTCTCATTGTAGGTGACTTAGATGAAGATTTTAGCCATTTCAGATTGGCACGCAAAGGAGAACGTTCTGTCAGATCTAAAAAGTGCCATAAAAAGTTTATCATTGGATATAATCGTATTCACTGGTGATATTTTGCAATGGAAAGCCAAGTGTTCCGAATGGGCAAATGCGAAATCCGAAAATAGAGTTCCTGACAAAGATAAAGCCGAAATCAAAGAAGAGATCAAGAAAAACGCTCAGTTTTATCATACGTTTTACGAGACTGCAAGAAAAATCGATCTTCCATTATTTACCATCCCTGGAAACGTGGATTCTCCACTGGACCAGTATATCAAAATCGGTTGGGAGGAGATGAAAATTGAACGTAGTGAAATCCATAAGAAGAACTCCAAATTACACATCGTCCATTCCAACTTCTTTGCCTTGGACAAAGATTTTACTGTGACTGGCTTCGGTGGTGAAATCACCGAACAGGATAAAGAAGATTATTTTGTCCTGCAATTTCCCCGCTGGGAAGCAGACTATGGTCTGAACTTTTTGTCTAATATTCCTTCTCCTAAAATTCTGCTGTCACATACTCCGCCCGTTGGAACTTTGGATCTGGATGATGGGAAGCACAAAGGATGCCAGGTGGTAAATGATCTCATCCAAACACACCAACCCAAGTGGGTCTTCTGCGGACATGCTCACGGAGCACGTGGAAAAGAAATCATCGGTGACTCTATAGTGGTGAACCCAGGTTCATTGAAGAATGGCTTTTATGCCTTGGTGGATACCGATAAGGAAAAGGTGGAATTGAAAACGCTTTGACTACTTATATTCTTGTTGCATCGGGATATTGTTATCCCGACGCTATGTCCCTCTCTATATCAGACGAGGGCACCAGGACTACAAAGTCCCGATGCGGCCGCAAAAATTTAGCGTCGCAGCTCTGTGTGCGACGTTGTTCGTCGGGGACAAGCCCCGACGCTACAGTAAACTCTCGTCCGGAAGTTCTTATTTCAACAGCACTAATTTTTTGGTCTCCCTGAAATTCTCGACCCCTATCTGATAACAGTAAACTCCTGAGGCGACATCTTCGCCAGAATCATTCTTTCCATCCCAAAGCACAGATTTATAACCCGAAGACACATGTTCGAAAACTAAAATCCTAACCTTTCTTCCCAATATGTCATAAATGATCAGACTGACAAAACCCGACTTCGCCAGCGTAAAATCTATGTTGGTGGCTTGGTTGAATGGGTTAGGGTAGTTTTGGGAAAGGGTAAATGCAGATGGGTCTGCTCCGCTCTCGCCCTCTTCCTTAACATGAATATCTCTTTTGTCCCAGGATTTTGCCAAACCTATGCGTGGCCTAGTCGTCCCCATGTCGTCATAAGCAGAATAATATAGCCACATGGTATCGCTTATGATGATTGGTGAAGAACGATAAATATAATGCCCTTCCCAGCTATCAAGAACAATATCCAAAATGGGATTATACCTACACTTGATCCAATTAAACTTGTCCACTGACTTGGCTAATCCAAGGCGATAGCGATTTGCAGCAGAAACTCCCCAGTAATACATCCACAGCGTGTCTTTGTGGCAGATTACATCCGGATGACTAACTCCCCCAGCGTCCCATTCCCAAACCGTTCCTGTTAGTACTGGGTCTCCATTATTTTCTCTTATCCAGTCTTCCCCATCTACGGAGCTTGCCAACTCTATTCCTTTTGCATATCCCCCACAAAACCACATCCAGAACTTTAGCCCATCATGATAGAGAGCCGGAGCGCCCACCCAATTGTTTTCCCAGTTTTGGGTAGGTTTTATAACAGGATTGCTATCATATTTTATCCAATTCTTACCGTCGTCTGAGATTGCCAAACTAATGCAAGCTGTCCCTCCTCTCTCCCTTCCCATATAGTACATATACCATTTATCGCCAACTTTAATGACATCTGGATCCGCCAAATGTCGGTTTTCCCAAGGCTCAGTTCTGACTATTAAAGGATTCCTAACGCCATTATCTACAAAATTCATACCATCATTGGAGCGGACCAAAGAGGGATTCTCGTGAGTCTCAGGGGGATACGGTGTGTAGAACATCCAATACTTGTATTCATCCTCTCCATCCGGGAAGAAAAGCATATCAGGATGCACCGCGCCGAGAGCACCGTACTGAGGAATATTCAAAGGATTATCTAAATATCTGTCAAACCATTCGCCAATATCCATGGGCTCGGTGTCAGCATAAACCTGGTTGAAGAGGAATAAGGCCAAAATAATTCCAGCTTTCCCTCCCCATTTTCTTTCCTGCGAATGTTTTTTTACGCCCATCATCAATCATTTCTCCACCTGAAATTTATCACTGTTTGACTCTTTGACTAAACGCAAATGTGGTGCCAAATAGCCAATTTTTGGCTCTTTTTTAATTCGTTTAGCATAAAAGACATACAATTGCTGAGATTGTGGGCGATTTGGCAAGAACGCAGAAATTGGCGGGGGTTTCTGGGGACGCCTCCCGATTTTCGTCAGAAGTTATTACTCGTCAACAACTTAGAGGGTTCGCAAAGAATTGCTAATATGTGTGAAAATGGCGATTGCTAATCGCCATTACTCTTTGAATCTTGAAGGAGCGGGTTCGATGAATCGACCCATATAGATTATTCCCCTGGATGATAACATCCAGCGGGAGCGATAAAGGATGTTTTATTTCAATAGCACTAACTTTCTGCTCTCAGAGAAATCTCCAACCGCACCGGATGCGGGATTTTCAATTTTTATCTGGTAAAAGTAAATTCCTGAAGCCACATCTTTCCCGGAATCATTCTTCCCATCCCAGAGCACAGACTTATAACCTGAAGACAAATGTTCGGAAACTAAGGTTCTAACCTTTCTTCCCAAGAGATCATATATATTTAACCTGACAAAACCAGACTTTGCCAGAGTGAATTCTATCTTGGTGGTTTGGTTGAAAGGGTTGGGGTAGTTTTGGGAAAGAGCAAATTCAGAGGGTTTTTCTCGATCACCAGTTTCATCCTGGACGTCCGTAGACAGAACCACAATCGTTCCAGCCATACTCGGATAGAATTCACAGTGATAAGGATACGAACCTGCGCTTTTGAACTGAAAAGTGAAAGACTCTCCAGGGTCAAGAGTCCCTGAATCCCATAGGACTTTGCTGTCGCTGGTTGAGGTGTGTGATTCCCCACCATTGTTGGTCCAGCGAACGCTATCTCCGATGGTTATTGTGTCAACCTGTGGAGCAAAAGCAAAATCGACAATCGAAATGTGACTAAAACCTTGGACATACTTTATGGTAGCGTAGTCAGAGATTAGCCCACTGCCGTCGCTATATCCGGTCACATAAACATTATTAGAACCATCGACTGTTAGGGCACGGCTTTCGTCCAGGCCATTTCCCGGGCCATCATACCTTTTTATCCAAAGTTCATTGCCGGAAGAATCATATTTAATCGTGGTATAGTCGGAGTTGCTCATTCCTGTAACATAGACATTACCGAAAATACCCACCACTAAGGCATATGCAATATCATAGCCGTCTCCTGGCCCGTGGTACCTTCTTACCCAGGTGGTATCTCCACTTGGATAATACTTTATTGTGGCATAGTCCTCGTGTGCACCGCTACTGTAGCTTCTACCGGTCACAAAAATATTACCACACGCGTCTAGTCCTATGGAATTACCGCTATTAGAGCCCTTTCCCTCTCCGCGGTACCTTCTCACCCAGAGCTCATTTCCACTTGCGTCATATTTAATGGTGGCGTAGTCATATCCTCCTCCACTAGCGCGACTTGTTCCAGTTACATAGACATTGTAGTAATCGTCTATGGCTACGGTATAAGAAGCATCTTCATAGTTTCCTGGCCCATTGTATCTTGCCACCCAGAGTTGGCTGCCTGATGAATTGTACTTCACCGTTGCATAATCACAGCCTGCCCAAGTGCCAGCGCTTCTTCCGGTCACATAGACATTGCCGGAATCATCCAAAGCTATGGCACGAGCTTCTTCGTCCTCCCAGTAGACGCCAGGTCCGTGGTACCTCCTCACCCAGACTTCGTTTCCGTTTGGGTCATACTTTACAGTGGTATAATCCCACCATGTCGCAGCACACCAGCTTGACCCCGTCACATAAACATTGTTAGAATCATCAACCGCAATGGCATTAGCTTGATCATAAGAGCTTTCTGGTCCGTCGTAACGCCTAACCCAAGTTTCGTTCCCGTTGGTATCATACTTTATTGTAGCATAATCAGCCCAGGTCCCATCGCCATCGCTGTATCCTGTAACATAGATATTACCGTAATCATCTATTGCCATAGCCAAAGCTCCATCAAAGCGGTTCCCCGGTCCGTTGTAGCGTTTCACCCAGAGCTGACTTCCCATTGCATCATACTTTATAGTGGCATAGTCTGAGGATGTCTCACCGCCCCAACTATGTCCGGTGACATAAACATTCCCAGACTCATCAACGGCTATGGCAGTAGCTTCATCAATCAAATTCGCCGGTCCGTTGTATCTTCTCACCCAAGCGGTGTCAACGGATTCTGCTAAAGCGGACAAAACCGCCAAGAAAAAGATGCCTATCGTGAGGAGGAGGATTAAAGTGAAACGTTTGAGCATAAAACCTCGATTTTCAAAATGTCCACATTGAATAAAATACCAATAAATAAAATATATATCGAAAAAGAGGAAAAAGCAAGGCAAATTTTCTCAAAAACGAAGGATAGGAGTGTACGATGGAGAAATCATTCACTGCAGATGAAACGGACTTGCAGTGAGCGAAGCGAATCTATTAAGCAGATAAAAATGGTTGACATCAGCTTAATCTGCTGAATCAGCTGTGAAGTCCTTTTAGACGGTGGGTGAAGAACACCAACCTGGAGCAAGGGAACAGTTGCGGAGGCATTCGGTCATCCCCTCCCTAACTCTCCCCCATCGAGGGGAAGGGAGTACAGCCCTTTTTGTTTGACAAAAAAACTTTTCAAGGCTATTTTCCGTAAAGAAACATTCAGGAAGATTTTGATGAAGAATGAAGTTTTTATAAAGGAGTTTAAGCAGACCATAGATCGCTATGATTTACTCCAAGAAGGCGATAAGGTCCTGGTAGCGGTCTCCGGCGGACCGGATTCTGTGGCTCTTCTTTATGCTCTTTTAGAGATAAAGGACGAGTTCGATTTGAATCTTTGTGTGGCTCATCTGAATCACAAGCTAAGAGGTGCGGAATCGGAAGAGGATCAAAAGTTTGTGAAAAATTTAGCTCATAAACTTAATTTAAAGTTCTTTTCAAAATCAATCGACGTGAAAAAAGAAGCTAAGGAAAGGAAATTGTCTATGGAGGAGGCTGCCAGATTAGTGAGGTATCGCTATTTGGAAGACTTAGCAGAGAGGATCAAAGCAGACAAAATAGCGATGGGACATCAAGCCAATGATCAAGCGGAAACCTTTTTGATGAGGCTTCTGAGAGGTGCCGGTGGGTCAGGTCTCTCTGGGATTCCTCCTAAAAGGGGAAAGATCATCAGACCTTTGATTGACATCAAAAAGGAAGAGATCGAAAGATTTTTAAAACAAAAAGGTCAATCCTTCAGAACAGATTCGTCCAATTTGTTGCCCAACTATTTTCGGAATAAGGTAAGGCTTTTGCTTCTGCCTCAGATTAAGAAAGAATTCAACCCTAAGATTGTGGATGTTTTAAATCGAGCCTCCAATATCATATCCTTACAGCAACAATATATTGAAAAAAAATCAGAAGAGATTTTGCGTATTGTTTGTAAAAGTAAGAAGAAGGATAAAATAGTTCTTGATTTAAGGAGATTTATTGATTATAATATTTGTTTAAAAAGAGAGATGATCAGGCTCTGTGTCAAGGAGCTTGTCGGGGATAGGTTCGCTTCGCTCGCTACAAGTTCGACGGAGCTTTCATTTGACACGATTGAACGAACCCTGGGATTGATCCAAAAACAAAAGAGTGGGAGGAAGGTCAAGTTAATCGGCAATACCTGGGCTGAGGTTTCTAGTGAGAACTTAGCAATTTATATAGAAAAGAGAAAGCAGCATAATTATACGATTTCTCTTCCGGGGACGAAGGACTTGCGAGGACTGGGGATACGAATAAAATCAGAGATCGTTTCTCGACCTTCGTTGCCCCAAAAGATAAAATCAAAAGGTGAGCAGGTTGCCTTTTTGGATTGGGAAAAGCTAAAGGAACCATTTCGTCTGCGTAACAGAAGGCCAAAAGATAAATTCAAGCCTTTAGGAATGCAGGGAACAAAAAGCGTTGCCGATTTCTCAATAGATATGAAGATTCCCCGCTATGAAAGAGACGAAGCGATGCTTTTAACTGCAGGAGGAAAAATCGCCTGGATCTTAGGGTATAGGATTAGTGATGAATTTAAAGTGACCGATAAGACTAAAAAGGTTTTGAGGATGGAAGTATCAGTAAACAAAATGTGAAAACTTTTTAAATTGCAAAAATAAATTTTTTGCACTTCAAACAGACGGCATTCAGATTAAGCGTTGGAAGAAACATAATTTGGAAACATTAATTTCCAAAGAGAGGCTAAAGAAAAAGGTCAAAGAGCTGGCACTACAAATTTCAGGAGATTATAAACAGAAAAATCCAATACTGGTGGGAATACTCAAAGGAAGCTTTGTTTTCTTGGCAGATTTAGTCAGGGAAATGAGAATACCGCATCAGATCGATTTCATCTCCGTGGCCAGCTATGGCTCAAGAAAAAAGGCTTCAGGTGTGGTGAGGTTGCTCAAAGATTTAAGCACCAATATCGAAGGCAAAGACGTAATTATAGTGGAGGATATAATAGATTCCGGATTAACCCTTAATTATATAAGAAATAATCTTTTGACCAGGAATCCGAAAAGCTTGGAGGTAGTTACCTTATTGGATAAGAAAAAAAGAAGGAAGGTGAAAATACCTTTAAAATATGTAGGCTTTTCCATACCGAATAATTTTGTGGTGGGGTATGGTTTAGACTTTGATGAACAATACCGAAATTTACCTTATATTGCCAAGCTTGAAGAATGATCAGAGTTTAGAGGCTTGAGGCGCGAAATTACTTTTGAGGAAGTCAGGTGAAGATAAAATGAAGATTTTAGATGAGCCCTTTAAAAGAGAGCAACGAAATCAGAGAAGGCGGATGAGTCCGCCCAGGCAACCCCCTGATAAAAGAAGACCCCCGGAGGGGAAAAAGAATGAATTTAAGTGGAAGAAGGCCAGTCGAACCTTAATCTTCTGGGTTATCCTTCTGCTTTTGTCCATCTCCTTGTTTCAGTATTACTCTCGTGGAAAAGGAGATGTGGTTTCGATAAATTACACCGAATTCATGCAACAATTGGAGGATTCAAATATCAAAAAGGTGACCTTGATGGAGAAGGATATCGAAGGAGAATTCATCCAACAGATCACCAAAACCGAAGGAAACAAAACGGGACAATACAGCAAGTTTAAACTCCATATCCCCTTTGAAGATCCATCCCTGTTGGAGAAGCTGGAGGCAAAGAACGTGGAGATAGAAGCCGAGCCGCAGCGCACCAATTGGTCGGCCATACTTTTGACCTCCCTTCCCTGGATAATCTTAATCGTTTTCTGGCTTTTCATGATAAGGCAAATGCAGGGGGGACCCAAAGGGCTTTTCTCATTTGGCAAAAGCAAAGCCAAACTTTTGGCGGGTGACCGCCCCAAAGTGACCTTCAATGACGTGGCTGGTGCAGATGAAGCTAAGGAGGAGCTAAAAGAAATAATAGAGTTTTTGAAGGACCCAGCAAAATTCCAAAAATTGGGAGGGAAAATTCCCAAGGGAGCACTTCTTTTGGGAGCACCTGGAACCGGAAAGACTCTCTTGGCCAGAGCCGTAGCAGGAGAGGCGGGAGTTCCCTTCTTCAGCATGAGTGGTTCCGATTTCGTGGAGATGTTTGTGGGTGTGGGCGCTTCTCGAGTGAGAGACCTTTTCGATCAGGGCAAAAGGAACGCACCCTGTATCATCTTTATCGATGAGTTGGATGCAGTGGGAAGGCACAGAGGAGCCGGATTGGGCGGTGGACACGATGAAAGGGAACAGACCCTAAATCAACTTTTAGTGGAGATGGATGGATTTGAATCCAATGAGGGGGTGATCCTTCTGGCGGCAACTAATCGTCCGGACGTGCTGGACCCAGCTTTATTAAGACCTGGACGGTTCGACAGACAGATTGTGGTTGACACTCCAGACGTGAGAGGTAGGGAAGGAATACTCAAAGTACATACTCGCAAGATACCGGTGGCCGAGGACGTTGATTTCTCCGTTATCGCTCGAGGCACTCCCGGGTTCTCCGGGGCAGATTTAGCCAACATGGTAAACGAAGCCGCCCTTTTAGGAGCCAGAAGAAACCACAATAAGGTAACCATGCAGGATTTTGAAGATGCCAAAGACAAGGTAATGATGGGAACCGAAAGAAGAAGTTTGGTGCTGAATGAAGAGGAAAAGAAAACCACTGCCTATCATGAATCCGGACATGCCCTCATATCTAAGCTCGTTCCCGGATCAGACCCGGTACACAAGATGACCATAATTCCAAGAGGACTCTCCTTGGGTTCTACTCATTATCTCCCCATAGACGAAAAACATACCCATTCTAAAAAATATTTGGAGATCAAACTTCTTCATCTTCTGGGAGGTCGAGTGGCGGAAAAACTGGTTTTCAATGAACTGACCACCGGAGCCGGAAACGATATTGAAAAAGCAACCGAACTGGCCAGAAAGATGGTATGTGACTGGGGGATGAGCGAAAGATTAGGACCATTGACTTTCGGAAAAAAGGAGGAGCAGATATTCCTGGGGCGAGAAATAGCTACCCATAGGGATTATAGTGAATATACGGCTCAGGAAATTGATAAGGAAGTAAGGCGAATCGTTGAAGAAGCAGAACAAAAAACGACCGAACTTTTGAGCGCCAACTTGGACAAGCTTCACCTTTTAGCAAAAGCACTTTTGGAAAGGGAGATTTTGGATGGGGAGGAGATAGATAAAACCCTGCGTGGGGAAAAACTGGAGCCCTTAAAACTGGAATCACAAAAGGAGAAGTCCACGGAATCCGTTGCTTCAGATGAACAAAAGAAAAATTGAAAAAGCAGTAAAGATGATCCTGGAGGCGGTGGGCGAGGATCCCCAAAGGGAAGGACTCAAGGATACCCCCAAAAGGGTGGCAGACTTTTATGAAGAAATATTCGCCGGGCTAAAGGAGAATCCGCAAGATCAGCTCAAGCTTTATTCAGCTCCCAACCAGGACGAGATGATCATCGCCAAAGATATTTTTTTCCATTCCTTATGTGAGCACCATCTTTTGCCGTTTTTCGGAAAGGCACACATCGCTTATATCCCTTCAGATAACAAGATCACCGGATTTTCCAGATTGGTCCGGGTGATGGAGGTTTTAGCTCGAAGACCACAACTGCAGGAACGCTTGACCGCCCAGGTCGCCGATACGTTGATGGAGGTTTTGAAGCCCAAGGGGGTTTTGGTGGTAATCGAGGCAGAACAGATGTGTCTTACCATGCGGGGCTTGAAAAAGCCAGGCTCTATGACCATCACCTCCGCCATTCGCGGAACCCTAAGAAAAGATGCCCTCAGAAAAGAAGCCTTCGCCTTGATAAAAGGAAGTGGATTATCTAAAAAATCTTGATAGCACACAAGTGCATATAATCGATTCCTAACACCAGCCATTCTTGACTGAACATCTAAATCAATGCCCAAAAGGGAACCCCTAAGAAAAAAATGTGAAGAACCAAAAAGGTTCAGTGATGTCACAAACCATATTGCAGAAAAAGAGGGATATTAAGCTCAATTTCTCCAAGAGAAGTTTTAACCTTTCTTCTCGCACGCATCTTATGGGAACTTTGAATGTGACTCCGGATTCTTTTTCTGACGGAGGTCAGTTTTTTGAGCCTGAGGATGCTGTGAAACAGGGAATAAAGATGGCTCGGGAAGGCGCAGATATAGTCGACGTGGGTGGGGAGTCGACTCGCCCCGGATCGGATCCAATTATAGTGGAAGAGGAACTCTCCAGGGTGATTCCAGTAATAGAAGCATTGTCTAAAGAAATAAACACTCCTATTTCCATCGACACCTATAAATCTCAGGTAGCCAAAAAGGCTTTGGATTCTGGGGCAGAGATGATAAACGACATAAGTGCCTTGAGATTCGATCCCCAGATGAAAAAAATCGCTTCCGAATACCAGGTCCCCGTAGTCTTAATGCACATCAAAGGAACTCCCAAGAATATGCAGGAGAATCCATACTACGACGATGTGATTGAGGAGATAACGAAGTATTTGAGGGAAAGTATCCAATTGGCTAAAGATGCCGGAATCCAAAAGGAAAATATCATCATCGATCCGGGGATCGGATTCGGAAAAAGACTGGAAGATAATCTAAACATATTGAAAAATCTGAAGAAATTCTCTATATTAAATTGTCCGATTTTGGTTGGTCCATCAAGAAAATCTTTCATCGGAAAAATCCTTGGCTTGCCGGTGGAGGAAAGATTGGAGGGAAGCTTAGCCTCTTTGGCGGTCAGCATAATGAACGGAGCAAACATAGTTCGGGTGCATGATGTGAAGGAAAGCAAGAGGGTGGCTTGTTTAGTCGATACAATTCTTAAGGCTGAATAAAAACTTATATTTGAACTTTTATTGGATCATGGAATTATTTCATATAAGCTTTTTGAAGTTTGGATTGCTTGACTTAATCGACGTGATCATCGTGGCGTTTTTGTTCTACCGAGTCCTTTTGTTGATGAAAGGGACAAGGTCAGTTCAGATTGTGGTCGGTCTCTTCCTTTTGTTTTTGATCTCCTTCTTCGCTTTCTGGTTTCGGCTGGAGGGGATGAAGTGGCTGATCACCAATATCGCCACCGTGGGAATATTGGTTTTGGTCATCGTGTTTCAACCGGAGATCAGAGGAGCTTTGGCTCAGATCGGCCATAACAAGCTCTTTCGGATATTTTTCAAATATGAAAAGGAAAAGACTTTGGATGAATTGGTGAAGGCTTCAGTCAGACTCTCACAGCTTCGCTACGGTGGATTGATAGTGATTGAAAGAGATATTGGGCTGAAGAATTTTATAGAGACTGGAAAATCCGTAAATGCCGAGGTCTCGGCTGACCTGTTGGTGACCATATTTACCCCTTATACTCCTCTACATGATGGAGCGGCTATAGTTCAGGGGGATTTTGTGGTAGCCGTGGCCTGCACACTCCCTTTAACCCAGAATCCACTATATAGTAAACTATTCGGGATGAGGCATAAGGCTGCCATCGGGATAACGGAAGAATCGGATGCCATCGTCATAGTGGCATCCGAGGAGACAGGAAAAATTTCGGTTGCTTTCAAAGGTGTGCTACACAGAGACGTGGATAAAACTGTGTTAAAGGAAACCTTGACCAAGATGTTGAAGTCTGGCTAAAAGAGCCCCTGAATATGTTTATTGACTATATAGAAATCAAGGTCAAGGCGGGGAAGGGAGGAAATGGGTGCACCAGTTTCCGGCGGGAAAAGTATGTCCCTAAAGGAGGACCGAATGGGGGAAATGGCGGAGATGGAGGAGATGTGATAATCAAAGTTGATCCCCACATGAGTACCCTGTTGGATTTTCGTTATATCAAGCATTACAAGGCTGGAAACGGCGAGGATGGAAAGGGAGCTTTGAAGCATGGAAAAAGGGGAGAGGATCTCTGGATCAAGGTTCCTCCTGGGACTATAGTTAAGAATATCGAGGCCAAAAAAACCTTAGTTGATCTAACCAGGGAAGATCAAGTTTATGTGGTTGCGAAGGGAGGAAAAGGGGGAAAGGGGAATGCCGCTTTTAAATCCTCCACCCACCAGGCTCCCAGAAAATCAGAGCCCGGAACAAAAGGTGAAGAAAAGAACGTTTCTCTGGAGCTGAGACTTTTGGCGGATGTGGGAATAGTGGGACATCCCAATGTGGGAAAATCCACGCTTTTGGCTAAGTTATCCTCTGCCAAACCCAAAATAGCGGATTATCCCTTTACCACGCTTTCTCCCAATTTAGGAATGGTTAGATTAAATGAGACCAAAAGCTTCATCTTGGCGGATATTCCGGGATTGATCGAAGGAGCACACGAGGGAAAAGGTCTGGGTCTACAATTTCTGAAACACATCCAGAGAACCAAGCTTCTCCTCTATCTATTGGACATAACCTCACCTGATGTGAAAGGTGATTACAAGGCTCTCCAAAATGAAATAAAGCTTTTTGATTCGCAACTTTTTAAACTTCCCCGGGTGGTGGCTATAAACAAAATCGACTTATTTCCTCAAACTAAAATAAAGAAGGTCAATAGCAATCAGAACAATGTCTGTTATATCTCTGCTTTGACCGGTAAGGGGTTAAAAAATCTTCTGGACATCATAAGGTCCGAACTGAAAAAGCAGGAAAAAGAATAAAAAAGAAAAGATGGTATCAAACCCTTCTGAACTTAAAAGTCCGCAGGATCCTGGTGACTGGCTTGCTCTATCTACTGTGCCCAATGTGGGACCAGTCCGTTTCATTTCTTTGGTAAAACATTTCGGTTCCCCGGAGGCAGTCTTGTCTGCCCCTGAGAAAAAGCTGGCTGATTTCCCTGATGTTGGACCAACCATCACCTCCAACATAAAAAAGAAAGTAGACTGGAAGTTGGTAGAGAAACAACTGGAATTGATGGGAAAAAATCAAGTTCATCTTTTGACTTTCAAGGATGAAGCTTACCCTGAAAATTTAGAATCGATTTACGATCCCCCACCATTTCTGTTCATCAAAGGGGAGATCGAAAAGGAAGACAAAAATGCGATCGCTATAGTAGGTTGCCGAGCCGCCTCTCAATATGGAAAACAAATTGCCGAAAAGATAGGCAGAGAGCTGGCCAAAAGGGGAATCACCATCATAAGTGGATTAGCCTGGGGCATAGATTCGATCGGGCATCTGGCTGCTCTTAAGGAAAACAGCAGAACCATTGCGGTATTCGGCTCGGGATTGGATGTGATCTATCCTTCTGAAAACAGAAAATTGGCGGAGAGAATTATTCAGAATGGTGCCATAATTTCTGAGTTTCCCTTGGGCACTAAACCGGAAAGACAGAATTTTCCAAAGAGAAATAGGCTGATAAGTGGACTCTCCTTAGGGGTGGTCATAATTGAAGCGGGACCAAAAAGTGGGGCACTTCTCACCGCTCAACATGCCTTAGATCAGAACCGAGAGGTCTTCGCCGTCCCTGGAAATGTAGGCGCAAAGACCAGCGAAGGGACCAATAAGTTGATTAAAGAGGGAGCCAAGCTGGTTACCTCAGTGGAGGATATTTTAGAAGAAGTGAAGATGATCACCACGGTTCAGCAAAAAGAAAAAAGTAAAATTGAGAAAGATTTATCTCAACTTTCTGAGGTAGAGAGAAATATATACAGTTTGATAACCGATGAACCCTATCATATAGATAAGATTGCCCAAGATACAAGAATGTCCACACCTCAAGCTTTATCGACTCTTCTATCTTTGGAACTGAAAGGTTTCATAAAACAGCTATCTGGAAAGCAATTTGTGCGAACCTGAACCTAATAACGAAGGAATGATAAAAAGGAACCATCGCTAAAACCATTTTCACCTTTTTATTCTGATATTAGATAAAAGGCTTACGCTTAACTCCGAAAAAAAAGGAGTTAATCCATAAGGATTTTATTGACAGGTAAAGAAGGATAATGTTTTGGTCGAAAGGAAAGTAGAGGTAATTAACCGGTTGGGACTTCATGCCCGTCCCGCAGCTTTGTTGGTGCAAAAGGCATCTAAGTTCAAATGCGAGATCAAACTCCAAAAGGAAAACTTGGAAGTAAATGCCAAAAGCATTTTGAGCGTAATGGCATTAGCCGCTGAGGTTGGGAGTTTTGTGATCATCAAAGCTGAAGGAGAAGATGAAGCTGTAGCAGTGGAGGAACTAGCGAAACTTTTTGAAGAGAAATTCGGAGAAGAATAAATTGTCGTTAAGGTCCACGGGAAAAAACAGAAATAAAGAAGTCTGCACCATACATCGAGGTATAGCCGCCTCACCTGGGGTAGCTATCGGAAAGGCATTCCTTCTAAATAGAGAAGCCGTGGAGGTGAAAGAGGAAAAGATTTCGGAAAACGAGGTGCAACGAGAGATTCTAAGGTTAAAGAAAGCCCTGGATGAGACTAAAAAGGAACTCTCTAAGATAAAAGAGAAGGTGGCCAAGAGAATCGATCCGGATCACGCCAAAATCTTCGACCCGCAGATCATGATCTTGGAGGATGATTTCATCAACGATGCGGTGATAGAAAGAATAAAACAGAGCAGAAATAATGCGGAGTTTGTTTACAAAAAGGTTATAGACTCAACCATCCAAATTTTGTCCTCCTCCCAAGATGAATATCTCAAAGAGAGAATCTTGGATATAAATACAGTGACCAGTCGTTTGATTTATAATCTTTTGGGCATAAAACATCTAACTCTGGAGAGCATCGATTCGCCGGTGATATTAATTGCCCGAACGCTATCTCCCGGTGATGTGGTGCATATGAAAAAGGAGAGCGTTTTGGGTTTCGCCACAGATGCTGGTGGGGGAACTTCTCATGTGGCTTTGTTGGCTAAATCCATGGAGATCCCTGCTGTGGTGGGACTGAAAAACATCTTCGATCAAGTCCAAAACGATCAAAGTATAATATTGGATGGAACCAGAGGGGAGGTGCTCATCTGCCCCGATGAAGAGACCTTAAAGGAATTTGAAAAGAGAAGGAAATATATCCTCAAGAAAACCGCAGAGCTTTCGGAGCTGAAGCTTCTTCCTGCAGAAACTCTGGATAAGAGGAAAATTGAGCTATCTGCCAATATCGAGCTTCCCCAGGATACTGACTCTGCTTTAGAATATGGGGCCGAGGGGATCGGCCTCTTCAGAACTGAGTATCTCTATTTGGCTCAATCTGACCTGCCCACAGAAGAAGAACAATATCAAGCCTATCAGGGGGTGGCAGATAAGGTTTATCCTAAGTCGGTGATTTTAAGAACCTTTGATCTGGGCGGCGATAAATTTGATGCTCATACAGGAACTCTTTATGAGATGAATCCCTTTCTGGGCTGGAGAGCAATCAGGGCCTGTTTAGACCTTCCAGAGATATTCAAAATCCAATTGAGGGCAATGCTTAAAGCCAGCAGCAAAGAGAACATAAAGATCATGTTTCCCATGATCTCCGAGACCGAAGAACTCAAAAAAGCAAAAGCTCTATTAGAAGAGGTTAAGGAGGAGTTACGTAAGAAAAAGACTCCTTTTGACGAAAATATCGAAGTGGGAATAATGGTGGAGATACCGTCTGCGGCTTTATCTGCGGATTCTCTGGCCAAAGAGTGTGACTTCTTCAGCATAGGGACCAACGATCTTATCCAGTATACTCTGGCAGTGGATCGAGGGAATGAAAGAATAGCCCATCTTTATCAGGGTTTCCATCCCGCAGTATTGAAGTTGGTCAAACAGACCATTGACGCCGGACACAGAAACGGCGTTTGGGTGGGGCTGTGCGGAGAGATGGCCGGAGACCCTTTAGCCACCGTCCTCCTGGTGGGGATGGGAGTGGATGAACTCTCCACCAGCGCCATGGCTATCCCGGAGGTAAAGAAGATCATCCGATCCATAACGTTCGAAGAGGCACAAGAGCTTGCACAGCAGATTTTAAATCTTTCTACGGTTGATGAGATCAAAAAGCATCTGATAGCGGATTACGCCAAAAGATTTGGAAAGGACAACAAAAGTAAGTTAGAGTAACTACAGGTATTCAAAACTGTAGTGTCGCACCTCTGTGTGCGACGAAAAATCTCAAGATAGTCAATCAATGCATCTTTTAAACGACATAAACGAAATCAAAAATATCGATCAAAATGGCATGTACGATCTCATTTACCGGTTCCCTTCCCAATTTGA
>LJVD01000077.1 GCA_001304225.1 candidate division Zixibacteria bacterium SM1_73
TGCCGTTCAGCTTGCCAAATCAGATAGAAAGAAGACCTATACTGGGGACCCTCACGATATGGTCATGGCACACATCTACTTAGGTCTGTTGAGCATGGAGTTAGGTGACATAGAGGCTGCGGAAATTGAGTTCAAGAAAGCACTGGAGTCTGACAGAGGAAAAGAGGAAAAATATGAAGGGGATGTGTGCCTGGCACATTATTTTCTTGGACAAATTTACAAGGAAAAAGGCGAATTAGACAATGCTAAGGTTGCCTTTAGAAATGTCACTGAGTATAACCCTGATTTCCCATACGCGTGGTATGAGCTAGCAGATATTGTAAGGGAAGAGCATCTCTTTGAAGAATCTGAGAAACTTTTCCAGAACTACTTAGAAAAAGATAAGTACCGCTCACTAGGACAAAGTTTGGAACACGATGACAACCTGGGTGATTTGACGGTTGTGTTGTGTTTAGGAAAGGGTCCTATGAAGAAAGCTGATCCGTTTCTTGGTGCTTTTAGTCGAGTGACACCGACAAAGTATAAGGAGAAACGCGCGGAAATCAGTTTAAGCGAAGGGATTCTGGGCACAACCTATCAGATAGACGACGTTACCTTCCAGGCAAAGACGAGCGGTGGATTTGGCGGACAATTGGCGCGGAAAACGGCGCAAGTTGTGACTCAAGAGGCATTAAAGCAAGTCCCTGGTGTTGGTCTTTTCTCGGGTTTACTCTTAGGTGGGTCTGGAGCCGATGTCAGATACTGGTACACCCTTCCAGGCGAATTTCAGATTTTTAGGGGTTTCATCGCACCGGGTAATTATAATCTCGAGCTAAAATTCTATGATGAAAAGGATAAAGAGCTGAAGGGTTACCGTCAAGTCTGGTATTATATTTCGGTAAGAAAAGGACAACCCAGTATTCTAATCTTAAGATCTATGCTGGGATTGCAAAAGACCTGACGTAAATCTCATACATGGAAGGGAGAGTGGTATGCAAAGGACAAATCGAATGCCCATCTTCTTGATCTTTTTGCTTCTTGTTATTACCTCAGTTATCTTCTACTGCTCCACCACGGGCACGTTTATTAACACAAAATCTATTCATGCACCTCCGATTCAATACTGTAATGACGCAACCGGACATATCCCGGGAAGTAAACCGTGGATCTTAGGTGGAACCTGCTGTTGCACCCCCTCTGCGGAACTGATGGAGCAGTACCACAAGGATGGAATCGCGCTTGACCTTACATATGAAGACTTGGTTAGAATGTACCGGGAGGCTGGCATTACTACAGATCTGGATCACAAAGGGTGTAACAATATGTGTGATCATGGCCCGCACGTGGTCAAGGGCGGAAAGTGCATGTGTACGCCCACGCCTGGAACCAAGAACTTTGAAGAGGTAGTCTCTGGAGTATTTGAAACGGTGGACAAATAGAACTTCGGAGCAGATTTTGCGGAGGAAGAATGATGAGGAGTATCTCTTATTCAGTGTTATTATGTATGATATTTATTACCTTCATTCTCAATTCAGCATGTATGTTCACTGCCACCCAGGTTAAAAGAACCCCAATAGAACTCACTCATCCTGTTGTATACAAGGAGTTGTCTTTGAAGCCACAGGTCGGTGTCCTAAAAACTGAAGATGATATTGTGAATGGGCTTTTGCAAGCTAAGGTTATATTAAAGAACATGGTCAATTGGACAGTTAACTGTGAAGTAAAAGTTAAATTCAGAGACAAGGATGGATTCGATTTAGAAGATCCCTGGGGATGGTTTCCTCTGACGCTAGAATCAAGCGAGTTGAAAACATTCACTCGAATTGCCCCTTCGCCAGAGGCGGTTAATTACACGGTGATTATCCAGAAAGCAAGTATTGATAGGTAATAAAAAACAATTCTTCAAGTCGCTTGTGCTCTCGAGGGTTGCCAAGCACGAAACAATTTCCTTGACGATTGAGCTTGAAAAATTTCACCTGTTAGGATGGGGTTGGACCCCCGCCTTTTCTTACAGACAGAGGCATAATCCCTGTCCGAACTGAGAACACATTCGCAACAGATTTAACTGATTAAACAAATCTTTCATACCGTTTCCCATTCTATCTGTTCCATCCTTTCGTCTCTTGGGAAGAATAACTCAAGCATGTTACCATAAAGTCTCCAATCTTATTCTTGCCGCCTTCGTGTCAACTTTATTTTGATCTTGATATAATTTAGTTACATATTCAGCCGAAAGAAAGTAATTTTCAAAAAATCTTATCTTTTCCTGAACGTGAAAACTGAAATATCCATCTGAAGATTTGGAGAAATCAGAGTCATTATATTTTAGCCACAAGGTAAAATCAAAAGGCAAAATCATCTGGGTTCTTGCCTTCAATTGGAAATCTCCGTAGTTCTTTTTCTCCCTGGTTTTGTAATTTGTGATGAATCTTAAATCAAAATCTTTTCTGGGCGACAAAAACAGATTCACGGAGGAAACCTTCCGGTCAATTCCCACACTTTCCAGATCGTAATCTGTCCAGAGCTGGTAAACCACGAAAGAAAAGCTTTTGGAGATTGAATATCCAAAGCCCACTTTGAATTTCATCTTTTGTGGCGAATCTTTTCTCTCAGTCCATTGGGTATAAGAGAAATTCAAGCTGAGCCTATCGAAAAGTGTATATCGGGATTTGAAGAATACCCCTCCTTCCCCTGCCTGCCTCGAACGGTAATTGTAGTCTATTTCCTCCAAATATATGCTCTCGTAATCCGGATTGGACAAACCTCCTCCGAAGGGATGAACGAAACCATCATCATAGTTCCACCAGGAGAAATCGACTCGATAAGGTTTGCGCAACGAATAAAAATCCAATGCCCGCCCACTCTTTTTGTTGGACAGCAGTGCATACTCACCGGACATGTGAATCGATTTCAGTCTCCAATCAAAATGCAGGCTTCTGCAATCATCTCCAAAAGTGCCTTTGTTTTCGATGTTCTTAAGTTTCCCTTCCGAAACACACAAGCCCATCTTGATTCCCTTAGCAAGAACATTCACGTCGAAAGCTGCGATCTGATCCTCAATCCGTTCCCGTTTGTTTTTAGAATAGAAAACCAAAACCGAGAAAAAATCGAGCCTCGATTCTGTGTAAATCCCGTTATATCTGCCCAGGGTGGGATAAAGAAAAGAATCTTTTGATTTCAAATCTGATGAACTGCTGTATTCAAAATGAGGATGATAATAACCGACATTCAAGCCCAGCCCGATCTTCTTGTCAAAATTGCCCACTATCACTTGAGTCGAGTATTTGGGATAAAAGATGTTCAAAGATCTTTTTCTTATTCGAAAATCCTGGTCTGTTTTCTGATCCGCATCCATTTGCCAGATGAAATTTCTTTTATTTGCAATTTCCAATTTGAAGTAGCTATCAGTTTTGTCCTCATTTTGAAATTCTTCATAGAATCTCCAGATGAACTTACCGGAAAGACCAAGTCTTCTCTTGGGGCTTTCACTCAGAAAAGGATCCGTTCTCTGATTCAACAGGATATCCTCTTTTTTTTCATCTTTAACTTGAGAAATATCCCCAGTGGAGACACCAGGCAGAAAGATGAGTCTGTCCGCCTCATCAGTGGTAGGTATGACTTTGGCTTGAATCAAATCCAGAAGCTCCAGATACAGGTCCAGGGTCAAAGCCCCTGACTCCAAACCTTCCCGCAGGTCCTCTTCGGTTTCATATATTTCTGAAGTGATCTGTTGTGCTTTTGCAGGGAAAGTCAAAATAGAGGTTAGACAGACAAAGAAAAGAACAAAACAGGCGATTCTGAAAAGCATCAAAGTTACGCCTCACAACTTATGAACCGATACAAACGCAGGAAATAACTTTAAACACTCCCTCGCCCCAATCCCGCCAAACGCAGACGACTCCACAAATTCCACCTCCCTTAATGGGAGGGGGTGAGGGGGAGGGTGATTAGTCAATTTGCTTAATTGGTTTGCTATAATTTCTGGTAAGTCGGGCCATTCAGCACATGTCCTTTGTTATCCGAAGTGGTCATACCTAAGCCTTAGTTTGTGTGCGAAGGACCCTACATGTCCATATCAGCCGAAAAGGCTTAGAATCTTTTTATTGAGATTCTTCCATAAAAGCGCATCCAGAAGAACGTTATACAGCCAGTGAGGAATGATAATGGGCCAGATGGATCCGATTCTCAAAGCAATGGCTGCCACACCAACACCCCAGATAACGGTGCCGATCATTTCAGGAACAGGTTTTCCGTAGTGCCATGTGGTATAAGCTAACATTTGAATCAAAATCGAATAAATACCGAAGCGCTGGATAGAAATCTGCTTCTTGTTCTCTGACTCATGTACTGTTCTTATGGAATTAAGCCCAAATAAAAGATATCCCCGGAAAGCGAACTCTATGGTTATAAAAAACAGCAAATATAAAATCTCGTAAATGATGAATTCCCACCAACGGGTTATTGTCCAGATCACGTCTCCATCAACTCGTTGTGCGAATAATGGGTATTCTTGCTGCATCCCCTTATCAAAAGAAGCGATAAAGACGAAAATAGAAGTTATCCCCAATAATGTAAAGAAGGCCACCCTGGCTTTCCGCCTCTGATCCCTTTTGGGGAGTCCCAGTCCGAAATCCCCGATTCTGGATTTGAATCTGAATTTAATAATGAAGCAGGGAATGACAACCACCAACAGGAAACCCACGATAAACGAAACAAGCTGTTTTCCCCAGGGTAGATTAAAAGTGATCTTTTGGGTCCAGCCTCCACCGAACAAGCTGGTCAATATGGACATGTTGCCGTGAAAGCCCCAAAACAGCAGCAAAATAAAGCTTGACCACAAGATGATTGAAGCTTTGTCTTTGAGTTTCTTTACTGTGGTCCAGATAATAAGTAGAATGTCAACGGTAGTGAATTGACCTTCTTCGATTTGTCGCACCTTTTCTGGACTGGTATCTACTTTCAATCTCATCATGTTCCTCCTCAAGAGAAAGCTATTTTCTCCTCTGATAAAGTTTGTTGAAAAATCGAAAAAGCTTAAATATGCTATAAATCCTTTTTGTGATCCACACGCCAAATCGGCAGAAGATGTTCTTAGGAGGGAAGAGGTTATAATCTATGACTTCTGCTGCTGGTTTTAGGTTTACGAAAGCCCAAGCAATGTATACTTCCTCGAGCACGTCGATGCTTTCAACAATCTTGTCGGAGATATTCTCCCACGGGCCTAACTGGCTGAACTGCGTGCCTTCATCACCTTTGACCACATATTGAGGATAATCTCCGTCATACAGCTGATCAACAGCTTTTTTCAGAAACTTAGATTTTTGGGGATCCAAACCAGCTCTTTTGAATACCTCCATGTCAACGGCAACAACATTATTGCCACCGAACAACATCTTAAGCTCTCGAGGACGGGCGATCTTGTAACCCTGGAAACCATCGGATCCAATCCAGGCGTCAACGAAGGAGAAATGAACTGGAAAATTGAGGAGCAACCGCGCGGTAACGTCAAATATTTCGTTTCTGATATGATATTTGCATACTTTGTCTGTCCGGGGAAAACATCCGTAGACATTTTTCACACCTAAGGTCATCCAGTCGCTCTCGTGGGATTTGCATTTTGCAAAGGTGATTCTAAAATCAGCCTCCTGCCAGGTTTTGCCAGCTCTATCCTTCCACTTTCTTGTCTTCCCCTTTTCGTCCTTATAGACATATTTAAAGGGAAAGGATTCGTGGGTTAAGTCAACTATTTTATATCTGCCTTTGGGTTCATAACCGATTTTTTCAGCAACAAATTTGACATTATGATTTTTTAGCATTCTCCCCACATCGTTTTGTGCTTCACATACTAAAATGTCGCTAAATCCCAACCTCAGGATATGATCTACCAGATACTCCACTAATTCTTTGTCAGTGACGGTCGCCTCGTGTCCTTTGGGATTGATGAAAACCATCATATTAGGCTTGATCACAACTTTGAATTCGCTTTTATCTTTCTGAGAACTTCCCCACGCCTGCAAAAGGACCTCATCGAACTTGGTCAAATCAAGAAGAGTTTTAAAAGAAGAAACTTTTTCGGTGCCTCTTGTGACGCCAACAATATTTTGCACGATATGTCCCCTTTCTCGTATTTTGATCTTTTTTTGTTAAGATAGCTGATGAATACTGGATTGGCGAAAAAGGTTTCGCCAAAGCTTCCCATTTAACTCCGAAGGTCAAAGCCTCCGCATTATCACATATACACTTCGGTTTTTATCTTTGCTTGGAGCGTTTTCACATAATCGTGTGCGAAGTAAATCCATGCTGAGGGTCGTAGGTAAATACTGCCGCTCCACAAAACTGACGCTGTCCTCCCTTGGGCTGTCGCCACAGCCATCCGCCCGTGTTGTAAAGCGTCACCTGGGTCTCCCCGATTTCCTGCGTTGGCGCTTCGGCATCGTTCCACTTTATCGGCCGATGTGTGTGCCCGAAGATCACTTTGTGTGGCTTGGGTATGTTCAATCCATGCTCTTGGTTTAATTTACTTATCTCCACCCAGCTCGCCTCATAGAAATTGCGGAATCGATCCTGTACCTCCTTCTTGACTATAAAATCTTCACTATAGCGGGTGTCTTTGAATCCTTTGAGCTTCTTGAGTATCTTTTTCCTCAGATACTTGGAGCCAAGATCGATGCCCCATTCTCTTGGATCGTAGAACCTATAAGGCGTTAACTTATCGATCTCATCGTCCAAACGATTAAGATATTTTTCAACTCTGTCAAGCTCTTGATCCTTGACCTCACGTTGTACTTTGCGAACCACGCCGGTCAGTGGCCCCGCCTGACCTATTCCGGAACACGCAATCTGACAAGGGGGAAAGTTGATGGCCACCAGCTCCCAGAGGTCAAGCGCATCGCCAGTTCTCAAGTCTTTTTGTCCAATCTTCATCACCCATTCGCCCATCATTGACCAATAGGCTTCAAGATAGTGACCGTGCGTCAGAAGAACCGATTCTTTGTCGGTGACAAAATAAAGGTTGGGATAGGCAAAATAGAAATTCGTCTCTTCCTTAGGGTCATCCCCTGATTTAGTGATGTAGTTTAAAAATATCTTTTCCCCAATCACCTCCTCTGGATTAACAACATCGGTGACCCCGGGCAGTTGAAACCCTCTGTTTTTCCTGTCCTTGCGATCTTCGATAAATCCCGGCACCGACCAGCGGAACTGCCTTGCTGGCCGTCCCTTGCCTACCTGGTAAATAATGTTGATCTGATGCTCCACGGTGTGCCACATGTTTGGCGATCTTGTCCTGCTTGATTAGGTGAAAAAACGCCTTAGCAACTTTGTAGGCGTTGGCATAACCGACGATCGAGAAGTCGATGATATCGCCGAGCAGGATCAGGTAATCATTGTTCTGCCCTGCTTTTTCAAAAAAAGCGTTATACTTTTTGCCTCTTTTCAGGGTTTGGTGCTCCATCAGCGCTTCGTGATCGACGAGAGTACACATTGGATCACCAAAATGTGTGTCTGAAATCATTACAATTCGCATGGAATCTACCTCCTTTAAACCTGAATTTTTACCAAGAAACAAGCGTCAACATGGACCAGTCGAACAGTGCTTCAAAATGGCCTCCCTTGGTAATCATTGATGTACTTCCAAGATACAATAAGCCCTTATGATGGGTTACCTCATTAGCCTAATTTGGGAAATGGAAACTAAGTTGTCAAGAAAAAAATCAGGTAGTTTGCGTCCACTGATGCGGTATGATGGCCTATTCTTTGAATTATGAGTGGGTGAGAAGCTTCAAAAGGACTTGTGGTGTTGTCCCTTGAGTAAGGGCCAGCCCCGCCAAAGGCGGGGCTACCCATTTTAATAATCTCCTTGAAATCAATGAGTTGTCAACTTCCTCAGCAGATCTGAATATCCACAAAGCCGAAAATTCTTGAAAACACAAAGCTTTTTCCTTTCCTCACTTCTCACCCCTCGGTATTAGACATCCATCTCACCCCCTGATAAATGCCCATGACTTTGGACGCATCCAATTAGGGAATGGGAACTAGCTATCTCAATAGAAATATGTTTTCCCTCAAACAGGTAAGATTCGCTCAAGGGAATGTATCCGATCGTTTGGGGAAGAAAAAAGCAAATTCAGACAGGAACCAGTCTTTACGAGCTGAAAGCAATAGGAGATCAACCTGACGACCATTCAATCGGTCCTGCAACAAAACGCTTTTTGAGATTGCCGAGTACGTATGACCAGGCTTTGTAAAAATAATCGTATAGCTTGTCCCACTCTTCTCCCTTGCCCCAGCCAAGCTGCGATACTACGACCTTCACCTGCCCTGGCCCAACTTCCTCAAACTGTAAGACCACTATGGTATGCTTGTTGCGTAGCTCCCCAAACTCCGGCGGGGCGTTCCAGTCAAAAGACAACATCTCCATGGGCAGATAACTCAGCACCCGACAGTACTCCGATCCACGCAAACCGTATGGTTTCTCAAGATCAAAGTAGATCTCATACGAACCGCCAACAGCAAGCTCAACCTTTGCATCGCTGGAGAAAAAGGTCTTTACGCCTTGCGTGGTTGTCCACGCCTTCCACACCCCCTCAAGCGAGGCAGGAACAATTATTTCCAGACGCAGGATTTTGTCTGACTGATCCTTCACATAGCGATCAGAAGGCTCACTCTCGAATTGTCTCATCCTCTTCTGCTCTTTATTTAAAGTTAATGTTGTCTCAATAGTTCGCAGATCCGCCCGGTGGTGCGAAAAGATAGAAAATAGAACTTAACAGATTAATCTCTGGTTTGGCGCCACATTGCTGACCAGCTACAATGGGAACCTGGATTGAATGTTTATCGTTTGAAACTGAACTTGATAGCATTTTGGTCACAGGCTTTCAGACATTCACCACATGAAGTGCAGTCAGGCACAACTTTTGTTTTTTCGTCAATCAGCTTGGCGATAGTCGGACAAGGGCTGGCTTCGACACAGGTCAGGCACTTGGTGCAGGCGGAATGATCGACCCTGACTCTTCCCGGCGCAATCCTCTCAAAAAGCCAGGTCAATGCTCCGACAGGACAGACAGCATAACAGAACGGCCGATATAGAATCAGGCTTGATATTATCAGAACAGCGAACATGACGACAAAGAGCGTGTCGATATTCCAGTGCAACAACTCGAAGAAGTTTATCGGATCATAAAGGTTGTAGGCGGAGAAGCCAGTCCAGATCCGGCTGGTAAAGTCGGCTTCTACGTTCTTCGCCAGCAGGGCGATCTGCTCACGCGCCATAAAAAAGGTGAGGATGAACATCAGAAGCAGAGCCATCCGGATCGAGTTGAAGGCGGTGAAGTTAAACTGTTTCCAGCGAAACCTGAAGGGAATTTTGTTTATCAGTTCCTGAAGAGCCCCCAGGGGGCACACCCAGCCGCAGAAAAGTTTTCTACCTAAAAGGCTCGGTATGAACATGGCCAGGATTATGGCGGTGAAGGCCGGAAAAAATTCCCCCGCAGTGATTTTGAACATAAACAGCTTCGTCACTCCACACATGGGGCTGGGGTGAAGCGGAAAAACGTAGTCAAGGCCAAACAATATAAATGCAACGGCCATCATTCCGATTCGAATCCAACGATTCACCCACCGGTCGAACAGAAGTGTCAAGCCGGCGGCAATCATAATTAAGAATGCGAAATACTTGAGGGTCAGAAGAAAATCCAGCACTCCCGGCATCTTTCTTTCTGGCTTCTTCTTTGGTTGCTCTTCTGAGCCAGCGACTGTCTCCTCTTCTCCTTTCGCTTCGGATTCCTGTTCACCGGAGTCCTCCTTCATCTGGGCTGCGTTAGTCGTTTCAGCCTGGGCGATGTCCACGGCGGCCCGCTCCGGAACAGCTTCGGCCAGTGCCGGAAAAGCAAAAACGATAAGGGCCAGAAGGCAAAACAATGATGCGCGCATGATTCTCCTTTCTATTGAATGAATACAAAATCACCCTCATTTTGTCAAGCAAGTTTGCTGGGTGCACCAACCATCCCTCTGCATTAAGTCTACATCCAGAATTATTACGTATGAAACTTCTTCAGATATGGTTCTGCAGAAAGTTTAACTTATTCAGTCTCGGTTACTTTAGCCTGGATACTTACCGGAAATATAATCTTTCAGATAACGGTTCTCCACTTTACACTGTCCACGCAGCACGTCTACCACATCGCCTATGGAAATTATCCCCTCTAATTTCTTATTTGCGATTATGGGAAGATGTCTTATCCGATTCAGGGTCATGATATTTTCCACGTAATCCAAATCGTCATCCGGAGATGCTACGATCAGATTCTTGGTCATCACATCTTTTATTTTTATTTCCCCGAACGATTCGAGACACCGATTGGACTGCTTCAATATGTCTCTCTCTGTAATAATGCCGACCACGGCATCCTTTTCATCCAAAACCAGCAAGGATCCGATGTTTTTTTCCACCAAAGCTTTTACCGCGTCGCATATGGTTTTCTCTGCTCCGATTGTAGCCACCTCAGTTCCCTTTTCTTTCAAGATATCTCTTACCTTCATGATTTTTGCCTCCGGTGCTTTCATTGACAACTAAGTATCGACACGTTTTGTATCAACTTCTAATTCACTTGCTCCCATTTCTCTTAAATTTTGCGAAAGCTTAGTTCAAATCCACTACCGTCTCTTTAAAGCGAATACCTTTTTTCTTTAAACCCTCCATTATGAATCGGTAGCATTCATGATCTTGACCGATAAACTCTGGTGGGCACATTCCTATGTGACTGAATTTTCTGTTAGCCAGAAGACGCACAACGGTTGAGCAGGTGTATCCGGTGGTCCGGGCCATGGAGGTGGTTTTTGTTTTCCTATCATAAGTGTCCAGAAGACCGAACAAAAAGCGTTTTCGTTTACCGGTTTTCTTTCCCTCCACCACAATCCGCATCACGGTAAAATCCTCCTCTCCCTCTTTCGGTTTCCATAAGGGGAACAAAAGCTCAGAGGTCAAATTCAACGGTCGCACAATAGCCCCCTCTGACAATGATACGGGTTCCTTTTTGAAAAAACCGGTTTCCCGCAACATCCTCATCCGCTCCGCATGTCCCGGAAATCTTATGGTTTTCTCCTTCATAAAAGGAACTTTCATAGTACGGATCAGCGTTCTCAAACCATCGGTATTAAATGCCTCCAGAGTTCCCACATTGGGAAAATCCAAAAGCTCCACCTCGGAAAGGGCGGGTTTGGTGATCACTTCTTTGTTTTCCACCAATCGCGCAGGACGGACATATTCCTCTAACACATCCGATGGAGAAAAGGTGGCCTTATATTCGTAGGGCCAGGTTCGGACTCGGGGCAACCCTCCCACGTAACACTCAAATCGTTCCGTCTGATCCAGAATGCTTGTCATGTAGCCCAAGATAAGGTTACTCAAACCTGGAGCCAATCCACAATCAATCACCGCAGTTATTTTCTTTTCCCTTGCTAATTGATCTAACTCAAAGGGATCTTCGGGAAAAAAGGATATATCCACTAAGGTCTTGCCCGACTTAATCACCGTCTTCAAAGTAGAAAAGCCCATATGTCCAGGAAGTGCGTTTACTACCAGATCATAATCCTTAACCAGCTTGGATACTGTGGAAGAGTTGGAGAGATCCGCTCTTAGTGCCTTAATCTCCGATTCGCCTTTCAATCCCTCCAAGGTCTCCTGATCAATGTCTGCAGCAGTTATCTCCCACTCTTTGTCCGAAGCCAAATCTCCAGTTATGGCTCTTCCCACCAAACCTGCTCCCAACACAATTATTCTCATTCCATCTCCTTGCCTGAGCTAATCTTTCATTCCCGCTGTTCCAAAAGATCCTCTCGGCTGCCAATGATCAAGCTACAGACTTCGTTAGCCATCTCCTCGATGGCTTTGCCGGTGATGTCAATTAAGGACCACTTGGGATTCTTTCGGAAGATCTCATGGCTGTATTTCAGTTCATCTTTCACATGTTTTGCATCGCCATAGTTTATATCCGCGTGAGCTAACTGAGCCAGCCGGGTTTGACGCAGACTTACCAAGAGATCCGGTTTGACAGTTAGTCCCACGATCTTCTTTTGGTGAATTTTGAAAAGCTCGGTAGGGGGATCCAATCCTAAAACAATCGGGATGTTGGCCACCAGCAAGCCCATGTTGTAAGCCAGATACATGCTCAAAGGAGTTTTTGATGTTCGAGAAACACCGGTTATTACCACGTCCGCTCTGCGCAAATCCTCTAATCTTTGACCATCGTCATGCTTGACCGCAAACCCCACCGCATCAATCCTTTTAAAATAATGATGATCTAATTTATCAAGCAAGCCGGGCTTGGCTTCAGGAGAGGAGGCAAGGAAGTTGCTTAAGGAGGTTAACAGAGGTCCCAGAAGATCAACCGTGGGCACATTATACTCGTTGCTTCTGGTGGCGATCTCATTGCGTAATTTTGTAGAAACCAAAGTGTAGGCGACAAGTCCTTTATGTTTGGAGGCTCTTTCAATGATATCCTTTATCTGCCCCTTTGTTCGGACGTCCGGGATGCGCTCCACTATCACGTTTTCTTGTTCAAATTGAACTAAAGAAGCCTGTAGTACCCTTTCTGCTGTGGAGCCAGACCCATCGGAAATAACCCATATATATTTGGCTTGTATATTGGAAGACTTCATTACAATCTCCTGAAAGAAAATCTCTGCAAAATTAAATGAGGGAAGGTCCTGCTGGAGTGTCAAGCTTTAGCTTGACCTGAAGCCTCCGGAGAAACAAGAGGATTTACCTGTTTCACCTGAAGGTGAACACTCCAGTTTTTCTCTCTCACATTTATGATCTATCGAGCTGGCTTCCCCAGGCTTGTCCTACCATCATTTCTGGGTTAAGAAAATGCTAAACTCATGTAATTCTCTCTCGACTTTTGGGATATCGTAATATCAGTCCAACCGAATGATACATAACGTAGAATTCCACAGCAAAAGGTAAAAATCCCAAGTAGCCGATCACCGGCATCTCAAATATTTTTAAGTTTTCTAAAATTGGTACAGTATAAATCCATTTAGCAAGAGCCCAATAGTTCCAGAATTCCCACAAAAGACCACAGGCCAATCCAGAAAGTAGCAACGAAAGCAGAACATTCAATTTTCCTCTTTCTAAATCCCTGCACAGAGATTTTGTCCCGGAGAAATAATTGATAGGGTCCAACAGAAATATGAAACCCAACCAAACTGGCGCAGCAAGGTACCTGGAAGGGAATGCTATAGGAATAGTTAGCATGATAGCCCCCAAGCCAATGGATGCTTTCAAAACCTTTGGAGAGATGCTTCTTTCACCGATTTTTATCTTGTCAAAGATATGCAACGCCCTGAAAAGTTCAGCCGTCTCCAATATGGCGGGCCAGATGGTGGCAAATGACCAGCTATAACCAATCAGCCTTATCCACAGCTTCGGAAGATTGATATAGTGCCAGTTGTCCAGAAACAGGTTGTAGAACTCGAAGACCAACCACAAAGCCACCGATACGGGAAGCATCACAAAGAATTCTTTTCTTCGATTATAGATAAGCGATTCCCCCTGAAGCTTCAGTATCAGATTATCCACAAAAAGGATATAGCCCGTCCATACCAGGGGAGTGAAGAAGATCATCACCGGCTTCACCTTGAGAAAAAGCAAAAGCTCAGCGATCATGATTACAAAAAGCCCAATCAATCCATAAGGCTTAAAAGAACCTTTGCTTTTCTGAGAATTAGTCTTCTTGATTTGAAGAGAATCTGTTTTAACAGAAGTGTCCATTTCTCAAAAGTCCTCACCCCCTGCCTCCCTCTCCATAAATGGAGAGGGGGAATAGCTGACCGTAGGTCGGGCTGTCGGAACATAAGTGTGCATTCATACGAACTGCCCGACACTGATGAGTGCCGAACGCATAGATGCTGGGTAGCTCAGCTACGGGTCGCTACCCGAAGTATAATTTTTTGAGCGGTCTTTGTCAACTCAAACTTTCCAAGAGAGTGAAGACACCACAACCACACAAAACGATCAAAAGAAGTCGGGAAAAGTCGAAAAATGCTTGACAAACAAGGGGTATTCTCTTATATTAAATATAGAAAGACTCATCAAAAGAGGCTAGGATGAAAAAAATCTTTGGCATAGCTCTACTGGTATCGGTTTTTTGGACAGTCAACCTAACAATGGCGGAAGATGCTGTCCAACAAACAATTACCGTCCGCATTGACGCGATCAATGAAGTTTCTCTCAATGGAGAGTTGAATACGTTAGTCATAGGTTCTCAAAAGGGAAGTGCTGCCAATAGCGCTAGCTGGGCTGTTACCACTAATGAAACTAACAAAAGATTAGTTGGAAGCATTGATGCTGATATGCCACCTGGTGTTAGGTTATACATAGAACTGGAAGCCCCGAACAAAGCTTTTAGTAATGGCCCTGTTGTTTTAACGACTACTCCTCAGGATTTAGTAACCGGAATTAGTAGAGTAGCAGAAGATAACCTAAAAGTAGTCTATACCTTATCTGCCGAGACTGATACTTGTGTAAAACAGTGGCAAAGGGTTTTAACCCTTACTTTGACCGATGGTTTTTGAGAATGTTCGTTTTTTGAACAAGACCATAGGTCAGTCTGTCGCAAGATACGTATGCATTCATACGAACTGCCCAACATTCTGTAGGTCAACCATGACCGCCCTTCGACAAGCTCAGGGTGGTGAGCAAAGCCGAACCAAAGGGCTGGTTGACAATTCCTTTGATCTGTCAAGCAAGCTCCGCCATCCATCTCCTCTGTTTCATCTTCATTTATCTCCAGTTTAAAGGTTGTCTCTGCTCATCCAGAGAACCTAACCTCTACACCTTTGGTGTGTCCACTACTTTTGGGTCTCAGTATAAGTATTCCTTATGAATTTCCATACCAACGTAATGCATCTGCACCTTCTTTGGCTTTTGGCTCAAAATCATATATAACAGTATGATTTCAAACCAAGGAGGTTGCCTTTCGTAGAATTACTTTTGGATCACAATATCTATCCTATTGGCACAAACAAACATATCTGCATTCGCCCATGATTTGGAAATCCATCTTTGGTTAGTCAAGATTTATTTTGAAAACAGATGACGAGCCCTAAAAATAATAAGAGAGCCTTAGAAGGGTGCGGGAGAGGGTTGGGGTAAGGTGACCGAGCTACGGGAAATCAATGAGTTACACTCCCCGCAAGCAGAGTCCCCAGCCTGCAAACGAGGTTTTTCAGAATCTTAGTGAAAAAACTTGACAAAGCGGATAAAGGAAGTTATATTTAGAACAGGTGAAGTATGACTGTTTTTCTCTCTTTTGTTCGTCCTCTTCGTAGTGGGGTGAGGTGTGGTTAGTTTATCCATTATGAATTAAATCTCCTTATTTGGAGGAATTATGAAAAGAATCCTACAAGTTTTTCTTATTTGCGGGCTTATGGTAATGGCAGTGCCTTGCTTTGTATCTGCCATCAATCTTTCCAAAGGCATAATACTCGATGTGCCTGAGGAAAAATTAGAATCGCAGTTTGGGAAAATACCTATGTCCCAACTTACTCGCCAGGACAGTATTGCGATAGCCTCGTATCGTTTTGACGGCGACACTCTCAAGTTGTTAGCCATCATGGTTGAGTGGGACAATCGGCTTGGCACCTACTCCAAAGAGACTTTTGACAGCCTGCTTTTTTCCCGAGATTTCCTTCCGGGAGGGTCTGTTGCCGACTATTTTCATGAGGTTTCCTACGGGCAGGTGGCTATAGTCGGAGAGGTAAGAGATTGGTATAATGCCGGATGGTATACTGGCTGGTTTGATTTTGAAACATTATTTGAAGAACTGGATCCAGTCATAGACTACTCGCAGTTTGATGGCAACAATGATGGTGACGTCGACGCTGCTGTTTTCATCCGTTCAGGTAACGGTGAGGAAGATTCTCAAGATCCCAATGATATCTGGTCGTATGCTTATATTTACTCTCCCGGTCATGGCCCAGGACCTTTCGATGGTGTTTATATCTCAAGGTGGAACACCTCTCCGGAGACCCAGCCATTGCATGATTCTCTTTATCCTCCAGGTTTTTCGGGGGTTGACACATTGAATAAAATACGTGTTTTTGCCCATGAGTTAACACATTGCATGGGATTACCCGACCTGTATGACTATGATGATAAGCTGGATACCACAACATATTTCACGCCTGGTGACTACAACGATCATCCGTTTGTGGACTGGTGCCTTATGGGATATTATGGATACGGTTACCTCTCAATTGGTTCGCAGCTGCCGTCTCACCTTTGCGGATGGAGTAAGAAAGAAATGGGATGGATTGATCCCATAGTGTTGACCGCAGGGACTTATAACGACCTTGTAATATACAATATCGAGACGACCAATGACAGCTCCCTGTACCTGCTTCCAATAACTCCGGCTGAGGGGGAATATTTTCTTCTAGAATACCGCAATCCCGGCTCCACAGCTAAGTTCGATAAAATAGATTCCGACTTCAGTTGCTATTTCTGGCCTGCTTTGACCTATGGAGGTGATTCTCTGGATAGGGGTTTGCTGATTACGCACGTTCATGACTCGTTGGGCGCAGACTGGTGGAGGATAAATAACGGGACGCCAGATCATCCCCACTACACGGTTGTAGTTGAAGATGCAGGATATAATCCGTCCATGGATGCTTACAGCAATCCTGAGGGGTGGGTTACCGACAGCGCCCAATGGTGGTACCCTTATGAGACCAGGAAGGCAGCGCCTTTTTCCCACGATGTTTCAGGCCAAGAAATCTTTAGCCCATCCACCTATCCTAACAGTGATGGTTATTTCGGTCCTTCAGGGATAGTGGTTAGAGTGGATTCCATTGTTGATGATAAGCTCTATGCCTATATTCATATCCCCAGCGGGACATGCGGGATATCTGTGCAGCCTCTGGACCCTACTGATTGGTGTAATCCACCGCTCAAGGTTTCGCCAGACCCTGGATTCAGGGTGATCACGCTCAGAGTTGAGGGTCTTATTGGAGGAATGGGTGGAGATTATCAGGTGACGAGTGATCATCCAAAAGTCAGCTGTGTCAGCAACTGCACAGGTTATCTTGCGTCCGGGGAATCGAGGGAGGTGGAGATGTTGATAGATTGTCAGGGCACAGAGGAGTTCATCAACGCTAACGCGCTCGTCCACGGGTGTATTGGTACTGCAAATGATACCACCATTGAGCTTAAGCTGCATGCGGTTTGCAGTGATGATTATTATGAGTGTCCCCGCGATCCAGCCACCTATATCGAAAAGGACAACAGCAAGCTCAAGGCTAAGTTCTGGGCTAACTGCGAACAAAGGGTATGGGATAAGAGGATTTATCCTGAGCATAAGCAGCAGGTAATCTTCACCGCCAGCTCAATTGTGCCCACCAGCTGGCAGGGAGATACCATTGTTGGCAGGCAGGATTACAGCGATATTTTGACCGGAGCAAGAGACAACATAAACCATGTTGTTGGTATAGATCCGGCT
>LJVD01000078.1 GCA_001304225.1 candidate division Zixibacteria bacterium SM1_73
CATCATCTTAGACGGGCTTGAGCAGATGCAAAAATCAGAGTCAGGTGACGAGTTTGGGAAGATGTTGCATCGCGAATGTATGGAAATGCTTCACTATTTGGCTGATGCACCCGGCGCTGGTTTGTGTCTCATTACTACCCGCTTTTCGATGAAGGATTTGGATAATTGGCAAGAAGGGAGGTTTAGGGCGCTGCCACTGGTTGACTTAAGCGTTCCCGATGCCTTAGCAATGCTGAAAAAAAGAGGAGTCAAGGGAAATGATGAGGAGATGAAAGAGGTTGTTGAGAGATACAAAGGGCATGCGCTGAGTCTGACATTAATGGCTGGCTATTTGAATAAATACTATGAGGGAGATATAAAACAGGCGCCAGATGTTAAATTCGTCCTCGACGACAAGAAGCGATTCAAGGACGTAAACAAGCTATTGCGCAAATACGCAGATAAGATGTCTGAGCCAGAGCTTGTCTTTTTGAATATCTTCTCGCTATTTCGCGGAGAGGTAACTGAAAAGGAGTTTGTAGGTGTCTTCCAGCGCGAGATAGAGGGTACAAGATTCAATGAGGTGTTGGTCAAGATGAATGACCTTGATTTTAAGGACTTGGTTAATGGTCTTGTGGACTGGCGGCTTATCTCGTATGACGAAACCAAAAAGTCATATACCACACACCCATTGATAAAAGGCTATTTTGAATCTACCTTTAATGAGAAGGATAAAAAACTTTGCCACAAAAGCATTTACCTATATTTTGGCGAGCATGCACCTGAACTGCCAGAAACCTTGGAGGAGATGCAGCCCTTATTTGAACAGGTCTATCATGGCTGTTCTGCCGGGCTTTATGATAACGCGTTTTATGATGTTTATTGGGAGAAAATCCACCGGCGGGATGTAGCTTTCATTGTCCATATCCTTGGTGCATGGGAAACTGCTCTATCCCTTATCAAAACTTTCTTTCCATCACGAGACCTTTCACGGTTACCGCTGGTGAGCAAAAAGAGTGATAAAAGCTGGCTACTCAATGAAGCAGGGCTGGCACTTCTTTGTATAGGTCGACCAAAGGAGGCGAGCAATGTTTTAGGACTTCTTGCAGAAATGGATGCCAAAGGAGACGATTGGGAAGGGGCATCTGCAACTGGGCAAAATTTAGCTGACCTTCAGTTCCGAACAGGTGAGATTAAAAATGGGTCGGAAAGTGCAAAAAAAGCGCTCGAAATGGCAGAAAGGGCAGGTTCTGATCTGGAAATTATAACCTCAAAAGCCTATGTTGCTCATATCTCGCATCTTCTAGGCAAAGGTAGAGAAACACAGAAATGGTTTAGGCAGGCAGATGAGCTTACAAAGAAGGTTACTACAAACCGGCTTCACAGCCTATATGGAGTTTTCTATGCTGATTTTCTCATATCTATCAAAAGGACTGATGAGGCTTTCGAACTTACAAGACAAAACCTTGACATTGGCAAACATGAAAATTGGCCAGATCACATCTCAAGATGTCACCGCTGTCTGGCTGGTATCGAAAGGATAAAGGGAAAGTACGGGGAAACAAAGTTTCATCTCGATAAGGCCCTTGAGCTTGCCCGCAAGGTTGGTGTGCCTGATCTGGAAATCGAAGCACTGTTGGAATATGGCAGGCTGTATGTCCAAAAGCATGAGTACAAGAATGCTATAAATGCTGGGAATGAGGTGTTACGACTCTGCCAGAGAACCGGCTTTTTGCTATATGAGCCGGATGCAGAGGTAGTTTTAGCCAGGGCATATCTTGCCCAGAAAGATTTTGAGCAAGCAAAAACCTTTGCCAATTCAGCCCACTTGAAAGCCAACAAAATGGGGTATAAGTTGGCAGAGAATGATGCGTCAAAGGTGTTGAAGGAGATACAGTAATACCTCACCCCCTTTTTCCCCCTCTCCACACCTGTGGAGAGGGGGATGCAAGGAGGAGAGGTGAAATCCAAGGAGAAATTTTGTTACTTGACTATTTGAAAAATCTCTTCCAGGTTATCAACGATTCCGCTTTTTATTTATTGTCCGGATTTCTTTTAGCGGGGCTGATACATGAATTCGTTTCCAGCCGGAAACTGGCAAAACATCTGGGCAAAAGCGATTTTGGATCGATACTCAAGGCGAGCCTAATCGGGACGCCTTTGCCCTTGTGTTCCTGCGGCGTTATACCCACGGCAGTGAGCCTGAGAAAAGATGGAGCATCCAAGGAGTCAACAGTGTCTTTTTTGATTGCTACCCCTGAGACTGGAGTCGATTCGATCTCCATGTCCTATGCTCTTCTGGATCCCCTTATGACCATTTTCAGACCTATTGCCGGAGTGATCACATCCATCTTTGCTGGCTTGGCTGAAAAAGCTTTCGGAAAAAAAGATGAAGGAGAAAACCTGACATTGGAAGAACAGGAAGAGTGTTGTGACGATGATGAATGTGTGTCTGAAGCCGTGGAGGCTCCTGATTTAAGATTTGCTGGAAGATTAGAAAATTCGCTGAAATATGGCTTTACCACCTTCTTTGATGACATAGTGATCTACATTCTGATAGGCTACGTTTTGGCGGCTCTGATTTCGACCGTGGTGCCCCAGTCCTTCATGACTGAATATTTGGGAGGAGAAGGCATCTTGCCCATGTTGGCTATGATAGCGGTGGGCGTCCCTTTGTATATCTGTTCCACCTCTGCCACCCCCATTGCCGGCGCTTTGATCTTAAAAGGAGCAAGTCCTGGGGCGGCCTTGGTTTTGCTCTTGGTAGGTCCTGCCACTAATATTGCTACCATGATTGCGGTGGGGAAATTCCTGGGCAAAAGAAGTTTGATTTTATATCTCTTTTCCATAATCGCTCTCAGTTTATTGCTTGCCTTTCTCCTGAATTTTGTTTATACTACTTTTGGCATTAGTCCGACTGCGAGCTTAGGGCAAGGAGCGGAACTGATCCCAGACTGGCTTAAGATAATTTCAACCATTGTATTTGCAATTTTAACGCTTGTGGTTATCGCAGGAAGAGTCAAGAAATCTCCTTAACTTTCAAAGGTCTCATTTCATGCAAAGTGCAAACAGGAGTTTTTCGATCTTCAAACGCTATATTTCAAAAGACCGTATTTTTTACACAAGTCCTAAGCGGGCTTATAATGGAGATTTGGCCTGAAGAAAAGGTTCAGCCTGGAGGGAGAGACATGAAGAAATCTTTCAGCTTCTTTTTTGTTTTGACTTTCCTTTTTTTTATCGGATTTTTTTATCATTCCTCTCAGAGGACTGCTATAGCAGGGGCTAAGGACGATGAGAAGAATCCATCTCCGACCAAAAAAACTAATGCTCTGACCTGGCATAAATACGATGAAGGGTTGACCAAAGCCGAAAAAGAGAGAAAGCACGTTCTGATTGCCTTTTATACCAACTGGTGCGGCTGGTGCAGAAGAATGGATAAGGTTACCTACACGGATGAAGAGATCACAAAGGTATTGAATGAGAGTTATGTGGCGATCAAAGTAAATGCACAATCCAAAGACAAGGTAGAGGTAGATGGCAAAAAAATAACCGAAAAGGAGGTGGCCGGAAGTTTTCGAGTTAGAAACTATCCCACTACCTGGTTTTTGAAACATTCAGGAAAAAAAATCGCCCCCTATTATGGATATGCCGATGCTGAAACATTTTTGAACGTGCTCAATTATATAAAAGATGATCTGTACGAGAAAATAAGTTACGAAGAGTATCTGAAAAAGCAAGAGAAAAAGGAAAACAAAGGACAGAAATGAGTCTGTAAAAAATTCACGCAAGATTCCTACGGAGGTTAGTACGTGAAAAAACAAGGAATTCTCTTTCTGGCGGCGGTAGTCATCGGCCTGAGTCTAATCGCGGTCTTCGGACAGGCAAGCCAGGGTAAGACCACCGTGGTAAAGATGGAAGCACTGAAGTATGAATGCTGTGCCACCAAGGTGAGCCAAGCCTTGACTCAGCTTCCCGGAGTGCAGAAGGTTGAGATCAACTCCAAATCCTCGCAGGCGGTGGTGACCTTCGATGATGACCAGACCAGTTCCAAGGAGATCAAGAAAGTCTCGAAAGGAGCCTTAACTTGTGAAGGAAAGAAGGAGTGCTGTAAGAATCTGAAAAAGTGCTGCAAGTCTGATTCCCATAAGAATTGCGCTAAAGGCTCCGAAAAGTCCATCAAGTCTGGATGTTTGAAGAATTTCTGCCCGAAATCTGAAAAGTGCAAGAAACCTTGTTTCTAACTCAAGAATGGGTGAAACGTATGTTGTAAGAAGATCAAGTAGAAAAATCTTGATAAAAGGTATTTTTCGAGCAAATCAAGGGTCGATAAATTTCAAAGGAAAAAGCGAGGTAGCTTATACTTCGCTTTTCTTTTTTGTTTGACAGAAAGGACTTTTTTCGTATATTATCCTGCGAATTATGGGTAAGAAAGTTCTATTTTTAGTTTGGTGGTTGATTTGTTTCTCTTTTTCAAGCTCTAATGCTGCCAAATATGCAGGAGAGTTTTTAGCTTTGGGAGTGGGAGCTAAGGCTTTGGGCATGGGAGGGGCTTTTGTGGGGGTGGCAAATGACGTTACCGCCTCTTATTGGAATCCCTCCGGGCTGTGCCAACTTGATCGGAAACAACTCTCTTTGATGCATGCCGAAACCTTTGGATCCTTGCTCAATCAGGACTTCATCGCCTTTGCCTTGCCTCTGGAAGAGACCTTGTCCAACTCCACCATAGCTTTCAGCCTTTTGAGGTTGGGTGGAGGGGGGATAAAGATCACCGGTCTGAAAGACTCTAGTAGAGTGATTCTATTGAGAGAGGAAAGTCATGCCGATTATGCCTTCCTCTTCTCCTACTCACATCCCATTCTTTCCAACCTTTTTTGGGGAGCAAACCTGAAGCTAATTTATCGCCACCTGGTGGATAATTCCGCCTTCGGGCTGGGAGCGGATCTCTCTTTTCTGGCAAGACCTTACTCCTTTTTGACGCTGGGTGCCAATCTGATGGACATAACCCCAACCCTGCTTTTCTATGATAATGGTACCACCGAAACCATCAACCCGACCACAAAATTTGGTGTGGGGGTCAATCACGAAATCAAAGACTTCTCCTTGCTTTTTGCCTCAGATGCGGACGTCAGATATGAAGGAAGGAAGTTTTCAGCACAATACTGGGTGGGTGATATCTCCTGGGATATGCACTATGGGGTCGAAATCCTTTACCGAAAGAACTTGGCCGCCCGATTGGGCTTTGACCAAGGAGATTTCACCGCCGGTGCAGGGTTTTTGATTAGACAGTTTGGTTTGGATATAGCATTTCTTTCTCATGATCAGTTGGATAACACTTATCGCATTTCACTTTTTGTGAGACTCTAGGATGCCCAAGCATTCAAATCTGAAGACACAGAATTAGTTACGTAATGATAATCTCACTCTAAAGGAGGAAGCAAAAAGGTGTCTCGATCAATCTTTACAGTTCTTTTGGCTGCTTTTTTTGTTTTCCATTTAACCCACCTGGGGTGTTGTCAATCTCCCGAAACGGAAAAGGGCTATTTGTTGGAAGAGGGCTTGGTGGCTAAGGTTAATGACGAGCCCATCACCCTGAAAAGATTCCATGACTTTTTGAAGAGCCGCCGAATACTCTCCTCCAATGATTCAGGAGAAGACCAGAAGAAAAAAGAGGATGCCCTGCATGATCTGATCGAGGAGATTTTGATCGATCAAAAAGCCCTTTCTCTTGATTTGGAGTCCGATCCAGGTTTCGTTAGACACAAAAATCAACATATGAATGATTTTCTTATAAGTTATCTGCATGTCAAGGAGATAATAGGAAAAATCCAGATCACAGAAGAAGAGATAGAAGAATATTATGAACAACACAAGGACGAATTTTACGCGATTCCGGGAAAAAGACAAATCAGGCGACTTCTGATCAAGATAAGACCGGGTTCCACCCAAGAGGACTATGTAGAGAGCTACAAAAAGGCAGAAGAGGCGGCAAAAAAGAAAATTGAGGCTTTATACCAAAGAGCCAAAGCGGGAGAGGATTTTGCCGAGTTGGTGAGACAATATTCGGAGGATGCTAACCGAACAGATCTAAGCGGAAATATGGGTTATGTGGAAAAGGGAAAATTAAGCCCCCCGTTAGATTCGGTAGCATTTTCCTTAAAAGTGGGAGAGATCTCTCCTCCAGTGAGGGATAAAAGAGGATACCATTTGATTTCAGTGCTGGACATAGAAGAGAAACAATATAGGGAATTTAACGAAAGGGTGGCCCGAGGGATAAGGAGGTTTTTGGAAGAAGAGAAGACTAAAGAAATGTCCAGAGAATATTTGGAAGAGCTTAAGGAGAAGACCAAATTCGTTTATCATGAGGAGATTTTAGAGCTTCCGGATTCCCTGGTAGATGAGAATGATTGGGCGCTTGTAATCAATGACCTGGACACCATCGAATTCAAGGATTTTGCTTCTAAGACAGGTTGGTATAAAGTCAGCATGGGAATAGACTCTTTGACCCTGGAGGATAAAAAGGATCTGTTAGGAAATTTTGTTGCCATGTCCGCGATCTTAATAGGGGAGGCGGAAAGGAGGGGATATCGGGATTCGCTCGACTACCAAGTGGAGGAAAGGGCTTTTGTTTTGGATGAAGCCAGAAAAAGGGTAGAGGAGGAGAGGAGAAGACAAGATTTCCCTCCCCCCACAAGAGAAGAGCTGGAAGCATATTATCAGGCACATAAGATCGACTACCCCCCTTTGGGAATTCCAGTTCACGTTCATCATATCATCTTCGATGATTCCTTGGAGGCGGTGGAAGTTTTGAATCAGATCAGAAATGGGGCGGATTTCGTGGAGTTGGCTAAGAAGCATTATCCTGGCGAACCAGAGATAAGAGATGTGGCTTACGACCTGGGCTTTATCACCCAGGATGAGATGCCACAGAACTTCTATGAAAAGGCCTTGAGCTTAAAGGTGGGCGAGGTGAGCGAACCAGTGAGAACCGAATGGGGCTTTCATTTGATAAAAGTGGTGGATAAAAAAGAGGAAGGGAACACTTTTGAAGACATCCTCCCAGAAGTCAGAAAGGATGTAAAGTGGGAAAAGATAAGAGAATATCGGGAGAACTGGGAGAGGGCACTTTTTGACCAAGCCGAGATATGGATTGATGAAAAGCTGTTGAAAGAGTTGGAATTGGACAAGCCCGAAGGATAATAAGGGGACAAAAGCCAAAAGGCTTTTCTGTGTTGTCTGTTTTTATTCGATATCATTCACCATAAATGGAGATTTCACTTTACAACGAATTCAAAAGAAAGGCAATCCACTTGGTGGCATTAGCCATTCCCATCGGTTATTTTCTTTTGCCTAAGCTTTTATCTTTATTAATACTGACCCCTTTCGTTTTGGGTTCGATCGTAATTGATATAATCCGGCTTAAGCGGCTTCCCCTTCATGGTTTTTTGAATCGACTCATAGGACCCATGTTAAGGGAGCATGAGAACTCCGACTTTACCGGTTCCAGCTACATACTTACTGCATCGCTTTTAAGCATAATCCTGTTTGACAAAAGTGTGGCTGTGGCCGCCATCTCCTTCATCATACTGGGCGATATTGCGGCGGCTCTAATTGGAAGAAGATATGGAAAAATAAAAATCAAAAAAAAATCTCTGGAGGGGAGCTTCGCTTGTCTTTTCATGTGCGTCTTGGTGGCGGTCATTGTTCCCGGGTTTCCCTTATGGGTAGGGGTAGTGGGTGCCTTTGTAGCTACGGTTGTCGAGGGGATAACATTACCCATAGATGATAACTTCTCAGTTCCCTTGATAAGTGGCTTGGTCATGCATATCTTGTTGCGAATATAAAATATATTTTAACACTTCACCACTATTGGAGGTTAAATCATGCCTAAAGGAATAGTAAAATGGTTCCACCAAAAAAAGGGTTACGGATTCATCATTTCCGAAGATGGAAAGGAGATATTCGTTCATTTCTCCTCTATACAGGGAGAGGGATTCAAAACCTTGAGAGAGGGGGACGAGGTTAAGTTTGAGATAACCGAAGGAGAGAAGGGGGAGCAGGCCACCAATGTGGTCAGGTTATAACATTAACCAGGCGATTTTAGGAGCCCCGCTCTTAATAGGGCGGGGCTTTTTTGTTGTGTTTTTGTCTTTTTTTACTATTTTAGAATAAAGGTGATATTATGAAGAAATCACTGCGAATTTTTTGTTTCTTGATTTTTTTAGCTCTCCCCCTCTTAATTTCTCTAAGTTGTAGCAGCAGATCAACCAGAAGCCAGGACGAGGAATGGATTGTCGTATTTCTTTCTAATCGAACTGGAATCACGGGTCTTTACACCATGAAATCAGATGGTTCTGATCAAAAGGGACTGAACCAGACCTGGGCAGTCCACCTTGGAGGTCGAGATCCCCTTTGGTCCCCGGACAAAAGGAGGATAGCCTTCACCCAAGCGACCAAAAGCAATTCTTGGATTATGACCATAAACTCGAATGGTTCCCAACTGCATACTCTGGTAAAAGAGGCGGTCCCTTCGTTTGCTACTTTGGGAGATTGGTCTCCTGATGGGAACAAGCTGGTCTATCATTTGGATTCATACACAGAGACTTCAAAAAGCGGAATCTATGTAATAAATCCGGATGGATCAGGGAAGATGAGGCTGGATCAAGGATGGGAGCCAAGGTTTTGTGGAAATGATAGAGTGGTTTATACCAGATGGGATGGCATCTTCATAATCGGGACGAACGGAGAGGGGAAACGACAACTTAAGGAAACAGCTATGGGCGTTGGTTTGGCGAAGCCAGTTGGCTCCTCTGATGGCGATAAGATTGCTTTCTATCGACTAATTGTGGTCTCTCCCCCACACCAAAAATGTTACTTAGAGATAATGAATTCTGATGGTTCAGCACATACTAAATTAGCAGAGATAAAGGGTCTCTCTCATTTTGCTGAGATAGAGTTTTCGCCTGATAACGAAAGGATTTTATTTCTCACTAGTAATGACGCCAATAGTGAAATATTCGTAATAAACGCTGATGGCTCTGGGCTTGGTACTTTGACCAACAACAATGCTAGAGCAGAGGGTGGCGCTCGCTGGTCACCAGATGGCAGACAAATCGTTTTTGCTTCACAACAAGACGGCAACTCGGAAATTTATACAGTCAATACTTTTGGATCACCTAACATGAGGAGACTAACCAATAATACAGCGGATGACAGCAATCCAGATTGGTAGGGTCTGAAAATTGCGGTAGGTCGGGTCTGCGATCCCGCAGGGGAGCTACCCGACACCCCTGCTAAGGAGTCTTTGGAGAAGATGAATCAGAAGTTCATAGATTTAAGAAGTGACACGGTGACCAAGCCATCCAAAGCCATGCGGCAAGCTATAGCCCAAGCCGAGGTGGGAGACGACGTTTTTGAGGATGATCCCACCGTCAAAAAATTGGAACAGATGGTGGCTGAGCTTCTGGGCAAAGAAAAAGCCTTATTTGTTGCCAGCGGAACCATGGCAAATGAAGTGGCAATAAAGTCTTGGACAAAACCAGGAGACGAGGTGCTATTAGAGGTGGATTCGCACATATATAATTATGAGGTGGGAGCTCCCTCAGTTCTTTGCGGAGTCCAGATGCATACGTTAAAAGGAAAAAGAGGAGTTCTAACTGTTGAACAAATTCTCGACCATATTCGACCACAAGACATTCATATTCCGCCCACCACTTTGATCTGTCTGGAGAATACGCACAATCGGGCAGGCGGGACAATCTATCCAATAGAGGAGATCAAAAAGATAAGGAAAGCCACAAAGCCTCTTGGGATCAAGATGCATCTGGATGGTGCCCGGCTGTGGAATGCCACCGTTGCCACCGGAGTTCCACTGGACCAGTATGCCAGATGGTTTGATTCGGTTTCGGTTTGTCTCTCTAAAGGTTTAGGAGCGCCCATAGGATCGCTCATTACTGGAGATTCGGATTTTATCCGAGTTGCCAGAAGGAATCGAAAGATGTTTGGTGGGGGGATGAGACAGGTGGGAATCATCGCTGCTGCCGGGATATATAGCATTGAGAACAATTTCAATCGCCTAATCGAGGATCATCGGAATGCCAAAGCCTTAGCCCAGGGGCTTTCTAAAATTCCCAAAATCTCTGTAGATTTGGAGAGCGTGCAGACCAATATTGTGGTTATAGAT
>LJVD01000079.1 GCA_001304225.1 candidate division Zixibacteria bacterium SM1_73
TTTATCGCTACAACGATGTGTGGAAACTGGATCTGGATTCCTATAGTTGGACCGAGGTCTCAACAAGTGGCAGTCCTCCGCCACCAGTAGGTGGACATACCTCCATCTATGACCCTGTGGAACACAGGATGCTGGTATTTGGTGGAGGGATCGATGGTGGCATTCTAAATGGTGTGTATGAACTGGATTTGGACGTTTTCACTTGGAATTTGCTTTCAACCACCGGGGAGGCACCCAGCACCCGGTGGGATCACTGCGCAGTTTATAACAGTCAGAATCATTCCATGGTCATCTTTGGTGGTAGAGATCTTGATGGAGCATTGGACGATTTGTGGATGTTGTATCTGCACACTTCAGCAGGCCTGGTATGGCAGAGAATCAAGTCTTACGGTCCTTCTGAAAGAATGGGTCAGAGAGCTATTTACGTTCCGGATAGAAACAGCATGCTGGTCTATGGTGGCTCGAACTACTGGGTTGAGCCCTGGCCTTATTTCCATTATGATGATCTATGGGAGTTCAACTTTGACACGCAGACTTGGTCCCAGCTTTTTCCAGCAACCAAGGTGCTGCCTCCTGCTAGGGATGCCAACCTTGCCTGCTATGATGGTATGAATAACCGCATGCTCATCTTTGGTGGAATAGGTGATTATGATGTGATCTTAAATGATCTTTGGGAGTTAGATTTGACTACCTTGAGTTGGCGCCGGTCATTTCCTCACTTGGCCCGAGACCGATTTGCCGGCATCTTCGACGAAACTACCCAAGAGCTAATATTTTTTGGTGGTGACTTCCACGGTCATTACTACACGTTTGGGGACGGATTTAGAATCACCACCTCCACTACCCCTCCTGTTTTTAAAAACGGAGACGTCAACTGTGATGGTGAGATAAACACGGCGGACATAGTATATCTCATCAACTACCTTTTCGCCGGCGGACCTGAACCAGGTCCGATCAGATAAGATCCCCTGCTTCCCATCCGACTTCTTAAAAGCCCTCAATTAATTGAGGGCTTTTTTTGTTGCTAATCGATAAGAATCAGGCCACAGTAATGGCAAAGTTGATCGTAAGATTTGACCACCTCCAATTTATACCCTACATTGGCCAAGGTGGCATATACGTCTATTCCGCATGCTTCCATGGACGGACGAGCTAACTCCTCAAATTTGCAGGGCTGGTTGGTGTCGCAAGTTTTACAGAGATTGCAGGGTCCCGACGCCATGCCAAAGGCTTTATAATATCCATCCAGAAATATCTCCTTTTCCAAAGAAGCGATCTGTTTTCTCATCTTCTGACGCATTCTTCTTTCTTTCGGTTCGGGAGGAATATCATAGATCATAATCAAAGCTTTGGAATAGTGTTCAAGCATCTTTCGGGTATACTCGGGCGTGGGAGAAAACGGCGGGCAGGTCAAACACGTCCCATAACGCCCACATCCATATTGACACTTGATCCTGACCCATTCCGCGGTCACTACATTCTTAGGATGAATGATCTTAACCCAAGAAACACCCGGCCTTTTTGCTTTTTTAAGATATCTTTTCATATTTGCTGTTGGTAGTGGCAGAGCTTGTTCTACAAAGAGAAATTACGAGAAACAATTCGTCAAGAAGCTTCGTATTTCGCTACTCGCAGATCATCCTTTGTAACACCCGATAAATCTCTGTATTGACCTATCATAGGTCCTCTCCACATCATCCGGGAAAAAGCAGGCCGGAAGTTCCTTCATCCGCCAGTGATACTGGATACATTCACAGCAGATACCCTTGCGGCTGCACGGTTCATAAGAACAGTTGCAATTTTTCAGGTTTTTCTCTGTGGTACAATCCCTTTTTGTCATCTGACCTCCTTGATTCGTTCAAGACTAACTCGTTTTTGTTCAAACCATATTCTCCTAAACCACCATAAAAAAATTGAGAAAATTATGACAACCACCGCAAAGATAAGCAAGGCATTTTCCACACTAAATTTGTCCACGAAGCTTCCCAGAAAGGGAGCCGTTACCGCAAAAATTAAATTGCCAGCCATGTGCTGAACTGAAAGCATGGTCGCTCTTATATCAGAAGGTATGTGGCGATTCAGATAGTTCTTTAGTATGGGCTCATGAGTTGCCATCGAAACTTGCTGAAGCAAAATAAAAGAGACACTCCACAGAACTAGAAATCTGCTCATAAGCACAAAGGAGACGATCACCAAGAATGGCATGATCAGAAGAGTCAAATTCTCCTTTAGGGTCTTCTCGATTTTATCAGCATACTTGCTGCACAAGGCTGCAAACAGGTGAAAAGAGGCAAAGACCACCCCAAACAAAGAAAGTGGAACTCCCACTTTTTGCATATAGGGCTGGTAAGTCCAAAAGCCCAATCTGGTGGCAAAGAAAACTAAGGAGAAGAAAAGAACCAACCATAAAATCTTTTTCTCATTCAGCATTAGGTTCAGACCTTTTCCGATCTCATGGTAATATCTCTTCCTGATCTTGAATTTTGAATCCTGAACCGTTAAATCTTTTCTTCGGGGTTCAATAAAAGTCAGGGCCAACAGTCCAGAGAAGAATATGACTATTGAACTGGCAAGATAAGGAAGAGCTAAATTTACTGTGGCTAATAGCCCCCCTATGGGGGCAAATATGGCAAAGGCCAGAAGCCTCATGCTGTGCGCATTACCTTCGACTTTTTGATATTCTTTTTCTCTCCCCAAATTCTTCAGACTATCATAAGCCAAGGCTGAATCAGCGCCATAGGCGAAGGACATGGAGATTCCTGCTATGATTTCTCCCAAATTGAAAAGAACAAATGAATGGGAAAGGAAGATCAGAAGATAGGCAGAAGAATGACAGAAGGAGCCAATGACTAAAGATTTTTTTCTACCAAACCTGTCCGCTAAGGCACCGGTGGGAACTTCGGAGAAGACTTTGGCAAAATAATAAAGGCTCTGAAGAATCATTATCTGGGAGAAGGACAAACCTCTTTGCTGGTAGAATAAAACCATGACTGCGATATGGAACAGTCCGAACTTGGTCAGCCGATACCAGTAGAACTTGATAATATTTTTTTGCATTTAGAAAACTTTTACCGAAATCCCCGTGGCTCTTTCTGCTTTTTGGGCGATCTCTTTTAGCTTGTCCTTTCCCACCAATTTCAAATGCTGATCTGCTGAAGGTCTATCAATAGAATAAATCTGAACCTCCCTGGGTTTGATATAATCCAGTCTCTCGATCCATTTCTCAATCTCCTCATCTTCAATATTGCTTATTTCTCCATCCACCAAGACACTTTGAATGATTATGTCACCGAGGTTTTTCAGGTTTTCGACTATTTCTTCATATTTGATATTTTCATGTGGACGATTGACTTTCTGAAAAGTTTCTCCGGAGCCGCAGTCCAGCTTCATTATTCTCACATCCAACTTCTTCAGACCTCCTACCACATTGCTTCTGTTAAGACAAGTCGAATTTGACAAAATGGCAAGCTTGGCCTGGGGAACACATTTCTTTCGCAACTTTGAGAGCACCTCGACCATTTCATCAAACTGAGGATGGAGGCAGGGTTCGCCATTTCCGGAGAAAGTGATATAATTGACATCTCGGTCTTTTTTCAGCCAACTCTCTGTTGCCTCTTGGAACTCATCTGTGGTAGGCAGATCATCCAAAAATTCTGAGGCATCATCTGTGTGTACCGGTGTCCAGCCATACTGACAATAAATGCAATTGAAAGAACAAAGTTTATAGGTGGGGGGCAAAAGATTGATGCCCAAAGAACGTCCCAGTCTTCTGGAATCGATCGGACCGTAAATTACTCCTTCCTGCAATTTTAAAATCTGCATCTCCTCTCCTTGATTGTGAAAACACAAAATTGCTCTCCTAACTACCGCTCAATTTAAGGGTTGTCTGGAAATTGTCAACTATACAAATCTTCAAATTTTGGATTTAAGAAAAAGCATCAGAAATGTGAAACCCGAGCTTCTGGTAAATCTTCATCTCAAATTTTCCCCTACTTTGGATAACTTCCACAGAATTATTACGATTTTTCAAGAAGGTTGCCAAAATGACAATAATGATAAACGATAAAACGAGGGATTCTGTCCATCGTTTGGTCTCCTCCCTCTCAAATTGTGAACAAATGCCTTCTTTCGTTTAGTCGAGAACCTTGTTAGCCATAAACATTTCAGCAGGTTATTGGATCAAAGAAGGTGGTTAAAGATATTTTGGGCGGGGCATTCTTTTTGCAAGTTTCCTGGGTGGCAATAAAAAATACCAAAGGCCTGGAAGAAGAAGCAGGGGATACTCAAGCATCCCCTGCTTTCTGTTCAGTGATACAAACGTAAGAATGAATTTACATACCCTCACCCTATCCCTGGTTTATTTTTGTCGAGTACTTTTTAGCGAATCTAAAGTCTTCTGATTAACTCCAACGGGTCCGAATTCCCTCTTCACTTAATCGTAATCCAATGACTCCACTGGTTGAAAACAGCCTTTCCACATATCAACGAAAACTTAAAAAATCCGATCGGAGATACATGCATTCTTTGAGTTCACGAATTTCGCCAAAATTTGGAAACCATTTTTTCTGGCTGCTGGAGAGCCAGAAGCATTTTGCTCCGGTCACCCCTCTGTCGACCATGATTTTATGGTAAGGTGAAACAACTTTTAGCATTGATTTTCGTAAATAATTAGCTACATTCAAAAGAGTGGCGTGGGCGTCATTGGCAACCTGTAATCCCCACTTGGAGGAAGTGGTATGAAGAGGTTTTTTTGCATCCTTACAAGCAGCTTTTTCCTTGTTTCGTTGTCCATTTCACATGCAGGGAAAAAAGAGGTTTCTTGGTCACCTGAGAGCTTTCAAGATCTGACGTTGGAAGAAGCACTGGAGATTGCCTCAGACCATAACCGCAGTTTGAAAAGTGCCCGTCAGAATCTGAGGGCAGCTAATTTCGGGGTGGCCAAGGCGGTGGCCGAGTTCTTCCCCAGAATAACTTTTAATACACAACTGACCAGATTCGATGACTGGACCCTGAGTCAGATGAACTTCCAAGAACAACTACCCCCTGAATTTCGTTTTGGTTTTATCCGAACACCAAAAAACTCATATACTTCAAATCTAACCATCACCCAACCCATCTACAATGGCGGCAAGCTCTGGGCAAATCTTGGCACAGCCAGGGCACTAAAAAGGACAGGTGACTATCTCCTTCAAAAGACCACTCAAGATGTGATGCTGGAGACCAAGACCGCCTATTATAACCTTTTGAAAGCTGAAGAGCTTTTAAAATTAAGACAAGATTTCTTGAAATCAGCCAAGAACAATCTAAAGAGTGTCGAAGCTAAATTGGATGTGGGATTAAGAAGCAAATCGGACGTGCTGCGCTGGGAGGTTCAGGTAGCCTTTGAAGAGGGAAACTTAGTAAAGGCGGAAAACTTGTTTAAAGTAGCTCAGAAGAATCTGAAAAACCTCTTAGGTGTGGATGTGCCATACGATATAACTGTGACTGAACTGTCCAACGAGAAATTTGACCAGACCAAACCTCTGTTCGAGAACCTCTCGGAAAAGGACTTAACCCACCTGATCGAGAAGTGGTACCGGGTGACTGTCAGGAACAATCCCACTGTGGGGATGATGACCTCCCAGGTCGATATGCAGAAAAGTTTGGCAAGAATGGCCTGGGGAGAGTTCCAGCCATCTTTCAATTTTTCGTATCAATATGGATGGCAGAGAGACAAGGACATATATTTGAATGGTCAGGCCAACTGGACTGCAGCAGTTGTGATGTCAGTGCCACTTTTCACCAGTTTTTCCAATTTCTCTAACTTAGGTCAGGCCCGAGCAAATCTGAACAAGGCTAAAGCGGAGAAAGAGGATGTTCTGCTGACCCTGAAGGTCAATCTCACTAATGCGATACTCAATGCCAGGTCGGCTTTTTTAACCATAGATATAGCTCACAAAGAGGTGCTTTCAGCTGACGAAAACTTCAAGATCATCAAAGACAAATTCGATTTGGGGCTGGCCTCCAATATCGATCTTTTGGACGCTCAGGTAGTCTATAATACTGCCCGGGTGAACGAGACCAGCGCTCTGTACGACTATTTAATAGCCCTCGCCCAGGTGGATAGAGTGATCGGAATAGTCGATTTTACCTCCAAGCTTGAAGAATGAGGAATGCTTTTATGAAAAGAAGATATTATCAAATCTTCGCATTACCAGCAATAGTCGTCATCCTGGTAACAGGATGTGGGAAAAACCAACAAGAAGCCTCTCAAAAATCTCCAACATTAAAGGAGGAATCTCGAAAGGCAGTGCCAGTAAGAGTGCAGAAGACAAAGAAAGAAAACTTTGTGGAAAAGGTGGAGGCTTCTGGAACCATAAAAGCAATTTATGATGTAACCGTCAGTTCCGAAACTTCCGGAAGGGTTACCAAGATTCTGGCAAACGTTGGCGACTGGGTGGAAAGGGGTCAAACTATAGTATCAGTGGATGATGAGCTGAAGAGGCTAGCCCTCAAACAGGCACAGGCACAACTTCTGTCCGCTCAATCCGCCTACCAGAAGGCAAAAAGAGACTTGGAAAGATTTGAAAAACTATACCAACAAAAGGATATCAGCGAGCATGAACTGGAGAGTGCTCGGCTTCAGGAGCTGACCGCCAGAGCTAACCGGGACTTAGCCGAAGCAGCCGCCGATATGGCAAAAAGACAGCTCGAAGATACTCAGATCAAAAGCCCTGTTTCAGGTCAGGTTGCCTTTAAATACGTGGAATTGGGGGAGTTGACCTCTCCAGGAATGCCCGTGGCTACAGTGGTAAATATCAGTCGGATCAAAATCGAGATCGGGCTTTCCGAGATGGACGTGATCAAGGTCAAGAAGGGGCAAAAGGCCAAAATAACTGTGGATTCCTATCCTCATCAGGAATTCTTGGGGAAGGTGAACGCTGTGGGGATGAAAGCGGACCAACAAACTCGAACCTTTCCCGTGGAGATAAAGGCTTCCAATCCGGAAGGAAATTTAAAACCAGGAATGGTAGCACGGATGGAGATCGAAACCCAGATCTTTTCGGACATTGTGCTCATTCCCCAAGCCTCACTTTTCTATGACTCGGATCAGAGTTACGTGTTTGTGGTCAACGGGGACATTGTGCATAAAAAGGTCGTATCTTTGGGAAACAGAGAAAATGATAAGTTTGTGATTCTGAAGGGCCTGGAAGGCGGGGAGAATTTGGTAGTGGAGGGACAGAATCTGCTCGAAGAAGGGATGAAGGTGGAAATACAACGTTAGGCGATTCCTGATTTTATCTGTTATCTTCGGTTTGATAAATCGAACAAAAAGACTCCAAGAAAGACATCTTGGCCACTGCCTGGATCAAGAAGCTAGCCTAACGACGTAGCGGCTCAGGCCAGAGCCTGGCAAAAATCAAACTCTGAACCTGAACTTCTGATTCGATATAGACTACCCCAAGGATAAGCCCAGAGCTATAGAATAAGGATATTATGTTCCTTTCGAATTTCTCAGTAAGAAATCCGGTCATTTCCAACATGTTTATGATGGGGATAATTGCAGTAGGGCTCTTGGCATTTTTCAAGCTGCCCAAGGAAGCGATATCCGAATTCTCTTTGAATTGGGCATTCATCATCACCAGATTTTCCGGGGTCTCGCCCGAGGAGATCGAGAAACTGATAACCATTCCCATAGAGGATGAGATCGCCGATGTGGAAAGAATCGAAAGCATCTCCTCCACGTCGTCTGAGGGGCTCTCCTTCGTCTCAGTGAAATTTGAGACCATGAGTGATGATAATTTCGATAAGGTATTCCAAGATCTGAAAGATGAAGTGGACAAGGTAAAAGAGATACCGGCAGATGCGGATGATCCGGAAGTTATAGACTTCAGCACCTACGATTTTATACCCATGATAAATGTGGTGCTGTCCGGAGACATTTCGGAAAGGGAGATGAAGAAGTTAGCCGAGGATTTAAAAGATGACATCCAGGACATAAAGGACATCTCTGGTGTGGAGCTGGCTGGAGTGAGAGAGCGGCAAATCTGGGTGGAGGTGGATCCGGAAAGGCTCAACAGCTTCGATCTCTCCTTAAATCAGGTAACTCAAGCATTAGGTACCTATAACTACAACGTTCCAGGAGGAAGCATCCAGATGGGCCGTGCCGAGTATCTAGTGCGAACCATGGGAGAGTTTACCAGCCTGGATGAGATAAAAAAAGTGATCGTTCGCACCAATAACCTGGGCGGCTACGTAAGGGTAAGCGATTTTGCAGAAGTGCAGGACGCTTTTGAAGAGCGGAAGATACTTTCCAGATTAGATGGCAAGCCTTCGGTGACCCTTTCGGTCACCAAAAAGCCAAAAGGAAACTCGATCAAGCTTATCGACCAGATAAAAGAAATAGTGAAAGAATATCGAGCAAAACTTCCTTCTTCTGTGAAAATAACCTTGACCACTGATTCCTCGATCGAAATTAAAAACACTCTGAGTAAACTTCAAGCTAATGCCTGGATGGGGATGATCTTGCTTCTGACCATCCTGTACCTCTTCTTGGGATGGCGCAACGCCTTATTTGCGGCTTTAGCCATTCCCGTAGTGTTTTTGGCCACCTTCTTCTTCATGTGGAAAACGGGGAGATCTCTGAACGGCAACTCCCTATTCGGCCTGGTCTTGGTCTTAGGAATGCTGGTAGACGACTCCATAGTGATAATAGAGAATTGTTATCGATACATTCAAAAGGGCATACCTCGGATCAAGGCGGTGATGCGGGGAACCGCAGAGGTAGCTTCTCCGGTTATCGCTTTTACTGCCACCACTATCGCTGCTTTCCTGCCTTTGATGCTTCTCCCCGGCATAGTGGGTAAATTCATGAGAATAATTCCCATAGTGGTGAGTTTGGCTTTGGTGGCCTGTTTGTTTGAAGCTTTCTTGATTCTTCCCAGTCATATGGCCGAGTGGGGAAGACAAGAGAAGGAGACCAAAAGGAAAAGCTGGAAAATAATGACAGCCATAAGAACAGTCTACATCAAATTTCTGCATCAAGCTTTGAACAAAAGGTATTTGGTGGTGGCGGGAATAGTAGTGCTGTTGTTAATATGCGCCTCCCTGGTTCCTTTGATCGGTGTTGAGATGTTTGCAGATGAAGACATACCCACTTTCATGGTCTGGGTGACGGTTCCCTCTGGTACCAACTTAGACGCCACTGATAGGGTCATCTCTCAAATTGAGAGAAAAGCCTTGGAGTTGCCTAAAAAGGAAGTGAAGTCAGTCGTCGCCAACACTGGATTGATGCAGACTGATACAGACTGGTATCACCGAACATCCGTGGGTCAGGTGATAGTCGACCTTGTGGAACAGAAATACAGGAAAAGAACAGTAGATGAGATAATGACCGACCTTAGAGAAAGATGCAAAGATGTGACCGGAATCCAGACCATTCAGTTTGCCAAGATAAACACTGGTCCACCTACCTATAAGTCGGTGGAGGTGAAAGTAAAGGGCAAGGACCTGGACGAGCTTCAAGAGGTGGCGGAGTTGATCAAAGATGAGCTAATGAATACAGAGGGAGTATATGACATAACCGATGATTGGATGGAAGGAAGCAGGGAGTTCAAGATAGATGTCAAACCTGATAAGGCATCCCTTTTGGGCCTGGACGTTTTTCAGGTGGCTGCAACGGTAAGAGCAGCGTTTGAAGGGATCATAGCCACCCAGTATAGAGAAGCGGATGAGGAGGTGGATGTGGTGGTGAAGTTCAAAGAAGGCGCCAGAGAAAGCCTGTCTGACGTGGCAAACATGAAAATAGCCAACCCCATGGGTGATCTGATACCACTCAAGGATATTGCAGATTTCAAGATAGATACCAGTCTGGCAGAGATCAAAAGGTTCGAGCGAGAAAGGGCCATCACCATCTCTGCTGAGATAGACAAAAAAATCACCTCGTCGGATAAAGTCAACCGAATGCTGGTTACAAAATTTACCGATCTAGAAAAACGCTATCCTGGCTACAAGCTTGATTTCGGCGGAGAATTCCAGGAATTTAAAGAGGTTTTTGCTGATATCGGTGAGCTTTTCCTTATAGGGATTTTCATCATGTATACCATTCTGGCCGCTC
>LJVD01000080.1 GCA_001304225.1 candidate division Zixibacteria bacterium SM1_73
CGATGAAAGACAGATGAATACAACGACGACAGTTGACAAGAATACTCTTACCTTCCTCTTCATACCTATTCTCCTTTCGGCTTAAGATTGAAGTGGTAAGACCGGACTGATAATAGAATGGTTTATTGAAACATCACCTCCTTCATGGTATTCAAAAGAAGTAATTTTGACATTCCCCCTCCAACAATGAAAATAAGAAGCCTGCGGTCCAATCTTTCGCTAATTTCAATCGCAGGATTAATATAATTAACTGTGCCCTTTTTGTCGAAAAATTTTGACAACTTGAGCAGATTTTAACTTGACGTGCCAGACATTTTCCTCAAACTGAAATTGAAAATGTTTAGGACCGGATAATTTGAATTCTCGGAAAGAACTTATATTACTTTTCTTTAAACACCACCTTTTTGAAATCATACCAATCCAATTCTATTTCCTTTCCTTCTTTGGTGGTTATGAAGATTCCCTTATTTTCGTCATTCACATCATTGGAATCCTCCAATTTGAAGCTGTTGCCATTTTTCAAGATAACTTCGGCTGCGTTGGAGGATCTTCTTTCGATGCTTTCAATCTGGGCAAATTCGACATCGACTTCGAGTCCTCTGTATTCCCCATCGAGCAATTCCCAGCTTTCGGTTTCGTCATCATCCCATCGGATATAGCCCTCGTAGTTTTCGCCATCGTCATCATAAACGATTCCATACAATGGGTATCCCCCGTCAAACTCATCGTAGCTTTTCAGGTATTTCTCTCCACCTTCCAAAAAATCGCATCTGTCGAAATCTTCCCACTCGATGGTAACTCTCCCAAATAAAGGATCCTTCACCACTATTCCCCGGTTTCCGCTATCCACATCATTGGTGCCGGAAAGCTTCATCTGCTCACCGTTTTTGAGGTATACCCAAGCGGAGTTTCGAGATCGTCTCTCTATGGCTTTTATTTTTCCAAATGGGATTTTTCTGGTTCTTCCCTTTTCTTCCCCATCCAGAATATCAGACTCAAAAAGCTCATCGATATCCCAAGTGATGAATCCCTTGAAGGTTTCTCCGTTCCTTGTCTCCACCTGTCCGTAAAGCCGGCGTTCTTCCTTACCCTTTACCTCACATTCTTTAAATTCGATTTCATCCAGATCATTCCAGTCCAGGAAGACCTTACCTTCTTCTGAATCGTCGACCAATAGCTCTCTTATGCCAGAGCCCAGATCGCTACCATCCCCGTATAGCTTTATTCTCTCTCCGCTTTTCAGGTAGAGGATAGCCCTGTTCCGGGAACGTCTTTCCAGTGAACGAATGTGTCCAAATTTGATTCCGGAACTGGCTTTAGATTCCTCCGTATCCTCATCCCAACTTATGCGTATTCCCAAGATGTTGACATGCTTTTCCCTGCGGCGACCTTCTCTGTGTCTTCCCTCGCGTTCTTTTGTGGCATCCAAGATATCATCCCAGAATGCTTCGTTTTTATCCCAGCGAATGGGTCCTTCAAAAGTGTCACCGTCTCTGGTATGGATCACTCCACATATCCTTCCCTGCTGGGCGTAAATGAGTGAAGCGGAAAGAAGAATAAGGAGAGATGTTAGAAAAATAGTGGGAAAAATAATCTTCTTCATTTTTTACCTCCGAGAATTGATTTGAATAGGCTTTTAAGACTATTAGAAACATGGGTAGTTATGGAATATCTTGTAGAGATTGGAACACCAAAGATACTGTTCATCTTTATAATCCTCAAACAGTTCTTCAACATGAGCGTCACAAAAATTCTTACGCTTTTTGTGAAGAAAAGTTTCCTTTTCTTAAAGCATTGCTTGGGTTATTTGTTGGGAGGAGAATGAGATTCTTGTCAACCAACACCAAAGGACATAGGGGAATTGTTACTTTGTGAAAAAAGATAAGTTCGGCTATTCGCAGGCAAAAAGCTACCACGAGTATAGCAACCCATAAAGGGAACAAAACTTAGGAAAAATTCAACTTGTGAAATTAGCGATAAAACTCAGAACTTCCGGTGAGATAAATATATGCAGTTAATTATAACAGAATAATTTAATTTCGTTGATAACTTTGAGACCTTTATCCGTGGAAACAATATGATCTATGCCCAAACATTTAGCAATGGCTACATGAAATGCATCCATCGGATCCAATTCATATTTTTTAATTAATCCAAATGCATAATTTGCAACACTTCCTGATTTGTCCTTTACTGTAAATTTTCTACTGCTCGTAGGAATAATGTAGCTTTTGGGGAACGCGAGTCTTATGCCTAAATTAAAGAAGAATTGGATGAAATCAATAACGCCTGCGAGATTTTTTTTATAGGACTGGATGAATTCCCGACGCCGTTCTTTCCTAAAATCAGAGATTTTCGAAAAAGCATTTCCATTCCGATCCTGAAAATTTTTCATGTCTCGGGAGACACCGTACTTATATAGAATTATGTAGATAGCTTCCTCAAGGGACAAAACGGAGGTATACATGCTCACATTGTGGGCTATCATTTTGTCGTAAAAGTTCTTACAGGACTGGTACCTTATATCAGTGCGGTGGGTAAGATATGATTTTAGGTAGAGCAAATAACTAGTGTCTATGTAGGCTCTTGGAGGAAAGTTTATAACCTTATCGAACCACTCAACGTGGGCAGGCATACATGCTCCAGTCTACTCTTCGTCAAGCAACTCTTTTAATTCTTCGTATGGAACACCCCATCCCCCTTTTCCCAAAGCGAAAGGATCTTGCTTTTTGAATTTCAATTTGGGCATTTCTTTTTTAAGCTTTTCTTCAATCTGCGTTTCTTCTTCTAAACTCTCAAGAAAGGGGAGCAGCAGCTGATTCAACCTGCTCAGTTTGTCGTCCAATTCTTTATTTCTTTTTTCAAGGTCAGCAATTTTTCGTTGAAGATCAAAATGTTTTTCTTTCATGATGACTCCTGGAGTGCGGAAGCGGAGCTTCCGCTGCGCCCCGCCAACGGCGTGGCGCACTCCTTGTTCTTTTTATCTAAAAGTCATCCCCCTCTTTGAGCTTTTCAATGGGATGATTCCTCATAAGAACCTTCAGCCGATCTTCACCCTTTTCTTTAAAATAAAAATGGTAACTCGAGAATTTGTACTTGCTGGGATCATCTACATAGCCATGCTTAACTGGATTTAGGTGGATATAATTCAACTTAGTGTAAAAGTCTTCCTGATCACGGATACATTCATCCCAATAGTCATACCAAACCTTTCTCCCAGGTTGTTTGTCCATTTTATTTATTGAAATTGCGCTTTTGCTGTGAATTGCCTGAATCAGTTTAGGCAGCAAAAAAGCATCCTTTAGCTTAATGAGGATATGATAATGATTATCTAACACCACCCAGCCATGAAGTTCGCTGAAATACCTGTTAAGTTCTTCACAAATCGTTTTGTATAGAAATTCCTTTTTAATGTCACAATCGGCATATGGTTTTTTCTGGTAACAACCTGCAGTTATGAAGTAATAATAATCACTAAGAAATAGATGAGCCGGAGTGTGAAGAGGCTTCTTGAAGTATTGTTCTTTCATGATAGATGTCTGCCGGAGTGCGGAAGCAGAGCTTCCGCTGCACAAGCAAGCTTGTGCACTCCGGTGCCTTAGGTCCCCAGCTCCCAGGAGGCAAGATATTCCTTTTGCTCTGGCGTGAGGCGGTCGATTTTGACACCTAAGGATTTTAGCTTCAAGCAGGCGATCTCGGAATCTATCCTCTCAGGAACGGCATAGACCTTGTTCTCCAGAGCATTCCCATTATTAACCAGATATTCGGCGGAGAGAGCCTGATTGGCGAAGGACATATCCATAACGCAGGCGGGATGACCTTCAGCTGCAGAAAGATTGACCAGACGCCCGTCTGCCAGAAGATTAATTCTTTTTCCATTCCTCAGAGTGTATTCCGTGACAAATTCTCTGATCTGTCTTTTTCTTTTTGCCGTCTTCTCCAGACCGGGTATATCAATCTCCACATTGAAATGTCCGGAGTTGCAAACCACTGCGTTATCCTTCATTACCTTGAAATGTTCGGGTCTGATCACGTTGACATCACCAGTCAAGGTGCAGAAAACGTCGCCGATCTTAGCCGCCTCTGCCATGGGCATGACCCTGAATCCGTCCATCACCGCTTCGATGGCTTTTAACGGATCGACCTCGGTTACGATCACATCCGCACCCATTCCTTTGGCTTTGGTGGCAAATCCACGACCACACCAGCCATAACCAGCAACCACTACCTTGGATCCGGCCAACAGGAAATTGGTCGCACGCAGAATTCCATCCACGGTCGATTGCCCGGTGCCATATCGGTTGTCGAAGAAGTGCTTGGTTTTAGAGTCGTTGACAGAAATCAAAGGATACTTCAAAACGCCATGTTTTTCCATGCTTCTCAGACGAACCACTCCGGTGGTGGTTTCTTCTGTTCCACCAATCACATTCTTCAAAAGCTTTTTGCGGGAAGCATGCAATGTGGAGACCAAATCTGCTCCATCATCCATGGTTATATCTGGCTCTATGTCCAATGCACCATTGATGTGTTGATAGTAGACTCGGTTGCTTTCTCCTTTGATTGAAAAAACAGGAATATTGTAATCCCTGACCAAAGATGCCGCCACATCATCTTGAGTGGACAAAGGATTGGAGGCACACAAGGCTACCTTGGCTCCTCCCACGGCCAATGTATGCATCAGATTAGCGGTCTCAGTGGTCACATGCAAACAGGCGGAAATCTTGACGCCCTTTAACGGCTTTTGTTTTTTAAATTTTTCACGAATCAGCCTCAAAACCGGCATGTTCCTTTCCGCCCATTCAATCCTCAGCCTCCCTTGTTTTGCTAACTTGGGATCTTTTACGTCGTATTTCATTTTTCTTTTCCTTTTTCAGAAAGTTAAAATAATGACCTCTGGAGTGTGAAGCTTTGGGGGCTGTTGAAAAAGCCTTGGAAATGGTGGAATGGGTTGAGGAGGAATGAATGTAGGGACAGCCCTTGTGGCTGTCCGCCTTAGAGTTAGGACAGGGACAAGCCCTGTCCCTACATAAAGCCTCCTCTGCGAAAAATAGTTTTTCAACACGCCCTTTAGCTTTACTATTGAGTATGAAAACCAAGTAAACATAAATGTTTGCACACCGGATTCATTTTCAAACATCTTTTTTCAAATCTTCTGCCTTATCTGTTTTCTCCCAGGTGAAATTCGGCTCATTTCTACCGAAATGACCATAAACTGCCGTCTCCTCATAGATGGGTCTTTGCAAGTTTAGCATTTCGATAATTCCTTGAGGAGTGAGCTGAAAGTGTTTTTTGATCAGTTCCAAAAATTTCTGGTCCGGAATTTTTCCGGTTCCGAAGGTATTCACCATGATGGAAACTGGATCAGCCTCCCCGATCACGTAAGCTAATTGAATCATGAATTTCTCCGCCAACTCTGCGGCTATCACGTTTTTGGAAATGTAGCGCGCCATATAGGAGGCAGATCGGTCCACCTTGGTGGGATCCTTTCCGGAGAAGGCTCCACCCCCGTGAGGGATCCTTCCGCCGTAAGTGTCGACTATTATTTTTCTGCCGGTCATTCCCGTGTCCGACTGGGGTCCGCCGATGACGAACTTGCCGGTGGCATTGACAAAATATTTGGTCTTTTCGTCCAGAAGTTTTGACTCTATAACTGGCTTCACCACATTTTCGATTATTTCCTCTCTTGCCTTCTGGGTGATAGATTTCCCGGTTTGGTCTAATATTTCCTCTGTATGCTGACAGGCTAAGACTACCTTATCCACCCGAAGAGGCATTCCATTAACATATTCAACCGTGACCTGAGATTTTCCATCCGGTCCCAGATAGGGCAGGATTTTCTTTTTTCTCACCTCAGCCAACCGCTTACAGAGTTTGTGTGCCAACATAATTGGCATGGGCATAAGTTCGGGGGTTTCCTTGCAGGCATATCCGATCATCAAACCCTGATCCCCAGCCCCTCCAACATTCACCCCTTGCGCAATATCTGGCGACTGGGAGCCGATGGCATTCAAAATAGCACAGCCCGAATGGTTAAAACCGTATTTGGCATCGGTATAACCGATCTTTTTTACAAGATTGCGAACCAATATGGGGAGATCTACGTAGCCTTTGGTAGTTATCTCGCCCCCCACTATTACCAAACCCACGGTAATGAAGGTTTCGCAGGCCACCCTCCCTTTTGGATCTTGCCTTATGACCTCATCTAATACTGCGTCTGAAATTAGATCACATAGCTTATCCGGATGTCCCTCGGCCACAGACTCTGAGGTGAAAAAGAAATTCTTACCAGATACCATCTCTTTCTCCTTAATTGGAAGTTACAGTCCCGGACGTCAATTTTGAAGGTTATAACGAACCGTAAGCCTTAGCTGAAAGTCTTTTTATTGTTCTCAATTCAGGTTTTAAAGCTCAAAATTCAAAATCCAGAATATCCAACTTCAGAGGAATCTCCTACGTTGAGCTGATGGAAGACCCCATTTACCTCAGCGTTATTTCCTATCAAGGAGGATTCAAGACGAGAATTATTTACTACCGCCCGCTCGCTGATAATAGAGTCTCTGATGATGGAGTTTTCAATTACCGCTTTGTGGGCAACTGACACGTAAGGACCCAAAATCGAGCTCTTCACCATTGCCGTTTTGGATATAAAAACCGGAGGAATGATAACGGAACCTTTGAGTCTCCTGATGGATTTTATCTTGGACAAAAGATGCCGATTGGTCTGAAGCAAGGTCTCAACCTTTCCGCAATCATACCAACCTGTGATTTCAAAGGTCCTAAATTTGACTCCTTTATCAATCATCCGCTGCAAAGCATCAGTCAACTGATATTCATTTTTGGTCATTATTTGCTTTTTGATGATTTCCTCCAATGATTCTTTGAACGCTTCGGTATTTGTTATGTAATAGACCCCAACCACCGCCAAGTTGCTGGTGGGCTTATCGGGTTTCTCCACCAGTTTTCGGGCAAATCCCTTTTCCATCTCCACGATGCCGAATCGACGGGGATTCTCTACTCTTTTGGTCCCCAAGGCATCGAATTTGCCTTTGAGAACTGGGGAAAGATCAGCCTCAAATATGGTGTCACCCAAAACGATCAACACCGGCTCGTTATTCTTAATTTCCGAGCTGGCTAACCAGATGGCATATCCTAAACCTTTGAGCTCCTTCTGGTAGATAAACTTCGATTTGAACTTGTAATTTTTGCTCACATATTCTACGATTTGCTCTCCCATAAAACCGACGATGAATATCATCTCATCGATTTTTACCTGTTTCAAAGCATCCAGAATATGTCCCAGAATGGGCTTTCCCGCTACGTGAAGAAGTCCTTTGGGAGCGGTATGGGTATGCGGTCTCAATCTCGTTCCTATTCCGGCTACCGGAATTATCACCTTCATTTTATTTTCCCATCTTCCTCTTGAAGGTTGTTTTTACCGAACAGAACAATTTACAGATTTCCTTCAACTTGTCAACTTTTATTTTTGAAAGTTCTGGGTATCTTATAACAAATTGGGGCACGTGTAGCTGAACTGTCAAGATTCATCTTGACCTTCAACCTACTATGGTGGATTGCGCTTTGCGGGAAAGGATGGCTTCCTTTTGAATAGTTCACCGATAGGTTGACACTCCAAATGCTCCTTTTTCCGACTCTGAAATCTTCTTTCGCTACTGTGTGTAACCTCGTGCCAAGTACATTCAGTGCAAGGGAGGATGAAGTAAACGGGTGAACGACCGGAGGATCCTCTCCAGCTGTTTTTTGGAGATCAAGTAAAAAATAATTGACTTTATGGGAAAATCGCGTTATTTGCTTTTGAGAAGGTAGTGAAAAATGCAATTCAATACTTAAGACCAAGGAGATGCTTCCATGCCAGAATTTGATGTTACCAGTCGAACCGATGTGGTCAAGGTCATTTTGAACTCCGCGCCCGACCGACCAGGAATTGGTGCGCAGATATTTGGTGCCTTATGGTCTTATGACATCAATGTCGAGCTTGTCTCCTCGGCGCCTGCGCCAAAAGGTAGGGCAGATGTCACTTTGGTGGTGGGAAAAGATCACTTAAATCCGGCCATTCTCAAACTGCAAAAAATGAAAGAGGAGTTGGACGCAAAAGACTTAACTGTCGATCAGGACATAGCCATAGTCACGGTAAGCCATCCCAAGTTATCCAGAACTCCTGGGATAGCTGCTAAGGTGTTTTCTCTCCTCTCCCAGGCAGATGTGAATGTGGAAGCCATCTCCAGCTCTACCACCTCCATCGCCTGCGTGATTCGGGAAAAAGAGGGGCAAAAGGCGGTTGAGGCTTTGCAGAAGGGACTTGGAGAGTAGGGATCAGAGATCAGGGATGTGAATCCTGAGAGGTAAGACCAAGATTTGGAGAAGAAAAGGGACTCGAGAGCAGAATAAATCTTTCAAAAAAAACCTCAAAATCACTCACCATAAAATACTCCTCAAAAGTTGTGTTTAACCTCTAAAATGGAGTGTAAGTATTGTAGTTGCCTGATTTGTCAGGTCCTATGGATCTAAGATTCGGACCTTTTGCCCAATGAATTGGGCAACTACAATTCCCAAAAAAATAAGCCTTACTTGGAGAAGCCGAACTTCTTTTTGAGCTTCTTTTCCACGATTTGGGGCACGAAGCAATTTATATTTCCGTTGAAGCGGGCAACGTCCTTTATCAAGTTGGAGCTCAAATAGGTGTATTTCTCTGAGGGTATCAAGAAGACGGTCTCCGTTTTTGGAGCTAATTTCCTGTTCATCGACGCCAACTGAAACTCGAACTCGAAATCAGATACCGCCCGCACTCCTCTGATGATGGCAGAGGCTTTGAGCCTCTTGGCCATATCTGCCAGGAGTCCGACAAACAGAACCACCTTCACTCGTTTTAAACCCTTGACCGCGCTTTTGACCATGTACAATCTCTCCTCAGTGGAAAAAAGTGGTTTTTTATCTGGATTGTCCGCAATGGCTACCACCAGCTGATCGAAGAGTTGAAGCCCCCTTTTTATCAAATCCAGATGCCCGTTAGTGATGGGATCAAAACTTCCCGGGTATATAGCAACTTTCATAGGATCTCCTTAAGTTTAAAAGACCGTGAGCTAATTTAACCTGCTTTCTGCATTGGAGAAAGATTTTGTTTTTTTACCTCTCCCCATCTCCCCTCTCCATTTTAGGGAGAGGGGTGCTGGGATAAGGATTCAATCCTGTTTCAGAAAGAATGAAACCATGGTGTCCCCAAATGTTTTTGCCTTCATGTGAAGTAACTTCTCTTCAGGATATTCGAAAGTCTCTTTTTTGTGATGCTCCAAAACCAAAATTCCCTCTTTCTCCAAAAGATCATATCTGGTCACCGAGTCTATCACCTTCTGGGCGAAGCCGGAAAGATAGGGAGGATCAGCAAAGACGATCCCGAATTTTTCTTGTAGCTTTGGCAAAACCTTTAAACAATCTTTGCCCACGGTCCTCGCCTTTTTTTGCAGACTCAAACTCTCCAAATTCTTTTTAACGATTTTAATGCTCTGAAAAGATGAATCCACGAAGGTGACAAATTCCGCTCCTCGAGACAAAGCCTCAATGCCCAAATTACCGGAACCAGCAAATAGATCCAAAACCCTCTTTCCCACGACCTCATCCTTCAACACGTTAAAGATCGATCCCTTCACCTTGTCGGAGCTCGGCCTGATCTTGGCTTTCTTGACAGAACTTAAAATACGCCCCTTATGTTTACCAGAGATTATTCGCAAGAAAATCTCCTCGATGGAAACAGATTCATTTGACGGTTATGAAGTCTTTGATCTTTTCAAAAGTCTTTGGACCGATGCCAGGAACCTTCACCAAATCTTCGATCCTTTGGAACTTGCCTTTTGTTTTCCTGTAATTGATAATTCTTTGACTCAGAATTGGTCCGATCTGCGGCAAAAGCTCCAGTTCGGAAGCGGAGGCTGAATTGAGGTCGATTCTTTCCTTTAAAAAACTTTGGTCATTGGATG
>LJVD01000081.1 GCA_001304225.1 candidate division Zixibacteria bacterium SM1_73
ATTTTCTCAGAATCTTCCACAGACCCATTCGGGAAAAAGGTCTTCCTCTTCTGTTCAGAAAGAGAAAATCTTCAGAAGTTTGGTTGGCTAATTGTGGACGAACCTCCCGAAGATACTTTTCTGTTGCTTTGAGAGCTAACCTACCAATAGGGACGATCCTTTCTTTTTGGCCCTTTCCGATCACCCTAACCAATTCCACTTCTGGCAAAATGTCTTTCCTTTTCGTCTTTATAAGCTCAGAGATTCTAACCCCGGTGGCATACAAAAACTCCAAGATAGCCTTATCTCGCAATACCAAGCGGATGTTTACCCCCCTGTACATGTTGGGTTCTTCTGTGGGTTGATCCAGCAGCTTCTCCATTTCATGCTGATCTAAGACCGCAGGAAGTTTCCTCCACAATTTAGGAGATTCTATGGCACTGGCTGGATCAGATTGGGTGTAACCTTCCCTTGCCAAGAATTTATGAAAACTTTTGATGGCGGTCAGATTTCGGGCAATGCTGGTCGCCTTTAATCCCAATCGGGAGAGCGCAACAATTAACTTGGTGATGTGATCCTCTTTTATTTCCTCAAGAGAGGAGATTTTTTCCTCTTTCAGGAATTTGATATATTTTTTAAGGTCTATTTTGTATGATTCGACGGTATTGGTTGATAAACTTCGTTCGAGCGAAAGATGATTCAAAAAAATGGTGAGGAACTTTTCCATAAAACGGATAAGAGAAAAGAACTTAATGTGAGCAAAATGTAGCGGAAACCTTTCTTGCCCTGAGCCTGTCGAAGGGAGGTTTCCAATATAAGTGGAAGGCTGAAGCTCATTTGAGTCAACTGACCTTCCGCTACATTATTACCTGCTCTTTTGATAAATTGATATTACTCAATTTTCGAACGAATTTTTTGTACTCGTTCTTCTACCTCTTTCGCCTCATCTTTCTTTCCCATGCTCTTGTAAAGCTCCGCCATATTCTCCAACACAATGGCCACATTGGGATGATCTGGTGACAGAGCTTTCTCCCTTATGTCCAGAGCTCGCTTGTAAAGTGGTTCAGCTTCGACGTATTTGCCCTGGAAAGAATAGAGGCCTGCCAGATTGTTCAGGGATGATGCCAGGTCGGGATGATCTTTGCCCAGGGTTTTCTCTCGTATTGCTAATGCCCGCTTTAAAAGAGGTTCGGCTTCAGCATATTTACCCTGGGATTCATAAAGTGCGGCGAGATTGTTCAAAGAGGTGGCAACCTCCGGATGGTCTTTACCTAAAGCTTTTTCCCTTATTGCCAGTGCCTGCTTTAAAAGCGGTTCGGCTTCGACGTATCTGCCCTGGGATGAATAGAGTCGAGCCAGATTGTTCTGGCATTGCGCCACCTCTGCATGGCCTTCTCCGAGAGTTTTTTTCATTATTTTGAGAGCCTCCTTGAAAACCGACTCCGCTTCGGCATGCTTGCCCCGACAGTTATGGAGTGTGGCCAAATTGCTAAGGGTTTGCGCCACATGGGGATGGTCTCTTCCCAGGGTTTTTTCCCAAATTGACAGTGTCCGCTCGTATAGAGGTTCGGCTTGCTTATATTCACTTTGAGAATAGTAAAGTGCCGCTAGATTATTCAAGGTTCGAGCCACATGGGGATGATCCGGTCCCAGAGTTTCTTCTCTTATCGCCAGTGCTCTTTTATAGATGGGCTCGGCTTGGGTATATTTGCTCTGAGAATAATAAAGCGACGCCAGATTGTCCAGGGAGGCAGCTATATCGCGATGGTTAGGTCCCAAGGCTCTTTCTTTTATTGCCAGTGCCTTATTGTAAAGAGACTCAGCTTTGGCATACTTGCCCTGTGAATAATAAAGGGTTGCCAGATTGTTCAGGGTTTGCGCTACATATGGATGATCCGATCCGAGCACGTTTTCCCTTTTTGCCAAAGATTGCTTGTACAAAGGCTCGGCTTCGCTATATCTGCCTTGGGAATAGTATAACAACGCCAGATCGTTGAGAGATGTGGCCACATCTGGATGGTCCGGCTCCAGCACTTTTTTCCTTATTCTCAGTGCTCGTTTATAAAGAGGCTCGGCTTCAGCATACTTGCCCTGGGCCGTAAAAAGCTTCGCCAGGTTATTCATAGATGTTGCAACAATGGGGTGATCTTTGCCCAGAGTTTTTTCCCAGATTGATAGTGCCCGCTTGCAAAGAGGCTCGGCTTCAGCATATTTGCCCTGGTGACGATAGAGTTCGGCTTGGTTGTTCACTAACGTTGCCACATCTGGATGGTTTGGCCCAAAGGCTCTTTCTCTTATTATCAGTGCCCTCCTGTAAAGAGGCTCAGCCTCGTCGAATCTGCCTTGATAATGATAAAGTAACCCAAGATTGCTTAAGTCTTCTGCGACGTCAGGATGATCTTTGCCAAGTGACTTCTTATCGATATCCAGTGCCCGTTTGTAAAGAGGTTCCGCTTCAGCGTATATGCCTTGAACTCTTAAGATATGTGCCAGCTTGTTCAAGGATACTGCCACCTGTGGATGCTCACGGCCAAATGTTTTTTCTGTGACTTCCAATGCTTGTTTGGCTAGCTTTGCCGCTTCCGAATACTCCCCTTGTTCATAAAGCCCAACAATTTGATCATTGAGATCATTCCACAAACTATCCTGGGCGAAGGTGGATGCAGGAAACGTAAAGATCAAAGCTATTATCAGAGCAATTCCTATTGATGCCTTCATTGTTGCAGATTATCCCCCAGCTTGAAACAATAAACTGGCACAAATCAAAAATCTGTCTAATTGCTTTTAAAATATACTAAAAAACTGTGGGATAGTCAAGACCAAAACGTGCTTTATAGTAGAAGCGAGTGAGAGCAAATCCCAGGATTAAGATGACAAAATACCAGGGATAGAAAAGTCCCGCGGCGATGGACAAGAATAGGATGGATAATTTGGTAGACAAAACTATGTTGCCATTTTTTTTTGCCAAAGCACCTAAGAGAAAAAAGGGAAGGACCAAAGCTGATGCGATAAAGAAAGGGATGTCTTTTATTAAAAACGATAAAGATGTTGCGACTAAAACTAAACTAAAGGAAAGAGTCACAACTTTTTCTTTCCCCCATTTTACCGCCAGAGTGATCTTTCCTGATCTTTTGTCTCCCTCTATATCCGGAATGGTGGTGTTCAAATACACAGCTCCTACTGCAAACATATAAGGCAAAGAAAAAAGAATAGATTCTCCAGAAAGCTTGTGATTCATACTCCAGCCTCCTAAAAAAGCTAAATTTCCATGTGCCAGAATATTGAACAAAAATCCGCCCCATGGTCTTCCTTTTAAAGAAAAGGGTGGAACTGAGTAGAAGAACCCTAATAAGAATCCCAGGGTAAAAAGCAGTCCTAAGCTAAGTGAAATGAAATACGCCGGAATTATGCTGAAGAGATTAAGAAGAATTGTCTGGAATATGGCATTCCTTTTTGAAATGTGTCCTTCCGCCAAGAAAAACAATTTTTTGTTTATTCTATCAGATTCGACATCATATATTTGATTTAGAAGATATACTCCCCCCGCCAGAAAAGTAACCAGAAGAAGGATCAAGCCGGGCAAATTGCTTTCCCCAGAGAAAGCTGCACTACGATGATGTCCCAAAAGAAGGATGGTCCATACCGGGGGCATCAGAACCGGTCTGATCACGAACAGATAATCTAACCATCTAAGCATACATAATGACGAATGATTAATGATGAATGAAGAAAAACTTTAACTATAGCAAACGTATTAATTATTACTATAGATTAGAGCAATGAGCAATTAATTTTCGAATCCCCCTTAATCCCCCTTTTCCCCTCTTTGGTATGAACCATACGTTTCACACCTTTGGAAAAGAGGGGTCAGGGGAGATTCGTATGAATGCATACGCATTTTACAGTTGGTCCTGAGCTCACTGTCGAAAGGATTGAACTTGTCCCGCCTTTGGCGGGATCTGCCTACGGCAGAAATTAATGCGTCTGCATCAGATCATCATTCAATTTGTTTAATCTGTTGGGAAATTCATCTATACACCACAAATTTCAAATAATAATAAACTATGGGTGAAACAAAAAGCAAACTATCGAAACGATCCAGTATTCCACCATGACCCGGAATAATATGTGAGGTGTCCTTTAATTGAGCATCTCTTTTGAAAAGAGACTCCGTCAAATCACCCACCTGTCCGACCAAGGCCACTATTGCAGCAACAATCAAAAGGTCTTTTAACTGAGCTGAGGAAAAAAAGACAAAATATGAGAAGAAAGCGGCTGCGATCGCCCCTAGGATCCCACCTCCAAATCCCTCTATCGTCTTTTTAGGACTTACCCTGGGAGAAAGCGGATGTTTTCCCAGAGGTGCCCCGATAAAATAAGCAAAGGTATCGCAAGACCAGATGCAGACTAAAAGATAGATAATCCATAACCCTCCAATCTTGTAACTTGTAGTGAGCGAAGCGAATCTATCGGGAAAAAATTCGGGGGACATCTCCCTTAAAAGTATTAAGTAACTGAAGAATACGGCTACATAGAAAAATCCCAAAAACGATATAGACAGATTGAACGTGGCGCCCTGAGTTTTACCCTTAATTATCAAAAATAGGGCAGATACATATAATATGCCTAAAAGAAAAAAGAGAAATATCTTTTCTCCCCAAAGGTAGGCGGAGAGACCCAAAAAGAGACCCAATACAATTAAAGGGATTTTGGGGATTTCGGAACCTTTGGCTTTAGATAGATGGAAAAACTCCCACAGACCCAAGACGATCAGAATTTCTATGAAGATTAAGAATGGGAGTTTGCCCAGAAGGGTTACATAGATTATGAGGGGGGCAAAAACAAAAGCCACCACCACTCTGGTCAAAAGATTACTCTTCATGAAGTTGGGCTTGAAAGTTTGCAGGTTAAAAGGGTTGAAGATTAACCAGTTTGTCTTAAAACCACCACCTAACTTAAGTTAGGTGCTGGTTTTCTGCCTTCGCCTATTTCCCCCTGCCCTATACGGAAAGGGCGACGGGGAAGGTCTTGCAAAATTGCAATTTCAAAAACTCCTTGAAATTTTTGTCCTTATGAAAAACTCCAGCAGCTGAATTGAAGAAGAGCCTAACTTTCCAATTTTCTAACCATTTAACCTTCCAACTTTCTAACCTTTCAACTTTTATATTTTCCCAAATCTTCTCTCTCGATTCTGATAATCCCAGATGGCTTGGTAAAAGTCTTTGACCGCGAAATTGGGCCAGAGGACATTGGTCACATATAGTTCAGTATAGGAGGTCTGCCACAAAAGGAAGTTGGAGATGCGCATCTCTCCTGAGGTCCGAATCAGAAGATCCGGATCGGGGAGATCTTTTGTATAAAGATACTCGGAAAAGGTTTTCTCATCCAAATCGTTTGGCTCGAGTTTTCTTTCTTTCACGTCCAGGGCGAATTCTTTCACCGCATCTAAGATTTCGGTTCTTCCTCCATAGTTCAAAGCCAAATTCAGAATCAGGCCAGTGTTATCCTTAGTCCTGTTTTTGGCGTTTTCCAAAATCTCTTTTTCTTCCGCCGGCAGTTCCTCGATTCTTCCCGTGGTGATCAGCCTCACATTGTTCTCATCCAGCTCATTAATCTCCCTTTTAGTGGTCTCATATAGAAGCTTCATTATAGCTGAGACTTCATACCTGGGCCTTTTCCAGTTCTCCCGGGAGAAGGTGAAAAGGGTCAGAATAGAGATGCCAAGATCACCCGCCGCCCTGACAATTCTTTTGACCGTTTTTACTCCGGCCTTGTGTCCTGCCGTTCGGGGCAAACCTCTCCTTTTCGCCCATCTCCCATTCCCATCCATGATGATGGCCACATGAGCAGGGAGGTTTCCCTTCTTCACGATTTTCTTCTTAAGCTCCAAGCTACCTTCAGACAATCCTTTCACCTCATTTAAAAGACGAATAACCAGATCTTTGAAAGACTGTGTGGAGAGGAGAGTATGGAGTGTTCATCTTTAGGTGAACCGCTTAAAGACCTTTTCTCCTTCAGAAAATATCAGGTCAAGCTAAAGCTTGACACTCCAGCAAAACCTCGCCCAATTTGACTTTTTCAGAGCCCTAATAAAGAATGATGAATAACACCTCGAGAGTCTGAAGTCTGAAATCTGGATTCTGGAGTCTGACTTACACCTCCATCACTTCGTCTTCCTTTTTTTTCGTCATCTCATCTATTAGCTCTATGTATTTGTCTGTTATCTCCTGCACGTGCTCCTGAGCTTTTCTGGATTCATCCTCTGAGATATTTTTATCCTTTTCTGCTTTTTTTAGGGTTTCATTGGAGTCACGTCTGATATTTCTTACCGCTATTTTGCCATCTTCTGCTAATTTCTTTACCAGCTTGACTAAATCTTTTCTTCTCTCCTCAGTCAAGGGGGGGATGGGAAGTCTAACCACGTTGGCATCCGCCTGGGGATTTAGTCCCAGATCGGATTTATGAAGGACCTTGACTATATCCGGGATTAATCTCTTCTCCCAGGGTTGGATCACCAGGAGCCTGGGATCGGGCACAGAAATGTTAGCTACTTGGGACAAGGGGGTCATAGTCTCGTAATAGTCCACCTTGATCCCCTCCAAAAGGGCAGGGGTAGCTCTACCGGTCCGGATGGAGGCCAGCTCCCTTCCGACCGATTCCAGCGCCATTTTCATTCTTTCCTCTGTATCAATGTACAGTTCTTTTATCATGTTTACCCTTTCTGTTATACGCAGAAATTTCTTTTCTTCGATTGAACCTCAGGAGGCAAAACTCAAATCAAAAGTTTTCTGTTAAGTCCAGCATACAATGAACTGAACCTAATCTTTAACCACTGTTCCTATCTTTTCCCCTAAGACAATTTTTTTTAAATTTCCTTTGGTTTGTAAATTAAAAACTATGATGGGAAGTTTATTATCCATACAGAGAGAGATTGCGGTAGTATCCATAACTTTCAATCTTTTCTTTATTACCTCCATGTAGGTTAGGGAATCGAACTTCTTCGCGGATGGATTCTTCACTGGATCGTCATCGTACACACCGTCCACCTTGGTTCCCTTCATAACCACCTCTGCACCAATCTCAACAGCCCTTAAGGCGGCGGCGGTATCGGTGGTGAAGTAGGGATTCCCAGTTCCCCCAGCCAGGAGGATCACTCTCCCTTTTTCCATATGCCTTATGGCTCTTCTTCTGATATAAGGCTCTGCCACGGCTTCCGTCCGGACAGAGGTCATCACCCTGGTAAAAACTCCTAACTTCTCCAAACTATCCTGCAGGGCTAAAGCGTTTATCAAGGTGGCCAGCATTCCCATATAATCAGCGGATACTCTATCCATACACCCTTCACCGGACGGGTCTCCCACACTGGCAGAGAGTCCTCGGAATATATTTCCCCCTCCCATCACTACGGCCACACTCGCCCCTAAGTCTTTGACCTCCTTGATCTGTTGAGCAATGGAGACTCTCGCCTGAGGATCCATGCCAAATTCTTTATTCCCAATTAGAGATTCACCAGATATCTTAAGAAGAATTTTTTGATAAATTGGTTTAGGCATGACTTAAACACAATAAAGGTCAGGAAATCCTGACCCAATTTAATATCCAAAACTACGCACTCACCGGAGAAGACTATCAACCGGTTTCCTCTCCCAATCTGAACCTGACAAATTTTTTCACTGCGATATTTTCTCCTAATTTTGCAATTGTCTCGTCTATTCTGTCCTTTACCGATCTGTCTTGATCTTTCACAAAAGGCTGTTCCAATAAACAGACCTCTTGGAAATATTTCTCTAATTTCCCTTCGACAATCTTTTCTATAATTCTCTCTGGTTTTCCTTCGTTTTTGGCCTGGGTTCTATATATTTCCTTTTCTTTCTCAAGTATTTCGGGTTTGAGATCAGATCTGGTCACCACCAAAGGATTGGTCGCAGCAATCTGCATGGCAATATCTTTGGATAGTAGTTTAAAATCCTCCGTTCGCGCCACAAAATCGGTTTCACAATTAACCTCCAGCAGCACTCCCAATTTATCTCCCGGATGTATGTATGAATAGATTATACCCTCCTTGGCGGTTCTCGAAGCCTTTTTGGTGGCTCGCGCCATGCCCTGTTCCCTCAAATGATCTATGGCCTCGTCCATATCGCCACCAGCTTTTTCCAGTGCCTTCTTGCAATCCATCATTCCTGCCCCTGTTTTCTCTCTGAGCTTTTTAACTAGATCGGCACTTATTGACATTTAAACCTCCAGACTATTGTTGGTCCTTAAATTTATTGATGCCTCATATTTTCTTATCTGAGTTCGTAGGTCAAACGCCAAGCATCTTAGCGTATCTAAAGTCCCCAAAAAGTAGTTTGGGCGTAATGCCAAAGGCAGGAAGCCAGATCCCACTCTGTTTGACGAAATCTTCATAACAAATCTCTTAGCTCTTCCTTCCTTATACCTGCTTGCTTTAAAATTTCGAGCAATGTTCCCTTGGGTAAATCTCTTTTATGAAGTGGAGCAATGACCCTTCTCTTTGTCTCCGGGTGGTAGTAAATATGGTGACTCCCTTTGGTTCTGTCCAGAACGAATCCACTCTTTTCAAGCACCTGGACAATTTTCTGGGGAGTAAGAGAAGGGAGTTTATGCACGGGCCTCTACACTAAGGGTGTACTCTAAAGTTCCTTCCTCTGTTGGAATCTCTTCACCATGCTTTTTCAGGCTCTCAATGTATAACTCAATAGCTTCTCTTGCCATTTCTATGGCTTTCTCGATAGTATCCCCGTATGTAACACAGCCGGGAAGAGAAGGAACTACCACGGTGTATCCACCTTCCGGTTCCTTTCTGAGCAGAATTCGATAGCTAACCGTTCTCATATAACTACATCATGTCCTTTGTTGTGTTGGGCAACAGTTTTGCTCCCCTCTAATTTCTAATCTACTCCGCACAACTTAATCAAATCTCTTGTCTCTTTCTTTATACCATATTTATCTTTTTTGAAATCATACCAGACGCGATTATTTTGTCCAGAGGGATGAGGGAAATTAATAATCTCTATACCTTTACTTTTCCTTCGATTCCAATCTTTGATCCAATCCCGGACATCGTTTCCCAAGGCAATTATGAATTTTGTTTTGCTATTTATTACAAGGTCAATCTCCCCTTCTAACCATGTATCTGCGCATTTATACGCATTTCTTTTTTGTAAGGTGCATTTCTAGTGTCCGTAAAACACTTGTGTAGGTGCGTCCAATATACTTTATGAAATATCGCATCAAATAGACGTGTTTCTTTATTTTTAAAATTTTTGTCACCTCTCATAAATATTGCCACTTTAGTCATTAGGGAAAGAGGAATGGCACTAGCAAAAAGCATTTTGCGACGAGTATTTTCATCATTTTCACTTTTTAGATATTTATAAAGCCAATCAACCGTTGGGTCTCTTGAAACAATAATTCCCAAAATTTCATCTGGAGGCAGTGGAACCAAGGCAGGTTCTATATCTTTTTTGGATTTAAACTCACAATCTGGAGGACAGCGGTTCTTATTAACGGCGTTAAGATATTCTATCAATGTCATTTGTTTTCTCCATTCAATGGATCACCCAACAAAATGTCGCTTGGCTTTCGGACAGATGAAATTGTTACCTTAAACTTCTACCTTTGCTTGGGCCTGTTTTGTTTCCTCCCCTGATTTTTGTGCCTCTATGGCTGCTTCAGCTATTTCGTGGGTGATTGCCTTGATGGATTTGATGGCATCGTCATTAGCTGCAATGGGAAAGTCT
>LJVD01000082.1 GCA_001304225.1 candidate division Zixibacteria bacterium SM1_73
ACCGACGAAGGTGACCGTATCTCCAGGATATGGAGGAAAAAGATTTTCCACCAGTCCGCTGAGGAATATGAATAGATAAAACCAAAACGGACCGAATGCAACTGCCAACCTCAAAAAGTCTTCTGCTTTTAGAAAAATGTTCTCGAACATTTGATGAGTGGTTTCTACCTCGCCCCCTTTGTCCCCTCTCCATGAAATGGAGAGTGGGTTAGGGGGAGAGGTTCTCAATGTCAGTCTCTGGTAGTTACACTAAACGCTGCAACCCGACGTGAGTCTGCTCGTTTCCCCCTCACCCTTGCCCTCTCCCCGAGGGGAGAGGGGACTCGATGAATTCCCCCTCCCTTGATGGGAGGGGGTAAGGGGGAGGGTGAATACGTTAATTTATTACGTTTTCATTATTTTGTTAAGCTTTTTCCATAAGCACGACGGCGAAAGCTGAAATTCCTTCTTTTTTTCCGGTAAATCCCAAGCCTTCGGTGGTGGTTGCTTTTACCGAAACCTGATCTGGGTTGATTTTCAACACATCTGCAAGGTTTGACCGCATCCCCTCTATGTAAGGGGATAATTTGGGCTCCTGGGCTACAATGGTGGAATCTATGTTGATGACTCTGGCGTTTTCTTTTTGTATCATGTCTTGAATCATAGACAAAATCTTTAGGCTTGAAATCCCTTTGTATTTCTCATCTGTATCCGGAAAATGCTTTCCCAGATCACCTAAAGATAAGGCACCTAAGATGGCTTCACCGATGGCATGAGACAAAACGTCCGCATCCGAATGCCCCAGAAGTCCTTTTTCATGCGGAATTTTCACGCCACCTAAGATTAAATCCCTACCCTCTGCCAGTCTATGTGCGTCGTAACCGAGACCAATTTTAATCAATTAAAAACTCCATTCCAGTAAAAGAGAAAACGGAAAAGCCCCACTAAAGCGGGGCACTCCATCTATCCAACTTCCAAAAGTTTCTCCGCTACTTGCAGGTCATCTATTGTGGTGATCTTAATATTCTTATAATCCCCTTCCAAAATAGCCACCTCATGTCCTAATCGTTCTACCAAAGCCGAATCATCCGTTCCTATAAAGTTATCTTTTTTCGCCTTCTCATATGCATCTAAGATGAGTTTGTATTCAAAAGTCTGGGGAGTTTGGGTCAACCATATTTTATCTCTATCCAGAGTGGTTATTATATTTCCATGTTCAACTCTTTTTACAGTCTCCTTCACCGGCACAGCCAATACCACTGCCTTTTTTTCCTTACACATTTTGATTGACTGGCAGATTTTATCAGGCGAAATCAAGGGTCGAACGCCATCATGAATGACCACAACAGAAGTGTTATTAGGGCAAGCCTTAAGTCCGGAATAAACCGAGTCCTGTCTTTCTTTTCCTCCACTTATAACCTTTCTCACTTTCTTGAAACCATACTTATCCACAACCTTTTGCGAGCAATATTCCAGATAATCTTCTGGAACAGCCAAAATAATTTCGTCAATAAGTTCGCATTGTTCAAATTTGTTCACGGTATGCGCTAATATGGGTCTATCCTTTAACATTAAAAATTGCTTGGGCAGTTTCCCTTCAGGATGAACCCCTTCAATTCTTTTTCCCTGCCCTCCGGCAGCTATGATGGCAATTGTTTTCATTGAAGCTTACCTGCCAGCGGAGCCTTTACGGCTCCGCTACGCGAGACATCCGTTTCATCCGTTAAATCCGCTGACAGCCTGACTAAATTATCAGCATCGCATCCCCATAACTGTAAAATCTATATCTTTCCTTAATCGCCTCCTGATATGCTTTCAAAATAATCTCCTTTGTGGCAAAGGCGGAAACTAACAAAAGCAGAGTCGATCGGGGTAGATGAAAGTTGGTGATTAAGCAGTCGACCACCTTGAACTTATATGGAGGGTAGATAAATTTCTTTGTCCAACCAGATTCAGCTTGAATTCGATGAGGTTCTGAATCTCGCATCGCCGTCTCCAAAGCTCTAACCGTGGTGGTTCCCACCGCCACTATCCTTTTGCCGCCTTCTTTGATTTGATTTATCCTGTCTGCAGAAGATTGGTCGATTTTGAAATATTCCGACTCCAATTTATGATCCTTGGGATCATCCACTCTGACCGGTCTGAAGCTGTCCCATCCCACATGCAAGGTTATGGGGATTCTATGGATACCTTTTGATTCAATTTTCTTGAGTAAGTCTTCTGTAAAATGAAGACCCGCTGTAGGCGCAGCCACCGCACCCTTTTCCTTGGCAAAGAGAGTCTGGTAACGATCCTTATCAAGTGGTTCTGGCTCTCTTCTTATGTAAGGGGGAAGAGGAATCTTTCCAATTCTTTCCAAAACCTCGAAAAGATCACCATCAAACATAAGTTTTGCTAACCGACTGCCTGATTCTGTTTTTTCCAAAATTTGGCATTGTAAATCGCCTTGATTAAAAGAAATCACAGAACCCGAAAGAACTTTTTTGCCAGGTTTAACCAAGACTTCCCAGATGCTCTCTTTTAAATTCTTAAGAAAAAGGACTTCAACTTTCGCCTGGTTACCTTCATTTGTCCCGAAAATCCGCGCTGGAAAGACCTTAGTCTGATTGATGACTAAACCGTCTCCCTCCTGTAGATGATCAATGATCTGATAAAAATACTTATGCTCCAGAGCTTGTGTTTTTCTATCCAAGACCAGAAGCCGAGAGTGGTCTCTCTTTTCGGCGGGATAATAGGCGATCAAATCTTTGGGTAGAGGATAATCGAAATCTTTCAAAGTGAATTTCATTCAGAACCATTCATTTATGGCGTAGCAGAGGCTTCACGCCTCTGCCGTTTAAACCCCGAGCCGTAAAGGCTCGGCCACGCGGAGTTTTTTAACCATAAAGTTTGCTCATTTCTTGAACCAAAGGAAAAAGGCTGAGAGCAAAAGCGAAAGAAGGATGCTGACAACGATGCAGGTTGCTATGGGAAAATGGAATTCAAAGTTTTTCTTCTGAACGTGAATGTCTCCAGGGAGCTTTCCCAAAAAACCGATCTTACTGAAAACAAGCAGGATCACACCAATCAAGATCAGCAAAACCCCAACCGCTACTAACATTTTGCCTATGCTGGCAAACATAATACAAAAAGAACGTTATCAAATCACAATTTTCTGGAACTTTCCCCTTTGGTTTTTTTCAAATACCGTTCCTTTTCGCTGAAAATACAGCCACAATATTTCTGGCTGTATAAATCTAGCCTCTTCGCTTCGTTTTTTCCTTCGTAAAAACCCGGTCTAAAATCCCTATACACGAAATCTATGCCCAGATCCTTGCCGATTTTTTCGCCTATCTCCTTAATCAGTTCATGCTTCTGATAAGGACTGACCAAAAGGGTGGTGGTGAATCCATCAAAGTATTCCTGAATTGCCCAATTGGCTGTTTTTATCAGTCTGATCTTATAACAATAACTACACCGATTCTCCAAATCGTTTAAGACCGCCTTAAGATATTTCTCCAGATCATATGAATCGTTATAAAATACGGGAAACGATTTTAGCGATTCGAATGTTTTCACCGCACTCAGTCTATTTTGGTATTCGGTGAAGGGGTGGATATTGGGATTATACCAAAATCCTGAGACCTGATGCGCTTCCTCTGAGAGAATCTTTAAAGGATAAAGCATGCAATGAGCGCAACAGACATGTAATAGGATTTTCATTTTATCGACGAATAGGGTAGGGGTAGAGCTTTAGCTCCACGCATTTGGCGAACCCAAAGGTTCGCTCCTACATCTATTTCTCCGTAAAGGATCGTTCCGATATTTCAGATTATAATAACCTCTCCTGCGCCCCTTTTTCCCGATCGATTCCTAAATGTTTATATGCTAAATCGGTAGCGGTTCTACCGCGGGGGGTGCGGTTCAGAAGCCCTTCCTGGATCAAAAATGGTTCATAGATTTCTTCAATTGTTTCACCCTCTTCGCCTACCGCAACCGCTAATGTATTTATTCCCACCGGGCCGCCCTTGAACTTGTGGATGATCACCTCCATGATCTTTTTGTCCATCTCGTCCAAGCCCAATTGATCCACATCCAGCATCAACAAAGCATCGTGGGCAACATTTTTGTCTATCTTTCCTTTGGCTTTAACTTGAGCATAATCTCTGACCCGGCGAAGAAGCCGATTTGCCACCCGGGGAGTGCCTCTTGATCTTTTGGCGATCTCTTTCGCCCCTTCTTCGGTTATCTCTATATCCAAAATCTTGGCTGATCTCAAGACGATTTTATACAAATCCTCTGGCTGATAGAAATCCAATCTACCCACCACCCCAAATCTGGCTCTCAAAGGTGAGGTTAAAAGACCAGCACGGGTAGTGGCTCCAATCAGGGTGAAAGGGTGTAAGGAAAGCTTGACCGAGCGAGCCGCGGGACCTTTGTCGATCATCACATCAAACTTAAAATCCTCCATGGCAGGATAGAGATGTTCTTCCACCACATGATTCAACCTATGAATCTCATCAATGAACAAAACTTCCTTCTCGCCAAGATTGGTCAAAATTCCAGCCAAATCACCAGGACGTTCGAGTACTGGACCGGAGGTCGTTTTGATGCTTGCTCCCATCTCCCTGGCAATTATATTTGCCAGAGTGGTTTTGCCCAGGCCGGGCGGACCATAAAACAGGACATGATCCAATGCTTCCTTCCTTCTCTTAGCTGCTTCGATAAAGATCCTCAAATTTTCTTTGATCTTCTCCTGACCCACAAACTCATCGAATCTCGATGGCCTTAAGGTGAGATCATATTCCAATTCATCTTCTAATCTATCAGGAACTGTAATTCTCTGTGCCAAACGTTACCTCTTTGTTTTTCAGGAGTTTATACCATGCATTCGCTACTCAAAACATCCGTTCAATCCGGACCAATTCACTTGGCATATTTCAAAGCCCTCTTTATCAACTCCTCGATGGGCAAACTCTCTTCACTTTCCGAATTTGCCTTCTGCACAGCTTTTCGGGCGTCCAGCTTGTTGTATCCCAGAGAGACCAATGCCAAAACAGCCTCCTCAGCCGGAATGCCAATTCCTTCTTTGACCTCTACCGCCTTCTCAATTCCCAGATCCACCTTGCCCAACTTCTCTTTTAACTCCACGATTAATCTCTGAGCGGTCTTTTTTCCTACTCCGGAGATATGAGTCAAAACATCCAGATCCTCTGCCAGAACCGATCTTTGAAAATCTTCCACTGAAATGGAGGAGAGTATTCCCAAAGCCACTCTTGGTCCCACTCCGTTTACGGAGATCAACAACTCAAAAAGGTCCCTCTCCTGGTGGGATGAGAAGCCGTAAAGTTTGAGCTCATCCTCTCTAACGTACTGATAGGTCAAGACCTTGACGGTCTGGCCAACTTCTCCAACGCTGGCATAGCTTGAGACCGGAATGTTTACGGAATATCCGACACCATTTACCTCCAAAATCAAAAGAGTCGGATTTTTTTCGATTAATTTTCCTTGCAAATAAGCTATCAAATTTTCCCCTCGAATATTTTCTTTTGTCTCAGCAGATCCCCCTCACCCTATCTCTCTCCCCAAGGGGAGAGGGGACGACATTTGATTTTCTGGGCATGGCATAAAGCCACAGCCAAAGCATCAGCCGCATCCTGAGGCTGAGGCAGATTTTTCAATCCCAAAAGATTTTTGACCATATATTGCACTTGAAGCTTGGAGGCATTTCCCCTCCCCACAATGGAACACTTCACCTCTTTGGGTGAATATTCCCATACAGACATCTTGGCACAAGCTGCAGCTAAGATCGCCGCCCCCCTGGCCTGACCCATGACCAAAGCAGATTTGGCATTTTTGCTGTAGAAGGTCTCTTCTATGGCTAACTCATCCGGACGCTTTTTGGCTATGATCTGCGATAAACCTTCAAAAATTTGTCTTAACTTCTCGGGAAGGGATTTTTTTGAATCTGTTTTAATGACCCCACAATCTATGAGAATATTTCTGGAGCGGTTGGATTTAATCAAACCATATCCAGTTGCGATGCTGCCCGGATCAACACCTAAGATTATCAAATCTGTTTTCCTTTGAGCGAAATTATGGCAAACGTATTAATTATTGTCACATACTATAGCAATGTGCAGTTGATTTTAAAATCCCCCTTACTCCCCCTTTTTCAAAGGGGGAAATCCTTTGTTCCCCTCTTTGGAAAAGAGGGGTTAGGGGAGATTCGCATGTCCATATGGATTATTGAACTTGAATTAATGCGTTTGCATTAGTCATCCGTGATTCGTCATTATTGTTCTTGCCCGTTATCACGCGGTCATCTTCTCCATGATCTCCGTCGCAATATCAAAGTTGGCATAGACCTTTTGCACGTCGTCGTGATCTTCCAACGCCTCCATTAATCTCAACATCTGCTCAGCTTCTTTATCTTCCAGTTTTATGGTTGTCTGGGGGATCATGGTAAGCTCTGCTTGGCTGTAAGGGATTTTCTTTTCGCCTAACGCCTGCTTTACCGCCTCAAATTTGTTGAAAGGGGTAACGATCTCGAAATAATCCTCCTCCAACTTCATATCCAAAGCTCCCGCATCCAACACGGTCTCCATCAGCTCTTCTTCATCTACTGATCCCCTGTCAACCTGGATCAGCCCCTTTTTGTCAAACATCCATCCCACGCAGCCGACCTCTCCTAAGTTTCCACCATTATGTGTGAAGATATGCCTGATGTCGGCGACGGCACGATTACGGTTGTCGGTTAAAACCTCCACCAAAACTGCCACCCCACCCGGACCGTAACCTTCATAGCTGACCTCCTCATAGGAAACTCCAGGGAGCTCACCGGTCCCTTTTTTTATGGCTCTTTCGATGTTAGCAGCAGGCATATTTGCCGCTTTGGCCGCTTGCATGGCGGCTCTTAATCTAGGATTGCCCTCTGGGTCCCCCCCTCCATCTCTTGCAGAAACTGTGATCTCCTTTATAACTTTGGTGAAGGTCTTTCCCCGTTCCGCATCCGCCTTGCCTTTTTTGCGTTTGATGCTGCTCCATTTAGAGTGTCCGGACATAGTCACCTCCGAGCTTAATCTATTAAATATTTTGCTTTCCTATCATTTAAATTAATACGCTGACAGATAAAATGCAACAGGAATTTAACGTAATTCAAAAAACAAAAATGCCGATCCTTTCAAAGAATCAGCATTTAGTAAATGAATCTTGAAACTGGCGGAAAACCGATCTCTACTTTTTGCCACCCAATAGAAAGGTGAGCCCTGCAAAAACAGTAACACAATCGGCATTGTACTTGAGTTCTTCTTCTCTCAGTTTAATTTTTCCTGTCTCGGCGACCCCCCTCTGGCTGACGTTCATTTTCAGAAAAACATCTCCTTCAGTTCCGCTAGTCATAAAATAAGTGTAAAGACCCTCCGCTGTCAAAGCAACATGTTCGGAAAATTGATATAAGATTCCGCCTCCTATATCGACATATGGCCTCATGCCCATATCTCTGTACACGGAAGCATCGAAATCAAATACTTCATCTTCAAAGGTCCCGGACCCTGAAATATCATTTAAAGGCTTGAATTTTCCCATTCCCAAGCCAAGTTTCAGATAGGGTGACACCTGAGGAGAGGTTGTGACCAGATACTTACCAAACACACCAAAGCTGGTGATTTTGTGCTCTCCATCCATGCTCTCTGCGGTTAGCGTCAGAACTGGCGCCCCCTTCTCAAACAATGCTTCAAACTGCTCTTTAAAATTCTCCGTTTTCATGTCAAGTTTCCGATGAGTGAAATTCGCTCCAATTGAGATATTATCAGTAACAAAAACTTCAAAAGTGCCACCAAAACCAAATCCGGATTCAGCCGATCCCCTTTCTTTATCCATAAGATCACCTTTCTCTGCAAAATCTCCCATGGGAAGGCCTAATCCACCGTTCCCACTTAGGGCGATTTTGCCTTTCAGGTCCGAAGCAGAAACAGTCGAAAATGAAGTCAAAAGCAACCCCACAAAAAAGAGAATAGCGCATTTTTTCATTTCCGTCCCCTCACTTTTTAGAGTTCACAATTGAAATTTGTAAGCGCGGAAAAATTTTATTACTAATTGACTTATTACCCCCTTTATTTTTAATAGAATAGGATTCTCTCCTTCGAGAGGATCTTTCTGATTCGGGGGGGGGATTAACCCCCGCCCGATCAATTTTGTCGGGCTCGTGTATGCCCGCCCCCCCCACTCACACCATGAACTAAATCCATCCGGGGGTATGGAATAACCCCATCGGATGGGTTTGATTCTCGCAAAATTCCTGATACTACTCGGTCTTGGTGGGAATGTAGTAGGTCACTCCTGCGCCGAACATCAAAAAACCCTGGTTACCGAAATCCGCTCCGAATTTGTCCTCATCCTTCATCATCACCATGTGGTAGTTCACCCTTCCGAAAACGGCAAGCTGTTCCATGGCAAAGTATTCCACTCCACCGCCAAAGTTGATGCCCAAATTGGTCGCTTTAAACTCCTCGGAAGGATCGGCAGGAGCGGCAAGCTTCTCAGTTCTTTCGTTCGCGGAGAAATACCACATATACATCCCTGCTCCCGCGGTGAGGAATGGATTGAGCTTGTTGTCCTCAGCTTTCATCATGGGCCCGAAGTTGAAAGTGCCGTTCAGAGTAACATAAGGAAGATTCAGAGCTGGTGTGATGTCTTTAAATCTATCGCCCATCTCCTCCTTTTTTTCATCCTTCATGGGCATGTAGCCATAGCCGAAATTAACTGCCACCGCCGCTTTGTCCATGACCACATATTTCAGCTCAACTGCGGGAAACGCAAAAAGGCCTACTACATCGGACAGATTGTCGTCTGCGGAATAACTACCATTAAGTGACATATTGCCACCTGCCCAGGCACCAAAGCCGACATGATTTGACATATCCAAGGCATAGGCGGTGGTTCCGCCAAAAGCCAAGACAGCCAGGATGACAATCAGCTTCTTCATGAGATTCCCTCCTCATGTTTTGGTTAAAGGTTAAAAGGCAACAATAAAACTCTCTGTTTAATATTCTTTCTTCTTTCACCTCCTTTGTTTATTTAAAGTTTCACTTTACAATTTTTAATGATACCCAAATATATTCTGTCCCTTGGCTAAATTTTGAAAAAGTATACGACACCCTCTTTATTTTGTCAACAATTTTTTTTGTTTTTTTTAGAAGGGAAAAAAATTAGCTCTTTGTTGGTCAGGAGTGCCCATCAACTCTTGATTTTGTTTGAAGCACAACTCTTTAGGTCCATATGGGCGACAATCAGCGCAAATCATGACTCTGAGTTTGCGGTAAATTCTAAACCATTCAGAAAGAGCCTCTCTCCTAAACATAAATCAAAATTTTCCCACATAAATGGCTGCTAAACCCAAAAACATATCGATCTTCAAAATGGTGCTCAATCTGCCCAAATTGGAATTTGAGGGGTCCTTCCACATAGACCAGAGCACGTAGAACAAAACCAAATCCACTCCCAGGATTACCATTATCAGATAAAGAAACGAAAATATGTCAAAAAGATAAGGAAGTGAAGTTAAGAAAATCAACAAAGAAAATATGAGGGTGGCAAAAATTAAGGAGAACCGGGTTCCAAACCTTATGGGGAAACTTGAAACATTCAAAGAGAGGTCCCCTTTCAAATCCTGAACATCTTTAATTATCTCCCTGCCCATGTGAAAAAGAAAGGCAAAAACAGCGGGAATCAGGGATAGT
>LJVD01000083.1 GCA_001304225.1 candidate division Zixibacteria bacterium SM1_73
GTCAAGGCAGGGATGGCAGGCAACAAGTTCACTTCTTTAGTTGGGGCTTCAATCAGTGAGATTTATTCTTACACCATCGTGCCTGACGGGAAGGAAAAAGAGTTTCTCAAGTCACAATCCATCCAGCTTTTGCCTCTCGATCAGAAGACACATGAAACACTGCACCGGCTTGGCATAAAGACTCTCGGACAGTTCGCAATCTTGCCTGACCAGGAGGTTGTTGAGAGATTTGGTGCAGAAGGTCTCAAGCTTTTGAAACTGGCAAGGGGCGAGGATGATGAACCGCTCAAGCCAAAAACATTTGATGAAGAGGAAAGTCAAGCTAAAGATTTGGACTCCCCACTTGAAACTCAAATTGGCATCCTCTTTTATGTCAATTCAATCCTCGAAAAGCAATTAAGGGATCTTTCCGGAAAAGGATTAGCTTGTGAAGAGGCTTTGGTAATTCTGAAAACCGAGAACAACCAAGAGATACCCATTCAGTTATCAATGGCTAAAGGAACAAACAAAACAAAAGTGCTAATTGATTTGCTCAGATTTGAACTGGAGAAAATCACTCTACCTGCTCTGGTGAAAGAAGTCAGGGTTAGCATTGAGAGAACCTCTCCTCTGTTATCTGAGCAACTCTCTCTTTGTCAGAAAAAGGAAACAAATGTCTTAAGCCAGATATTGACCCAAATAAAAAGAATCTTGGGCAATGGAAATATTCTATCTCCTCAAATCGTATCCTCTCACAAACCGGAAGGCAAGTTCCAATTAATCCGATATACACACCACCAAGACAGAAGTTCCAAAGAAAATCGTAAGAACAAGAAATTAGACAAAAGGCATATCACTGATCTATCAGAGTCAGCATTTTGCTTTTCACGAAATTCCATACTTGGATTGAGATTATATAACCCGCCCAAGCCTGCCACGGTGAAAACAGAAGGCGGATTGATCAAATTTGTGATTGCTGATTTCTGGTATGGAGAAGTGGCGAAACAAATAGGTCCCTGGGAGATCTCTGCAGAATGGTGGTCTGAAGAACATGATAGATATTACTTTGAGATCGAACTTTCTGAGGGTGAGCAATATCTTATCTTTTTTGAAAATTCATCTAAAGGGTGGTTTTTGCAAGGTATTTTTGACTGAGAGGCTTAAAAATGGATTATGTTGAACTACACTGCCACTCGAATTTTTCCTTTTTAGACGGAGCAGGCCATCCTGAAGATTTGGTCGAGAAAGCATCTCATTTTAAGTGCAAGGCTTTAGCCTTGACCGATCATAATAGTCTTTATGGCATAGTCCGATTTCACAAAGCATGCAAGGAAATGGGAATCAAACCCATAATAGGTTCTGAGATCACACTCGAAGATGGTCATCATTTAGTTCTACTTGTCAAAAATCAACAAGGTTATTCCAACCTTTGCCAACTTTTAACGCAAGCATTGCTTTCTCACACAAAAGGAGAAGCAAAAATCAAACCTGAAGACCTCTTCTCCAGAGCAGAGGGATTAATTGCTCTTTCGGGATGTCTTTTGGGAGAGATACCATCATTGCTTTTGAGGAATGATTGTGAAAATGCAAAAAAGCTTGCTTTGAAGCTTAGGGAGGTTTTTGACAAAGATAATTTCTTTTTGGAACTTCAGTATCATAATAGACCGGAACAGGCTGTGGTGAATTCCCAACTCATAAATCTGGGCAAGAAACTGAACATCCCCATTGTTGCGACAAACAATGTCCACTACATAGAACCTGAAGGTCGAAGGTTGCAAGATGTTTTGGTCTGCATCAAAAACCACACCAATTTGGATCAGGCTGGCACGCTTCTTTACCCTAATGCGGAAAGGCATCTTAAAAATTCTCAAGACATAAAAAGACTGTTTGCTAAATACCCTGAAGCCATTGAGAACACTCAAAGGATTGCGGAAGCATGCGATTTTTCCCTTGATTCTCTAAAGCCCTCTTTGCCGGCCTTCTCTGTCCCAAAAGGTGAGACTCCGTTCAGCTATCTTTATCAGCTAACCCATGAAACCGCAAGAAAGAGATATAAACCCGTGACCCCGGAGGCAGCTAAGCAGATCGCCCATGAATTAGGCATAATTCAAAAGCTCGATCTGGCAGGATACTTTCTGATAGTCTGGGACATAGCGAGATTCTGTAGGGAAAAGGAGATTTTATGTCAGGGCAGAGGTTCTGCTGCCAACTCAGCAGTCTGTTATTGCTTGGGAATAACTGCGGTTGATCCGGTTAAGCTTAATCTTCTATTTGAGAGATTTTTGTCGGAAGAGAGAAAGGAAGCTCCGGACATTGATATTGACATTCAGCATAACCGTAGAGAGGAAGTCATCCAGTATGTTTACAAAAAATATGGGAGAGAACATGCGGGGATGGTTTGTGAGGTCATAACCTATCGAGGCAGATCATCGGTCAGGGACGTGGGCAAGGCTTTGGGTTTCTCGCTGGAGCAGGTAGACAGGCTGACAAAACTATTAGATCATTACTCAGATAGCAAGGAGATTGTGGAAAGGGTTAAGGAGTCTGGGCTTAAAGCAGAAAGCAAAAGAGTAAAGCTTTTGGTGGAACTTTGCGAGAAAATCGAAAACTTTCCCAGACACTTAGGGATCCACAATGGTGGAATGGTAATAACCGCAAGTCCTCTTTCTGAGATTGTGCCCATAGAAAACGCCACCATGCCTGATAGAACCGTGATCCAATGGGATAAAGATGATGCTGGAGACGTAGGATTGGTGAAAATCGACCTGTTGGGCTTGGGGATGCTTACCCTAATTGATTGTGCAATTAAGCTTGTCAAAGAACATAAAGGAATTACAATCGATCCAGCACAACTCAGCTATGATGACTCCAAAGTTTATAGTTTGCTTTCCAATGCAGACACAATTGGAGTCTTCCAAGTGGAATCCAGGGCGCAGATGAATACCTTGCCCAGGATGAAGCCAAGATGCTTTTATGATCTGGTCATAGAGGTAGCTTTGATCCGTCCCGGGCCGATTCAAGGAGAGATGGTTCACCCATATTTGAGAAGAAGGAATGGAGAAGAATCCGTTACTTATCCCCATCCCTGTTTAGAGTCGATTTTGAAAAAAACTTTGGGTGTTCCTCTTTTTCAAGAGCAGGGAATGAAGGTAGCCATGCAGGCAGCTGGATTTACCGCATCCCAGGCGGATGAATTAAGAAGGGCAATGGGCCACAAAAGATCAAAGGAGAAGATGGAAAAATTAAGTGTAGCCCTGATTCAAGGCATGGTCAAAAACGGGATTGACCTTGCATCCGCATCCAGTATTTACAAGCAACTGGCAGCCTTTGCCGATTTTGGCTTTGCGGAATCCCATGCAGCCTCTTTTGCACTCTTGGTTTATGTGTCTTCATATTTTAAGGTTTACTATCCTTCAGAGTTTTATTGTGCTCTTTTGAATGCCCAGCCTCTGGGTTTTTATAATCCTTCCACCATAGTGGAGGATGCAAAAAGGCACGGAGTAGAAATTCTAAATGTTGATGCAACCAAAAGCCACTGGGACTGCACTCTCGAAGGTGAAAAGGTTAGACTGGGATTCAGATACGTTAAAGACCTGGGTCCATCCGCTAAAGAAAAGATCGAAAAAGAACAAGTTCAAAAACCCTTTGAATCTTTAAAGGATTTTGTTTTTAGAACCAAACTTCCCCAATCAGCACTTGAAGAGTTAGCAATGGTGGGTGCTTTTTCTTGTTTCGGATTAGATCGAAGACAAGCTCTATGGAAGGTGCGAGGATTGGCAAATAACAGCACAGACGAATTTTCCCTCAAGAACTCCCATTCAACTGAGGTCGCTTTGCCTTCTATGAATCCTTCAGATATTTTAATCGCAGATTATGATGGATTAGGACTTTTTCCAACCAGACACCCCATGCAATTTTTGCGAGATCATTTGAATGGACTGGGAGTAATATGTGCCTGCAATCTGAGAAATGCAGATGGAGGGGATATAAAAGTTGCAGGTTTGGTCATTGTCAGGCAAAGACCGGGCACTGCGAAGGGATTTGTCTTCCTAACACTGGAAGATGAAACCGGTTGGATAAATGTGGTGGTAAAACCGAATTTGGTGAAGAAATGCCGAAGGGCAATTATGAATTCTTCCGTCCTTTTAGTGAAGGGAGAATTAGAAAAACATGATAGAGTACTAAATGTAATTGGGAAGGAATTCACGCCTCTCGATTTTCCGCAAGGTGGCGTAAAATTCGAATCGAGAGACTTCAGATAGTATCTTTACTTTTTTTTTCAAACAAACTATCGTCCTCTTCGATCTTTATCGGGAACTCCCTCAACTCAGGATATTCCTCCATCAACCCCCTCCAGAAAGGGGCGTCGATCGGAAGATCGAGTTTGTATCTGATCATTATGGCATTCGCTACGGCTTTCGCTGCGTAATGATTGTTCATGTAGACGTAGAGCTTCTTTCTCAAATCCTTTATCTGGTTCAAATTTGTAATGAACGGATCGAGCTCTTCAGAGGAATAAAGATAGTTATATTTCTCCGCAGCAGACTTTGACCTGAACCACTTCTCCACGTTTCTCCCATGCATGCGAAGATAAAAGATCGGACCAATCGTCTTGAAGTCCTGCCTGATCGAGAAATAGAACTTGGGTTCGTCTATGTATACCAGGCTGGCATTATAGTTGTTCAGAGTTTCTTCAGTCACATTCGATTGGTCGCTCCAACTCCTGTGGCGCAGCTCAACAGCTGTGGGGTAATCCTTGAAATAGCCAAGAATTCTATTTAAGCCTTCCACATTGGGTGGAACAAGCCTGAAGCTGGGAGGGAACTGAATTAGCAAGCATCCAAGTTTATTGGTCTTCACCAGAGGCTCCAATCCGTTCTTAAAAGTGTCAACATCGTTTTGGGTTATCTCTGGGTCTTGTCCTGTCGCCTGCTGAAACATACCTGGATGAGTAAACTTCTGCCAGAGCTTTATGGTAAACTCGAAATCTGCTGGCGTCTTTTTTATCCAACCCCACACATATCCCGGTGCTGGTGGCCGATAGAAGGTAGAATTGATCTCCACGGTGTTAAACCTCTCCGCATAATACCGAAGCTCATCCACCTTGCCCGGAGGATAGAAAACACCCTTCCAGCTTCCCTGAGCAGATGCTGGATACGACCAACCAGAAGTGCCTATTCGAAAGGCAGGCTGTGTCTCGTTCATCATTGTTATCTTCGGTCTCCAGAACTAACTCTTCATTCAAGATATGATTCCTGCAACTCGAAAGTCAAGATTTTTCTGAGGCGGGCGGTGTAAAACGAAATGACACTGTATGCGTGTCAAGATTAAAAACTCCACGAAGCTCGGAGATACAAAAAATCGGTAAGTAGGGCCACCTCTGGGAAAATCCGCAGAAATCCGTCGGCGCCTCATTTGGTCTTATCTAAATGGGGGTAGAGGGTCGGTGGGGTTCCCCTGATGGTGTTTCAATTTTGTTTCAATTCGGTTTACGTTTTTGTGGGTTTTCATGGGTTACGATGGGCTATTGCAAAACCGCTAAATCTTAATCTGGTCTTGCAATAGCCCATCACTAAACAAGTTGTGTGTGGCACCTAAAAGGATTCGAATCCCGTTTCCCGCTTTTTTATTTTCTTCAATTCCAAGATGTCTATCTTTTGGTGCTGTGTCCTTGTGCCCTTAGTGGAAGAGGATTTACACCATTCCTCTGACAAATACATCAGCACGAAGAACATTACCAGTTTCAATATGACAGCTCTTCTCGTCTTGAGAATCTGCACTAAATCTGACAGTAAGCCTGTCCCGGTCAAGGCTACTCAGCTTAATCAAACAGGGAGCTCAAACAGAATGGTGATGCAGGTCCCTTTATCTACCGCCCCTTTTTCTTCAGCCTTCTTTTGAGCTCCCTTTCCAAAATACAATAATCCCCCCTCTCTAAAAATCAAAGAGTCTTTATTTAAATCCCGAACGCGTTTGTGATTCACTTCCCAGCGTTCCTGGGACCCCCATCTTATTTACTTCCATAAAGGGGCTTTTAGGACTTCTCTACCGATCTCCTCACTGTAAACTCAAAATCGCTCATTCGCTCCATAAGTCCGAAACAAATTCCCAGAAGCTCCACCCAGGTTTCAGCCTTGATCACTCCGGCGTTTTTTTCTTTGTTTACCGATATCGCCTTTTCAGGGATCCCACAAACCTCTTTTATCTCCTCAATTCCAAGCCCCGATATGGGGAATTTGACCTCGTATCCCACTTTTCGCCTTCCTATGCTAAATCTGAGCCTCTCTAAGCCGGCTCAGCGTTCATCATAAAACCAGGGGCTGTTGCCGAAGTCTACAAGTGTCACCTTGAACGAACTGAAGAGTCTGTTATGCCGCAGGAAGAATGAGATTCTCCCCCCGCCCTTCGGCGGGGTTAGAATGACACAATGGGGTTGAGCCACAGCCCCATAATATATCTAACCCAGGAATCTTTTTAATAGGTTTATATTTCATCCTCCTTGTTTCTTCCAAAGTTTTGATAAGGTTTTGAATTTCAGAAGGGAAGGTCTCAGAAGCTTCCAGCAATATTTTGGGGCTGTAGCCCCCACACAGGTGGGAACTGGAAAGCTAAATCAATCCCTTGTCTGAGACCTTCCCCATCTATAGGCTCCTCTCCTTGAAAATCTTTAGCTTCATGCTTCTCCAAGAATGCGAATCTATGTTAGTCGATTGACACCATAATTTAGCCAATCATTTCTGGTATGTCAAGCAAAAAATACTACTATAATGAAGTTATTTCAGAGTGCCATATTAGAATATCTCATGAGATCCCATTGCAGATAAAGGGCATGCGGAATTAACAGTCCTACATAACCTTATGCTAAGAATATCAAGTTCCACATTAAGCGGTTTGATGACTTTTGATGTTGTTCTTTCAAGCATTTGCAGGGTTTGGACATTGATCTTGCACTTTAAAAGAAATCATGTAAATTAGTAAAATAAGTCTTGACAAACGTAAGCTGAATCTTTACATTAGGTTAACGTTTATAGATACTCGCTTGTCTCAGCAGGCTAAATACTCGCGCCTGAAAGTTGTAGCTCGCAGTTTGTAACTACTGCCACCTCAATATCGTTCTTCTGCATAGGAGGCTGGTATTAAAAAGCTTCTTGATAAACTCTGAATTAAGTGGAACAAAAAGGGAGTGCAATCATTGTGGTTGCCATTTAATCGTAAACTATGATAGGAACCCACCCTAACCCTCCCTTGTCAGGGAGGGAATCTCACGTGTCCACCTTGTAGTGAGCGTAGCGAACCTACTGGCAAAGGGGACAACAGGGGTTAACCAAGTAGCTTCCGAGCTTGCCCTGAACCGTACGGTTCAGGGCTCGTCTCGGATGAAATACCGTCGCAAACCCTTCGACTATGCTCAGGGTAAACAGGATTGCGACGCTACATAATCTGTTGATAACCATTATGATTGCATGTGATTCATATGGATCGCTCTCCTTTAACCACGCAGAAAAACTTTTATGTATTTAGCAATTTCCAAATCGGAGGTGAGCAAAGATGAAAACTGTTGATTTCAAAAGAAACCTAGTCATAGCACTAACATTCCTACTTGTTGGAGCTTTTGGCGTGCCGAGTAATGGTCTGGCTGACCTGCAAGATGGATCGGTGGGGTATTGGAGTTTTGATGAAGATAGCGGTGATAGCGCATATGATTATTCTGGAAATAATGATCATGAAGCAATAGAGAGTGCAACCTGGGCTACTGGGTACTTCCGATCAGATGGTGACATGATGTTTGTGGAAGGCGGCGTAGCTTCACACTTTTATGAACACATTCAAATGAATCCGGTCGTCGACCTGGCGATCGCAAATTGTTAAGATGACAGCGTTAGCATTCTTTTAGGGGACGGAGAGGGTGGTTTTGGTGAGCGGCAGGACTTCCCGGTTGGGAATGCCCCTGAGGGCCTCGCCACAGGGGATTTCAGCGGGGATGGGATACTGGACCTGGCGGTCACGAACTTTGAGGATGACAGCGTTAGCGTCCTTCTCGGGGACGGGTCAGGTGGTTTTAGCGAGCCGCAGGCCTTCCCAGTGGGGGATGGTCCACACTACGTGATCACGGAGGACTTCGACGGGGATACGGCGCTGGACCTGGCGGTGATGCATTGGCAAGATGACTTCGTTAGCATTCTTCTGGGGGACGGAGAGGGCAGTTTTGGAGAGCGGCAGGATTATTGGGTAAGAGATATTTCTAATTCTGACTTTGTTGCGGGAGATTTCAATGGGGATACTCGGCCCGATCTAGCACTCGTGAGATTTAATGATTCTGTCTTCGTTCTGCTGAACGATGGTTCCGGTGGTTTTGGCGACGCCCAGGTGTACTTCGTGGGGTGGCATCTTCGTAACATAGTCACGAAGGATTTTAGCGGAGATGGCAACCTCGACCTGGCGGTTTCATCAGCTGACGACAGTATTTACATTCTTCTGGGGGATTCAGTTGGTGGTTTTGGCGACCGCCATGTCTATCCCGTGGGGGATCACCCACGGGAAATGGCTGCCGGAGATTTCAACGGGGATGATCTGCCCGACCTGGCGGTTCTAAATTTCGAAGACTACAATGTGAGCATTCTCCTTAACGACGGAGTTGGTGGTTTTGGTAACCGACAGGACTATCCCCTCAACAAATACCCTCAATGCATAGCCGTAGGTGATTTCAATGGCGACGACGCGCTCGACCTGGCGGTGACCATCTACTGGGCATCCGTTAATAGCTATGTAAGCATTCTTCTTAACGACGGAACCGGTGGTTTTGGTGACCGGCAAGACTACCCGGTAGGAGATGGGCCTATTTGGGGTCTAGTCGTAGGGAATTTCAATGGCGACTACTACGCGCGACGAGGCGACGCCAATGGAGATGGTGTGATCAATTCGGCTGATGTTGTCTATCTGATAAACTACCTGTTCAAAGGTGGACCCGCGCCTGATCCTTTATGGGTCGGGGATTGCAATTGTGACGGCATCATCAATAGTGCGGATGTGGTCTATCTAATTAACTATCTGTTCAAGGGAGGACCGGAGCCCTCCTGTTAGTTCCGAGAGGTGTAGCGGTTTGATTATGGTTATCAACTAATTGTCCTAACATGAACCTCACCCCCTTAGTCCCCCTCTCGACATTTGTGGAGAGGGGGAGACAGGGGGAGAGGTAATACCGAGATTCTCCCCAAGTAAAAACAAAGTCCGTATAGCGGGCACCCATCCTCACCCAATGTTGGCGGGTTAGGTGCCCCGCCTAAGAATCTGAGGTGGCAAAATTTGGCAAGTTAAAAAGCTGATGACCTTTATCAAACCGCAGATCGGTATATAAAGGAATTCCTTGTAGCATGAATGCGACCACTACAACTGCACATGGAAAAGCACCAGCTTGGTTTATGGTGCGTCTGCCCTTCGGATTCGCTCAGGACAATGAACTTGTCGAACTGCCGAACCATGAAAGCTGGGGCTTCCTTTTGACATTCTCCATCTCGCAGGGAAGATTACAGGTGTTCGGTTCTTATAGCTTCTTTCTTTCCACCAGGAGTTCTTGCATCCCTGTTTGAGGCTATCACCTTCTGAGAATTTGACTAATACTATTTCTTGTAGGACGATCAAGCCGATTGTAACGAAAAAGATATTTCCATGTGGGAGGCACACATCAAGTTATTTGATCGTTCCCACAGTTTTTTG
>LJVD01000084.1 GCA_001304225.1 candidate division Zixibacteria bacterium SM1_73
CCAGTATCCAGTATACGGTAGGTCGTATGCAGACAAAAACTGCAGACGATTCCTTTGCCCACGTCACGCTCAAAATTTATAACATACTTGGGAAAGTATTGCGGACTTTGGTGGATGAAAAGCTGAGTGCAGGAACGTATGAAATACTCTGGGACGGGAAGAATGAAAGACAAGAAGAGGTCGCCAGTGGAGTTTATTTTTACAAATTAAAAGCCGGAAATCTTGAACAGACCAAGAAGATGATCTTGATAAGATAAAGCAAGAAAAGGTCTTATGTAAAGTCAATGCCAATTCGAAAAAATCAGAAAGAGATGAACCCTTTATCCTTTTATCAATTCCTTGGTTTTCTCCTTGCTTATTAGCTTGGAGGAAAAAGCTTTCAGCTCTTCCAAGTAGCGGCTATTATGCACCTTCCATTTGATGAGCATCCAGTGACCGTAAACCTGAAATTGAAAGTTTTTGAATTTGAATCGAAGAAAGGACCTTGTGGCTTGCCAGAGGGAGTAGAACTTTGGCATGGCCTCCAACATCACCCCGTACTCCAGTTCCCAGGCTGATATCTTATTGGGCTTGAAGACCACGTGGTGTCCGTCATACTGACTCCAATCGAAGGTGGCGATTCGGTTTTGTGAGCTCAGATTTTCATAAAGAGGGGTTCCCGGAAGTGGGACCAGGATGACCATCTGGACCGTGTCGATTTTCCATTTGATGGCTGCCTTCACCGTCTGCATCACCGTCTCCCTGTCATCCTCCTCTCCACCCAGAACGAACATACCATGCACTTTGATCTTATATTGATGCAGGATTCTGATCGCTTCCTCCATCTCCTCCACGGTCTGACGCTTATTATATTCCTCCAGGGTCTTAGGATTGACAGATTCCAAACCAATGTACAAATGCTTGCAGTCAGCTTTCTGCATGAGCTTCAAAAGCTCCCTATCTTTGACCACATCTACCCGGGTTTGAGCAGTCCACGGAAAGTCCAAACCATTTTCAAGCTTCATTTCCAGCAATTTCTTTGTTCGCCTGGGGCTGGCGGTGAAGTTATCGTCGTAAAAGAAGACCCAGGATCCAGGATAAAGCCTTCGATAATATTTCAACTCGTCAATCGTTTTTTCCTCGCTGCAAAAACGATATTTATGACCAAACATCTTGGTAACCGAACAGAAGGTGCAGTCATATGGGCACCCACGTGAGGTGAGGACCGGAAGTATACCCACATCCTGGTATCCTTGGATCAAGGATAAATCAATGGTGGGAAGGCTATCCAAATTTGGTATGTGTGGCCTGGGGTAATTATGATGAACCTTGTTTCCTATTTTATAGGATAACCCCAATATCTTTGAGATGCTCCCCACGTCATTTCCATTCTCCAGCCAGGAGACAAGCTCCAAGATCGTCTTTTCGCCTTCACCCCTTACGACGTAATCCGCATAATTATTCAGCGCCTCTTCTGCCATGAAGGTGACATGAGCACCACCCATGGCAATGGTAATGTCCTTTCCTAAAACCTTCGCTTTTTCTTTGATCTTTTTCGCAAGATGGAAAGCTTCCGGAGCGGTGCTGGTGATGGTTGAGAGCATCACCATATCCGCAGAGAGCACTTCTGCCCAATTAATGGGGGCAATATCCGGGCAGTAGAGTTTAACCTCATAGCCTCTTTGCTTTAAAATAGTACCCAACTGGGGAAGTCCTAATCGAGGCAACTTAAAGGCGCTGAACACATGAAAACCCGGAGGTCCGGGCTCTATTCCAACTATCTTTTTGATCTCCATATCATTCTCTAAATATTTTTTTCTCCAATAATCAATGTGCTACAATTTAGACAAACATATATCTTGTTGTCAAGTCTTTTTTTACGACCAGAACCTAATATAAGATGCTGGGTTTTCTCTTACTCCATTTGTTAATCCCACCGCTCCCAACCATACATTTCAAACCTTATCATACGTGTAACCTTAGAGGCATCCTTTGGGTTCTCTGAAAAAGTAACGCTGGGACAGGGACAAGCCCTGTCCCTACTTGGAAATTTTTCATCAACAGAACATTTTTAACAAACCCTAAAGCTGAACTCGTCAGAACAGCAACTCAGGAATTGGTAGTAAACAAATTAAGGAAATTGACATGTTCACCCTCCCCCTTACCCCCTCCCATCAAGGGAGGGGGAATTTATGAGGGAGACCCCCAGACGGGTGCCCGTCCGGGCATATGGACTCCTCGCAATGACGTTAAAGGATTTTTTCAACAGTCAGTTCAGGCGGGCCCTATAAAAGCTGATTCCTTTTCCGGGGCTTTTAGGTCAAGCTAAAGCTCGACATTCCCAAACATCCTTTCCAAAAAGATGTTGTAAAGTTAAACATCAACTGTTATAATGTTGGCAGGGCGAATCAACCCGAAAGGAAGAAAGAATTTGATAGATTTTCTAAAAGATTTAAACCCAGCGCAAAGAGAAGCCGCCACACACGTTTCCGGACCGCTTTTGATTCTGGCAGGAGCAGGGAGTGGAAAGACCAGGGTCTTAGCCTATCGAATCGCCTATCTCGTGGGAGCGGAAAAAATCGATCCCCAAAGAATTTTGGCCGTCACCTTCACCAACAAAGCAGCAGGTGAAATGAAAAGCCGGGTGGAAAAACTTTTGGGCAGAATAGGTTCCCCCAACCCACCACAAGCCGGATTCGATGTCTGGGTGAGCACTTTCCATTCCCTATGTGCAAGAATACTGCGGGTTGAAGCAGGCGTCTTGGGCTACACCCGAACTTTTTCCATATATGATGAAAGCGATCAGTTCGCTTTGATAAAAAAATGTATGGAGGAGCTTAATATCTCAGCCCAGCAGTTTTCAAAAGAAGCCATTTTAAATCATATCTCAAGAGCAAAAGACAAGCTCATAGACTGGCAGGAATATTCTTCACTGACCGAGGATGTTTTCGAAGAGACCGCTGCAAGAGTTTATGAGCTCTATGAGAAAAAACTAAGGGAGGCAAATGCATTTGATTTCGATGATCTGATCATGAAAACTGTGCAAGTCTTCAGAAATTACCCTTCCATTCTGAAAAAATATCAGAACAGATTTGAATATATACTGGTGGATGAATATCAGGACACCAACCACGCCCAATATGTTCTGGTAAATCTTCTGGCTTCCAAGAATAGAAACCTATGTGTGGTGGGAGATGAAGATCAATCCATTTATGGCTGGCGAGGTGCGGACATTAATAACATTCTGGATTTCGAGCGAGATTATCCAGATGCAAGCATGGTGAAATTAGAAGAGAATTATCGCTCCACTCAAGTTATCCTTGACGCTGCCACTGCCGTGGTCAAGAATAACAAAAAGAGAAAGGGGAAAACTCTCTATACACAGATGAAGGGAGGAGAAAAGGTAGGGCTTTTATATGTGGAGAGTGACAGATTTGAATCCAAAGCCATGGTCAAAAGAATTCAACATTTGATGCAAAAGACAAATTACAACCGCTCCGATTTTGTGATACTTTACAGAACCAATGCCCAATCCCGTCTTTTTGAGCAGGAGCTGCGGGATAATGGAATTCCGTATGTGATCGTGGGAGGGGTAAGATTCTATGAACGAAAGGAGATAAAAGACATCTTGGCTTATCTGAAGTTGATTGCCAATCCTAAAGATGAACTGAGCCTGAAAAGAATTTTAAACACCCCTTCCCGAGGTATCGGCGAGAAGACCGTCTCCAGGATAGAAAGTTTTAGCAGTAAACAAAATTTGAGTTTCTTGGATGGAATTAATCGAATAGAAGAAATCGAAGGAGTCTCGCCCAGGATAAAAAACACCATACGTAATTTTGCCAAGATGATCCATCAGTTTTTCAAAGCGAAAGAGAAATTGTCAGTGGATGAGTTGACGGAGATGATCGCCGAGAAAAGCGGATATTTGGATGAGTTGAAAAAGGAGAAAACCATCGAGGCTGAAAATAGAATCGAGAACGTAAGGGAGCTTATCGACGCCACCGCCGAATTCAAAGAAAGATCGGATAATCCAACGCTAGAGGGATTTTTAGAAGAGGTCTCCCTTATCACCGACATAGACCAGTGGGACAACACCAAAGATGCAGTGACCTTGATGACCCTGCACGCTGCCAAAGGTCTGGAGTTTCCGGTGGTCTTCATCGCTGGACTGGAGGAGGGACTTTTTCCTCTTTCCCGATCTTTGGAAAATCCTTCCGATCTGGAGGAAGAAAGAAGGCTCTTTTACGTTGGAATCACCAGAGCAAGGGAGAGATTATTTTTATCCCATGCCCATCACCGCAGACGTTTTGGTGAGATGATTAACTTAAGATCAAGATTTTTGGATGAGGTTCCGGAAGGGCTTTTGCAAGTTGAGGATTATGTTTCGCCCACAGCGGAAGCATTTGGAAAAGCTGATTTAGAACGGATAGAAACTTTTTTTCCGGACACGACGAATGTGTATGACTCCTTGCTCCAAATTGGCACTCGGGTGATTCACTCACACTGGGGCGAAGGGCAGATCATTCAAAGAGAGGGATTCGGAGAAAATTTGAAATTGACCGTGGTCTTCAGAGGCGGAATCCGAAAAAAGCTTTTAGCCAAATATGCGGATTTGGAGATAGTGGGTCATTGACAACATCTCGCTCAGCGAGGCTGTTATCATCCTCGCACGTTATATCCGCTGGATGATAACATCTGGCGGAGCGAAAATCCCCCTTTAATTCCCCCTTTTGAAAAAGGGGGATTCAGGGGGATCATAATCTTGGTTAAGGTGGGTATTACATCCACCCTCGTTGCGGACAGGGTATAAGAAAGCGGCGGGTCGCATAAATGCGACTGCTATAAATCCCCGTTGGTGACGGATGCCCTCGTCCGTTACCATGAACATTGCGGACAAGGTGTTCGTGACGAACTTTGGGCGCCATGCTTGACCTACTTTCTGTCATTGTTCTTTGTGGCGTCCTTCCCCCTCACCCTAACCCTCTCCCCCGAGGGGAGAGGGAATCCTCCAATTGTATTCCATATATCGAGCAGTTTTTAGAGCTTGTTCTTTTCCCAAGAGCTTGGCAACAACATATAAAGACATATCGATACCTGCGGATATGCCGGCAGATAAAATTATTCTACCGTTGTCTACAAATCGCTTGTCGGTCTGGATATTTATGTTGGGTGCGATCTCTTTCAGAAGCTCTATCGCACTGTGATGGGTGGTTGCGGTCAAGCCTTCAAGCAGACCTGCTTTTGCCAGAAGCAAAGCGCCGGTGCATACAGAGAGGATTAATTGAGTCTTTTGTGAACAGTCCTTTATCCAGTTGACCAAGGTTGGGTTATTCATTTCCCTTCGGGTGCCTTGACCGCCTGGAACCAACAAAATATCAGGCTGGGGACAATCATGAATGGTGTATTGAGGATTGACGCTTAGCTGGTTTCGGGTTGTTATCGGGTCTAACTTTTCTGCAACAGTGTAAACATTAAAGGGAGTTATATCATCTTGTCTTCCCGTAACTGAGAAAACCTCCAAGGGTCCACAGAAATCGAGTAGTTCTACATCATCAAAGATAAGAATGGCTACATTTCGGGGACGACTCAACTTATTTCCTCATGTCAGGGTGAGGGGTGAAGGAAACTCCAGCACCTAACTTAAGTTAGGTGCTGGTGCTTATCTTCTCACGAATAGAGATGCTTCACTCTGTTCAGCATGACAAGTTAAGTTACCCTCCCCCTCACACCCTCCCATCAAGAGAGGGGGGATTTCTGAAACTTTTGCCCATTAAGAGAGGGGGTAATTATGAAGTCCCCTCTCCCCTTGGGGTGCACCGTACGGTTCACCCCTTGGGGGAGAGGGTTAGGGTGAGGGGGTTAGTAATCCGGGCCAAATTCCTTTTTGAACGCTTCAGCCAGTTTTGCACCCCAATTATCCAAAGCTTCCAACTTTCCGAGGAAGAATCTGAGCACCGGTGTTTCATACACGAATTTCAATCCTTTTATTAAATCTCTATGCTTATAGAGCCAATTTACTCTGTCAATTATATACTCCATATGCGATACCGTATAGACCCTTCTTGGGAGGGCGATTCTTGTGAGCTCCAGATGTGAAAGCTGTTCATTTCCATCTTTGTCTCTATCCATGGAAATGGTACCCCTTTCCATGGCTCTGACCCCGGATGCGATATAAAGTGCCGCTGTCAGTGCTCCTGCCGGATATTGTTGTTGAGGAACATGGGGCAAGAATTTCATAGCATCTATATGACAAGCTAAACCACCTGGTGGCGTGACTACTGGGATTTTAGTTTCTCTAAGTCTGTTTACAAAATAATCGATTTGCTGTATTGAACACCCTGCCACTTCCGGGTCTACCATTTCTCTTATCCCCGGCACCATCATCCCGATTTCTCTCATAGACATACCACCGTAGGTAAAGAAGCCCTCATAAGCTGGGAGCCACGGCTTTATCTCATCGAACAGTTCTTTATTATTTGTGGCTATGAATCCACCTCTGACGCATGTATTTTTTCTTCCGCTCAAATAGAATATGTCAGCGATACTGCACATCTCTTTGACTATTTCCGCCACGGTCTTGTTCTCGTATCCCTTTTCTCTTTTCCAGATGAAGTAGGCATTTTCACAAACCAGGCTTCCATCCAAGACCAGGAGAAATCCGTGTTCATCACAAATCTTCCTGATTTCCTTATAATTCTCCATGGAGAAAGGTTGGCCACCAAGTAGATTAGTGCTGGCCTCCATTCTCACAAATGCTATCTTCTCTTTACCATATTTCTTTATGGCATCCCTCAATTTTTGAGGGTCCATATTCCCTTTAAATGGATGTGAGCTCTCCGTATTGAGCGCTTCGTCGATAAAGATTTCCAAGCAGATGGCCTCTATGAGTTCAATATGTGCCTTTGTAGTGGTGAAGTGATAATTCATAGGAATTATATCGCCAGGCTTTGCCAAAACCCTGGGTATAAGGTGCTCTGCGGCCCTTCCCTGATGGACATTCATCACATACTTGTAACCTAAAACATCCTGGACTGCTTCTTCAAACTCATAAAAGGTCATACTTCCGGCATAAGAATCATCCGTTGTTATGAAACCGGCAAATTGGTTATCGCTCATCGCATTTGTGCCACTATCGGTGAGCATATCGAGGAATATATCCTTGTTTTTAAGTTGGAACGTATTATAGCCAGCTTCCTCTATGGCTTTAAGTCTCTCTTGCGCTGGTGTCAACCAGATCTTTTGCACCATTCTTGCCTTGTGCATCTCCACAGGTATTTCCTTTCCTGAAGATAATCTTAGCTTCATTTCTCCTCCTTAGTTTTTATGATCCAAACGCCTTCAGATTTTTCGGACTATTTCTTTGCCTCCGAAAGTTTTAAACCGAACTATACATAATTCAAAAAGATTTTGCAAGACATTTTTTCGCAAGTTCTGAAAAAGTTGAATAAGGTAGGGTCCCCGACAAAGTGTTCCCGCCTTTGAAGGGAAGCCAAAGCCTCTCCAAAGACAAAGAACCTTTTGTATGGTTCACCTAAAGGTGAACACTCCAGTTGCGTTTTACAGTTTTCCAAATACCTTGGCTATCCACCTATGTAAAGAATGGGGAAATTCCACCGGTTCTAAGTAGAGCAAAGGGCAACCTTTGTATATTAGCTCAATATCATTCTGTTTTGCCAAATTGATCGCTTCGTCGCATTTCGATCCAGGATATAGCCAAGCCTTTTTGATTCCCAAATTTATGCATTCCCGAATCGCCCTTTTTGCTCCATCTGGACGGGTTATGATAATGACGCCATCCAAAGGATCAAAGATTTCGCCTAAGCTATTATAGCACATCTGATCCCCAAACAGCTTCAAGTCTTCATTCACCGGGAAAACTTTATAGCCTCTTTTTTTCAACTCTTCGAAAACCATACTGCCAAATTTACCCTTCTTACGAGAGACACCCACCACCGCATAATTTTTGCCTGACCAAAAATCTGTTCTTTGGTTTTTCATTTCTGTTTCCATGCCCCCTGACCCAGCCCTCTCCCCCGAGGGGGGAGGGAACAGCCATGAGTCTATTTATGATACTTTGTTCCGGCAAGTATCGAAAAAGCGCGATAGATTTGCTCTAAAATGATAATCCGAGAAATCTCGTGAGTGAAAGTCATCTTGGATAATGAAAGTTTAACAGGGCAAGCCTCCAATATTTTTTCTGACAAACCAAAAGCTCCACCGACTATAAATATAAAACCATTGTGTCCGCAAATCAAGTTTTTTTCAATGAACTTTGCAAATCGCTTCGAAGTAAATTCATCACCGCATGCATCCAAAGCTATCCACAAGAAATCTTTTTTTAAATATTTCGAGATTGCTTTCCCTTCGGAATTCAAAATAGCCTTCTCGTCTTTCGATTTGGTGATCTTTTCCTCCTTGATCTCTATGATCTCCAAATCCGCATATTTCTTCAACAGCTTCTGATAGTGTTTTATTCCTTCTTTGATCCAATCCTCTTTAGTCTTTCCTGCCGCTATTAACTTAATCTTAACCAATACAAAAGCTCCAATAACGCGTAGTCAAGCCTTCACGGCTTGGCTATTTTAGATTCCCGAGGGATAAACCCTCGGCTACTAGTATTTTACTTTTGCCCAATTTGATTTTCCTCATTTAGCCAAAGTGGAACACAACTGTCCTCACTCTATTTGACCACGAAGAAATATCTTTTTGCTTCAGATATATTGCCTACTCCATCTTTGACCGAAATCAAAAGTTCATGCTTACCATAGGATAAAGGATAAGTTGGTCTTGTTGTCAAAACATTGGTTTCCGGATCGTATTCGGGTATCATCCACTCTCCGTCGATGGTAATCAAAATATCCAGGTCACTTCCGATACCTGACAGATCGTCTTTTACGATAGCCTTTATCTCTGGCTTTCTCTGTTCGAACTTTTTTCCATTGTATGGATATATTTTTTCTATCACTGGAGGTTTGGTATCTTCCAACAAAGCATAAGAGGAAAAATATCGTACCTTCCCGCTCACTATTTTATTTGTTGAATCCAAATCGTGACCGATAGACCTCCACCAACCAGCGTCAGTCAACTCATAAAGAGCAAGCTTTTGTGGATCGCAATCCTCTTCAGTATAATTCAAAGAGATTTTGGCAAAGCCATTCAAGGGAATTGTGGACGGTTCGACTGAATAAATCTCCCCTACCACTTTATGTTTCGACCCTCTTTTCATCTTTTCTTTGTTGATTGACAAATTTATATCTTTGTATACTATCTCCGGATCAACCTTCACCTCTGCTTTTCCATCTTCACTTCCGGCTTTACCACCATATGATTTGGTCACGATGGAAATGGTAATTGGATGTTCAAGCTTAAGCGAGTCGCCGTAAATATTTTCACCTTTGACCAAGAGGGTCATCTGCTTGGGTTCTTTGAGATAGAAGGGAAAAACCGCCCAATAGCTTTTCTCATCTGTCTGCTTTAACAGAACAGGATCGAAATCAA